>JBBSUF010000102.1:0-6985 GCA_038235185.1 Lysobacterales bacterium
CGGTTGCGCGGCAACTGAGGCTGCGCAACCTGGGCGGCATCATCATCATCGACTTCATCGACATGCACGACGCCGAGCATCGGCGCCAGGTGTTGCGCACGCTGGAAAAATCACTGGCACACGATCGCGCCAAGACCACGGTCTACGATTTCTCGCCATTGGGCCTGGTCGAGATGACGCGCAAGCGCACGGTCGAAAGCCTTGAGCGCCAACTGTGCGAGCCGTGCCATGAATGCGGCGGTCGCGGCATGCTCAAGACCACCGAAACCGTGACCTACGAAATCTTCCGGGAAATCACCCGTGCGGTGCGCCAGTTCGAGGCCGCCCGACTGCTGGTGATCGCATCCCCAAAAGTCGTTGCGCGGATCACCGACGAGGAATCGGTTGCGGTTTCAGAACTCGAGGAGTTTCTCGGCAAGTCGATCCGCTTCCAGGCCGACACGCAATACCAGCAGGAACAGTTTGATGTCGTGCTGCTGTAGAGCCTTGTGTAGGGTCATGAGTAGCAGCTTTGCGCAGGGGCCGGGAGCCACGTGATTACTCACTTTCGCCGCCGCCTGCGAATCGCACGCCGCGGTGCCTGGTACGTGCTCGCGATAGGGCTGGTGTTGATGGCGCTGGTGTCGGGTGTCGTCAGCCAGTTGTTGCCGCTGGCCGAGCGACATCCCGATCACGTCGCGGCGTGGTTGAGCGCGCGTGCGGGGCGGCCGGTCACGTTCGACAAACTTGAAACGCAGTGGACTCGGCGTGGACCGTTGTTGCGCCTGGATGGCATGCGCGTGGGCGCCGGCCAGCAGTCGGTGCTGATCGGTGACGCCGAGATGTTGATCTCGCAATACGCAGGTTTGCTGCCGGGCCGATCCTTCACCGAACTGCGCATACGAGGCCTGGACCTGGCGCTTGAACAGGATGCTGGTGGACGCTGGCGGGTTCGCGGTTTGCCTGGGCAGACGCAAACCGGTGGCGACCCATTCGATGCATTTGAGGGTCTGGGTGAGCTTCAGGTGATCGGCGCCAGGCTTGCCATCATCGCGCCGGATCTTGCGATCGACACACACGTGTCGCGCGTGGATGCTCGCCTGCGCGTGGATGAGGAACGCGTGCGTATCGGCGCACTTGCGTGGGCGAAACCGGGGCAGGCACCGGTGGAGGCAGTTGGCGATTTCGACCGCACGCGCGGAGACGGGCGCCTGTACGTGGCCGCCATGCATGCAGATCTTTCGGCATGGTCGACGCTGTTGCACGCTGCCGGAATCACTTTGGAAGGCGGTCGCGGGCGGGCGCAGGCATGGGCCGAGTTGCGCGCGCATCGAATCGTGACCGTGACCATGGATGCCAACATGGATCACTTGCTGCTGCGCGGGACACCATTGCCGACGGCCCCGGTCACGACAACGACAACGACAACGAAAGGGCAAGCGCCTGCAAGCGTGGCGACGCAACCTGCTTTGATGGCCAGGAGCATGTTTACGCACCTGCAGGCACGCGCGCGCTGGACTGTCGTGCCCGGCGGATGGCGCATCGATGCACCGACATTGCGCATCAACAATGGCGGCCAGGAGCAGGTGCTCGACGGACTTGTCGTGGCCGGCGGACGCCGCTATGGCGTAATGGCCGATAACATCGATGCCGCTCCGTTGTTCTCGATGCTGGCCCTCAGTGATCGCGTGTCGCCTGGCTTGCGCCGGTGGCTGCTGGCGACGCATCCACGGGCGACGCTGCGCAAGGTCACGATCTCCGGCGTTGTTGCTGGCCCCATGCGCGCCAGTGGCATCGTAGATCGGTTCGGATTCCAGGCCGCTGGTTCGGCGCCAGGGATGAGCGATGTTGCCGGTGAAATTAATGGTGACGACCGCGGATTCGATTTCAATTTCAGTCCAACGCATCCGCTTCGCATCGATTGGCCGCGTGGCTTCAGTGCGGTCCATGTGGCATCCATGCAAGGTCACCTGGCCGGATGGCGTGAGGCCGATGGTTGGCACATGGGCACGCCGGGGTTGCGCATCAGTGATGGCGATCTGGGTGCGACGTTGCGTGGCGGATTGTGGTTCAAGGCGGATGGCAGCAGTCCCCGCGTGGATGTCGCCGTGCAACTCGATGACATGCCTCTGACATCGGCGAAGCGCTTCTGGGTGCATTCGATGATGGCGCCGGCGACGGTGCAGTGGTTGGATCGCACGATCGTCGCGGGCTGGCTGCGTGATGGCCGCGTCCTGGTTTCAGGCGACCTGGGCGACTGGCCCTTCGCAGCAAAGAGTTCGCGCGATGTGGCACAGGTAGCATCGAGCAGCAACTTGGTCGCCACCGGAACCACAGGCATTTTCAAGGGGACCGCACACATCGGGAGCGCAGTGTTGAAGTTCGACCCAGGGTGGCCGTCGATTGATCATGTCGACGCCGATATCAGCTTCATCGACAACGGGTTCACTGTCGGCGGCAAGGGTGTGCTGGCAGGCGTGGGCATCCGCCGCTTCGATGCCGGCATCGCGAATTTCGCCAAGTCCACCTTGATGGTCAGCGCGCAAGGCGGTGGTGACGCGGGGCAATTGCTGCAGCTGTTGAAACAAAGCCCGCTGCACAAAAGCGATGGCGAAACCCTTGATAACATCCAGGCCAGCGGGTTGGCAGCGGTCGGTTTCCATCTTGAGCTGCCGCTGCATGAGGGCGGAGGTGCGAGCCACCTGGGTGGCACGGTTGCGCTTGCTGGTGCCACGCTTGCGGAAAAACGCTGGAACCTCGCCTTCAGCAATGTCCGTGGCCGGGCCGATTACGGCAACGGTGGCTTTGTCGCCGACAAGCTTGCGGTCCTGCACGCCGGCTTGCCGGGCGTCCTGTCGCTGCGTGTCGGCACCTATGTGCACGATCCCCTGCAGGCATTCGAAGGCGATCTCGATGCCAGCCTGACGGCAGACAACCTGCTGCAGCGTGCGCCGCAACTGGAGTGGCTGAAGCCCTATCTGACAGGTCGCTCGACATGGACGGTGGCGATCGCGATCCCCAAGGGCACCGGTGCGGCCCCCACCATGCCCACGCACCTGCAACTACGGTCCAACCTGGTCGGCACGGCCGTGAACCTGCCAATGCCAATCCACAAAGCAGCGTCGATGGCATTGCCTGCGACGATCGACACTGCATTGCCGATGGGCAGCGGCGAAACGCGCATTGCGTTGGGCAGCATGCTCGGCCTGCGTGCGCGCAGCGATGACAGGAATACCGGCGTGAGGGTCGTGCTGGGCACCGGTAACGTGAGCGATCCACCGCCTGCGGTGGGCCTGGTTGCCAGCGGTCATGCCACGACGCTGGATGCACTGGGCTGGATCGCGTTGGTCAAGGCGGCATTTGTCAAACCGACAACCAGCAATAGCGGTAAAAACGCCGGTAGCAGTCCAATGCCACTGCGCAGCATCGACCTCACGGCCGATCACCTGATGCTGTTCAATAGTGGTTTCCCCAATATCCGGGTACAGGTGACACCGGCGGCGGGCGGCACGGCGGTACAGGTGTCCGGCGATGCACTGACAGGCATGGTGCGTGTCCCGGATGCCGATGGGGCAGCAATCGCGGGGCAATTCCAGCATGTGCATTGGCGCAGCGCGCCAACCGATGCCACGCCGGGTGTCACCAATACCGCGAATACCAACCCCACCAGCGACATCAATCCTGTCAGCATCCCGCCGCTTACATTCGACGTGGCCGACCTGCGATTCAACGACGCCAATCTCGGCAGCGCACGGCTGCGCACGCGTCGCATCACAGACGGCCTGCATGTCGATCAGTTGCAGACACGAACGCCCACGCAACAGATCACCATCAGCGGCGATTGGACCGGCCATGCAAACACTGCCCGGACGCGGATTGCGATTGCCTTGGGCAGCAGCGACTTTGGTGCGCTGCTGGACGGATTTGGCTACGCCGGGCAGCTGGCCGGTGGCCATGGCAAAGCGACATTCAATGCGACGTGGCCGGGAGACCCGTCTGGTTTGCGCATGGATACGGTGACGGGCACGCTGTCGCTTGCCGCACGCAATGGCCAGCTGGTCACGCTCGATCCGGGCGCAGGACGTGTCCTTGGATTACTGAGCCTGGCCCAGCTGCCAAGACGACTCAGTCTTGATTTCCACGATTTCTTTTCGAAGGGCTTCGCGTTCAACAGCATCGATGGCGACATTCATATCGGTGCCGGATTGGCACGCAGCGACAACCTGGTGATCGACGGGCCCGCTGCCGAAATCCGCATCCGGGGAGCGGCCAACCTGATGGCGCAGCAATTCGACCAGACGGTCGAAGTGCTGCCCAAGGCAGGCAACCTTCTGACCGCCGTCGGCGCGATTGCTGGCGGCCCCATTGGTGCCGCGATTGGCGCGGCAGCGAATGCCGTGCTGAAGAAACCATTGGGCCGGCTTGCTGCGAAAACCTATCGTGTGACCGGGCCCTGGAAGCAACCCAAGGTCGAGACCATCAGCCGTGAACAGTCGCGCATCAATACAACCTCGCCTCCGCCCAGCGGTTGATTAGACGGCTTCGCGCCTGCATGTAGAGATTTGTCATTCATGCGTTTGCAGGATGACGTACAGGACTTTGAAAACCATTTCCCGGACATCCCATGACCCAATCGCTTGCCCTCGCCGAATCCCGCCTGCTGTTACCCGCAGGACTCGATGCCAACCAGCTGGACACGACCTTCGGCTCGCTGCTCGGGCCCGGCATCGATTTCGGCGATTTGTATTTCCAGCATTCGCGGCGCGAAAGCTGGACGGTGGAGGACGGCATCGTCAAGGACGGTGCGCATTCGATCGAGCAGGGCGTCGGCGTGCGCGCGATCTCAGGAGAGAAAACCGGGTTCGCCTATTCCGATGACATCAACACACAGGCATTGATGGCGGCATCCAGATCCGCGCGCGCCATCGCGCGCGACGGCGCCGCACACAGTCCACGCACGCTGGTTCGTGGGCAGGGCCGCGAACTCTACGCCGGCGCGCTGTACGACAGCGTGGACCCGATCGATGCCATCGGCAACGAGGAAAAAGTCGAGGCGCTGCGCAAGCTCGACAAGCTGCTGCGCGCCAGTGATCCGCGCGTGCAGCAGGTCATGGTCGGATTGTCCGGTGGCGTCGACACGGTACTGGTCGCGCGCAGCGATGGCGTGCTGGCCGGCGACGTGCGGCCTCTGGTCCGGCTCAACGTGCAGGTCATCGTCGAACAGAATGGTCGCCGCGAAAGCGGATTCGCCGGCGGTGGCGGGCGCTATTCGTATGCCGAGCTTTTTTCAGGCAGAAAGCCCGAAGCGTGGGCGCGCGAAGCACTGCGCATGGCATTGGTGAACCTGGAGGCCGTCGACGCACCCGCCGGGGTGATGCAGGTCGTGCTGGGCAACGGCTGGCCCGGCGTGCTGCTGCACGAGGCCGTCGGCCACGGACTGGAAGGCGATTTCAACCGCAAGGGGACAAGCACCTACGCAGGCCGTATGGGCCAGCGCGTGGCGTCTCCGGGCGTGACGATCGTTGATGACGGCACCCTCGAGGGCCGGCGTGGTTCGCTCAATATCGATGACGAAGGCACGCCGACCAGTTGCACGACGCTGATCGAGGATGGCGTCCTGGTCGGTTACATGCAGGACACGCTCAATGCACGCCTGATGGGAATGCAGCCCACTGGAAATGGTCGCCGCGAATCGTTCGCGCATCTGCCGATGCCGCGCATGACCAACACCTACATGCGCGCCGGCACGCATGACCCCGAAGAGATGATTCGTTCGGTAAAGCGTGGTCTATATGCGGTCAACTTCGGTGGCGGCCAGGTGGACATCACCAGTGGCAAGTACGTGTTTTCGGCGACCGAGGCGTACCTGATCGAGGACGGAAAAGTCACCGCGCCGGTGAAGGGTGCGACGCTGATCGGCAACGGCCCGGAAACGATGCAACGCGTGCGGATGATTGGCCACGACCTGGCACTGGACGAAGGCGTCGGCGTCTGCGGCAAGGACGGACAATCGGTGCCAGTGGGTGTCGGTCAGCCGTCGTTGTTGATCGACGGGATTACGGTCGGTGGTACGCAGGCAGGTTGATCAACCATGCTGGTTTTCTTCATCACCAGATTCGTCCTGGATGGATGCCTCGCCTTGCGACAGCAGTTCACGCAACTCGCGGAACAGCTCCCGCGACGCGTGCGGCGGCTTGTTGCGGTTGCGCTCTTCAATCGCGTTGCGCGCCAGTTGCCGCAGATGCTGGCGATCGGCCGTCGGACATTCGAGCAACAAATCCGACAACGCGTTGTCCCCGTCGGCCAGCAGGCGTTCGCGCCAGCCTTCGATGCGATGCAGCAGCGCGGTTTCACGGCGTCCCGCTTCGCCACCGGCATCGAGCGCATCGCGGATCGCATCCAGCGTGGCGTCGTCTTCGCGCCGCATCTGCTTGGCGAGAAACGCCAATTGACGTTTGTGCGCGACGTGCGAGGTGATGCGCTGCGTATCCACGATGTGCGACAGCAGGTCGTCGGGGATCGGCAACTTGGCCAGTTGCGCCGCGCTCAACCCCACCAGCTGCTGGCCCAGCGCCAGCACATCCAGCGCCGCGCGCCGTTGTTCGCTGCGGCTTGGGCCGAGGAATTCCCCGCTATCGTCATCGCGTCCGCGCATCGTCCATCCATCGCGTCATCAGTGCAAAGACCAAGGATAAGCCATTGAACGTCATCACTTCGTCGACAACTTCCCCGATGACTTCGTCGGACATGACTGCTGCAAGCCTGCCAATGACCTCCGGCGATCCCAGCCTCGCGCGACTCGACCAGTTGGCCGGGATCGCGCAACAGCTACTCGACCGCTGTCGCGCGCGCGGGGCCAGCCAGGCCGAGGTCAGCTGCAGCGAGGAACACGGGCTCAACGTCAACGTGCGCATGGGTGCCGTGGAGACTGTCGAGTCCACGAGTGATCGCGGCATCGGCGTTACCGTTTATTTTGGCCAGCGAAAGGGCAGCGCCAGTACCGGAG
>JBBSUF010000103.1:0-6873 GCA_038235185.1 Lysobacterales bacterium
ATCGAATCCATGCAGGTTGCCGAGCAGGAAACGCGCGGTGTTCCGGATGCGGCGATATGTGTCCGCAGTGCGCTTGAGGATTTCGTCGGACAACGACATCTCGTTGCGATAGTCGGTCGACAGGATCCACAGCCGCAGGATGTCCGCACCGAGCTTGCCAATGATGTCCTGCGGTTCGATGCCATTGCCGAGCGACTTGGACATCTTGCGGCCCTGCGCATCGACCGTGAAGCCGTGCGTCAGGCACTGCCGGAACGGTGCCACGCCATCCATCGCCACCCCGGTGACGAGCGAGGAGTTGAACCAGCCCCGATGCTGGTCGGAGCCTTCGAGGTAAAGATCCGCGGGCTTGTGCAATCCGTCCTGCGGACGCTTGGCGAGCACGCAGGCATGGGTGACACCTGAGTCGAACCAGACATCTAAAATATCGGTGACTTTCTCGTAACGCGCCGCGTCGTCGCCCAGCAATGTGGCCGGATCCAGTGCGTACCATGCGTCGACACCATCGCGCTCGACCATGTCCGCGACGATGCGCATCAGCGCTGGCGTCTGCGGATGGGGCAGCCCGGTTTCACGGTCGAAGAACAACGCGATCGGAACTCCCCACGTGCGCTGGCGCGAGATGCACCAGTCCGGCCGCCCTTCGACCATGCCGTAGATGCGCGCTTCGCCCCATTCCGGGATCCAGTCGACCTTGCTGATAGCGGCCAGGGAATCCCGGCGCAGCCCGGCCTGCTCCATCGAAATGAACCACTGCGGCGTGGCCCGGAATGCAACGGGCGTGCGATGCCGCCAGCAATGCGGATAACTGTGGTTGATCGCCGCGAAGGCGAGCAGCGAACCGTTGCCACGCAATCCTTCAACGATCGCGTCGTTGGCCTTCCAGATGTGAGTGCCTGCGAGGACGTGATCGCCAATCGGTGGCGTGGATGGCAGGTAGACGCCGCGGCTGTCGACCGGATTTAGTTGCGCCGCGCTGTATTGCTCGACCAGTCCATAGCGTTGGCCAACGATGAAGTCCTCCTGGCCATGACCGGGTGCTGTGTGCACCGCGCCGGTGCCGTCCTCGGCGGACACGTGCTCGCCGAGGATCAGCGGGATTTCGCGCTCTGTATAAAACGGATGCTGCAGGCGCTGGCCTTCAAGCTGGGTGCCCGTTGCGCGCCCATGCACCACGACCTCGTCGACGCCATAACGCTGTAGCGCACGCTGCGCGAGTGGCTCGGCAATGACCAGCCATTGAGCACCTCCACTGCGCGCTGGGCCTTGAACCAATACGTACTCGAGCTCCGCGCCAAGCGTTACCGCGAGACTTGCGGGTAGCGTCCACGGCGTGGTGGTCCAGATCGGAACGGCGACCTGCACACCCTCGGGCAACGCAATGCCGAAAGCCGATGCGAGCGCTTGCGGCTGTCGTGCCTGGTAGGCGACGTCGACCGCAAGCGAACGCTTGTCCTGGTATTCGATCTCCGCCTCGGCCAGTGCCGATCCGCAATCGAAACACCAGTGCACCGGCTTGACGCCGCGCGCGAGGTGGCCGCGATCGATGATCTTCGCGAGCGCGCGCAACATCTCGGCCTCATAGCCGAAATCCATCGTGCGATAGGGATGCGCCCAGTCACCGATGATCCCGAGCCGCTGGAAATCCACGCGCTGCACGTCGATCTGTGCATTGGCGTATTCGCGACATTTCGCGCGGAATCCGGCGGCATCGAGCTTGTCGCCGACCTTGCCCCATTTCTTCTCGATCGCGATTTCGATCGGCAATCCATGGCAATCCCAGCCGGGCACGTACGGTGCATCGAAACCGGCGAGCAGCTTCGACTTGACGACGGCATCCTTCAGCACCTTGTTGACGGCATGGCCAAGATGGATCGCACCATTCGCATACGGCGGGCCGTCATGCAGCACGAACGACGGGCGCCCTTTGACGTGCGCGCGCAGTTGCGCGTAAAGGTCGTCCTGCTGCCAGCGCTTTAGCGTTTCCGGTTCACGCTTTGGCAGGTCGCCGCGCATCGGAAATTCGGTCGCCGGCAGATGGATCGTGCCCTTGTATCGGTTGGGATCAGATTCCTGGGTCACGCGTAGGCCTGTCGTGGAAGGTCATCAAGGATGGCGCGAGCCTGCGCGGCGTCGCGATGCATTTGCGCGACCAGTGTGGGCAGGTCGGTGAAATTTTCTTCGTCGCGGAGTTTCGCGACGAATTCGACATCAATCCGGCGCCCGTAAAGGTCGCCATCGAAATCGAACAGGTGTACCTCGAGCAGCGGCTCGGTGCCGCCCACTGTCGGTCGTGTTCCGAAGCTCGCCACGCCGGTCACCGCGCCTTGACTGACACCATGCACGCGCACCGCGAAGATTCCGGAAAGTGGAGGCAGCTTGCCGCCAAAGCGCAGGTTGGCTGTCGGATAACCAAGCGTGCGTCCGAGCCGCTTTCCGCGAACCACGCGCCCGTTGATCGCGTAAGGACGCCCCAGCAGTCGTGTCGACGTTGCGAAGTCGCCCGTGGCCACTGCAGTTCGAACGCGGGTGCTGGAGATGCGTTCGCCATCACCAACCGCTTCGATCGCATTCGCGGTGAAACAATTGGATGCGCCAAGCGATTGCAGGGTCTCCAGATCGCCCTTGCGATCCCGGCCGAACCGGAACCCCGGCCCGACCCATACTTCGCGGGCGCGAAGACGGGCCACGAGCATGATGCGGACGAAGTCTTCCGCCGACATGGCAGCGAGCCTGGCGTTGAACCGCAGCAGGCCAACAAGGTCAACGCCAAGATGACACAAGCCATTGAACCTCGCCCGTGGATGGGTCAATCGGGGGGGTGGCATGTCCACCGCGAAAAACTCCCGCGGCAACGGCTCGAAACTCAGCGCCACCGCAGAAACGTCGACCATCCGCGCACGCGAAACCGCATGGCGCACCAACGCGCGGTGGCCAAGGTGCAAGCCATCGAAAGCGCCGATGCAGACCACGCTGCCTTGGGGGCACAAAAGCCCACCTTCGACGTCACGGAACAGCCTGCTCATTGAGCCCTGAAGTATAGCCATCGGCTGCGGGATCAATGCTCGCGCAGTTCGCGCATGCGCCAGCCCATTGCCAGCAGCGACGCCGCGTAGGCGGCGGCACCGGCGCCGACCAGCCCGATCAGCCAGACCAACCGCACGATCACCGGCGCGGTCAAAAAATCGGGACCGACATGGAGGCCAAGCCCCACTACCGTGCATAGCGCCGCGCAGGCCACTAGCAGGCGCATGGAAAAGCGGCCCCAACCCGGCTGCGCCTGGTAGACGCCGTCGCGACGCAGCCAGCGCCACAGCAAACCGAGGTTGAGGTAGCTGGCCAATGCACTGGCGATGCCGAGCGCCAGATGCAGGCCCGGCGTACCAGCCAGGCCGATCCACACGCCCTGCGCCTTCAGCCCTGCGGGCACCCACAGCACGTAAAGCACGGAGAGGATCGCTAGATTGAGCAGCATGTTGGCGATGAGGGCCGACACTCCAGCGCGCACGGGAGTCTTCGTGTCCTGTCGCGAGTAAAACGCAGGCAACACGACCTTCACCATCGCGAAAGCCGGTAGTCCGAAGCTCAGGCCGAACACCGACAGCGCGGTCATCCGCGTGTCGAAGGCGGTGAAATGGCCATGCTGGAAAATCGTCGCGACGAGCGGCTGGGACAAGAACATCAAGCCGAGCGCGGCCGGAACGGAGATCGTCAATGTATTGCGCAACCCCCAATCCAGCGCGCGCGAGAAACCGGCGTGGTCTGCCCTGACGTGGTGTCGCGAAAGCGTGGGCAGCATGACTGTGCCCAGGGCGATCCCGAACACGCCCAGCGGCAGTTCAAGGAAGCGATCGGCGAGTGACAGCCAGGTCTGGGAACGCGTCAACAGATACGCCGCGATCCACGTGTCGAGCAGCAGGTTGATCTGGGCAACCGATGACCCGAACAGCGTTGGCACCATCAGACGCATCACCTTGCGCACACCGGTGTGCTTCCAGCCCCAGATCGGCAGTGACAACAAGCCAAGTTTGTTCAGCGCCGGGAGCAGGAACAGCAACTGCAGTACGCCAGCAGCGAGCACGGCCCAGCCCATTGCCATGATCGGCACCTGCAGCCGCGGCGCCAGCCACAGCGCGCCGCTGATCATGCACAGATTGAGGATCACCGGTGCCAGCGCCGGCAGCCCGAATCGATGGAAGCTGTTGAGCACGCCTGCCGCCAGTGCCGTCAGCGAGACGAACAGCAGGAACGGGAATGTCAGCCGGATGAGGTCAGTCAGCAGACCAAGCTTCTGGGTATCGTGCGGCGAGAATATCTGGGCAATCTGTGGGGAGAACAGCATGCCCAGCGCAGTCACCACCAGTAGTACCGCTCCGAGGGTACCGGCGACGCGCGAAACCAGCTCGCGTAATTCAACGTGCGGCCGGGTTTCCTTGATCTCGGTGAATACGGGAACGAATGCAGTCGAGAACGAGCCCTCGGCGAACAACCGCCGCATGAAATTCGGGATGCGAAAAGCAACCCAGAAAGCGTCCGTTGCCGCGCTTGCACCGAATACATAGCTGATCGACTGGTCACGAACCAGGCCCAGGACCCGGCTCACCATGGTCATGCTGCTGAAGGAGACCAGGCCGCGGAGCATTCCTCCTGGACGATGGCTTGTATCTGGTGCCGGGCCGCTCATTCGGCAGTTCCTGCCTGATTGACGCAAGTGGCTGAATCGCCCATACTTTCCTGTCTACCGGGGCGTAAGCCCGCTTTGCTCCATAACAACATTCTCAGGATTCCATCGTGGCCAACATCAAGTCCGCCAAGAAGCGCGCCAAGCAGGCTGTCGTGCGCAATGCCCGCAACGCCGGCCAGCGCTCGATGCTGCGCACCGCCGTCAAGAAAGTCATCAAGGCGCTCGACGCCAATGACGCCGCGGGCGCGACCGCAGCGTTTGCCGTCGCCCAGCCCATTCTCGACCGCTTCAGCGCGCGCGGCCTGATCCACAAGAACAAGGCCGCCCGCCACAAGAGCCGCCTGACCGCACGCATCAAGGCGCTGCAGGCCGCCTGAGCCGCAGTTCCGAACGACAGCAAAAAACCCGGCTTCAGCCGGGTTTTTTATTGACCATGCGGATGCCTCAGGCAGCATCGCCGTCCATGACGGTTGCTGGGACCTCGGCACTGGCGGCATCTGCCGCGTCCGCGCGCAGGCTGTCGAAGAACGACTGCACTGCCAGCATGATCGGCCACGTGCCTTCGCGGCCGATGGCCGACACCAGGAACCACGGCTGCGTCCATCCGAGTTCGGCGACGACTTCCTGCGCGCGATCGCGAGCCTCGTCTTCGAACATCAGGTCCGCCTTGTTCAGTACCAGCCAACGCGGTTTTTCGAGCATTGCGGGGTCATATTTGCGCAATTCGTTTTCGATCGCCCGCACCTGTTCGGCCGGTGCGACTTCAACCCCGCCTTCCATGCCTTCATAGGACATCGGCGCGATGTCGACCAGGTGCAGCAACAGCCGCGTGCGCTGCACGTGGCGGAGGAACAGGCTGCCCAGTCCCGCGCCATCAGCGGCGCCTTCGATGAGGCCAGGGATGTCCGCAATCACGAAGCTGCGACCGACCTCGACGCTGACCACGCCAAGATTGGGATAGAGCGTGGTGAAAGGATAGTCGGCGACCTTTGGCGTTGCTGCCGACACTGCGCGGATGAAGGTCGACTTGCCTGCGTTGGGGAAACCCAGCAGGCCCACGTCGGCCAGCAGTTTCAGCTCCAGCTTCAGCAGGCGCTGCTCGCCTTCGGTGCCTGGCGTGGCACGCCGTGGCGATCGATTGATCGAGCTCTTGAAGTGCATGTTGCCGAGGCCGCCCTGGCCGCCTTTGGCCACCAGCAGGCGTTCGCCATGCGTGGTGAGGTCACCGATCACCTCATCGGTGCTGACATTGATCACGACCGTCCCCACCGGCACCGTGATCGTCGCATCGTCGCCCGCCTTGCCGTAACGCTGCTGGCCCATGCCGTTCTCGCCGCGCTGGGCCTTGAACTGCTTCTGGTGGCGGAAATCGACCAGCGTGTTCAGGTTTTCATCCGACTGTAGCCAGACATCGCCACCACCCCCACCGTCTCCGCCGTCGGGACCGCCGAGGGGGATGAATTTTTCCCTGCGAAAACCAATGCAACCGTCGCCGCCATTTCCTGCGGTGACCGTGATTTCAGCTTCGTCGACAAGTTTCATTGGGCTGCAATTAGATAGGAATCGGTGGGACGGCACAAACAAAAAAGCCCCGCAGCGCGGGGCTTTCCTGCGATCGCCGATAACGCTTATCCGGCGACGACACTGACCATGCGGCGCTTCTTCAAGCCTTTCACCGAGAACTCGACCTTGCCGTTGATCAACGCAAACAGCGTGTGGTCGCGACCGAGACCGACGCCCATGCCCGGATGGAACTGGGTGCCACGCTGACGCACGATGATGTTGCCGGCGTCGATGGCTTGGCCACCGTAGATCTTGACGCCGAGGTATTTCGGGTTGGAGTCGCGGCCGTTGCGCGAGGAACCTACGCCCTTTTTATGTGCCATGAGTGCGCTCCCTTACTTCTTGTTGTCGCCACCGGCAATGCCGGTGATCTCGATTTCGGTGTAGTGCTGCCGATGGCCCATCTGTTTGCGATGGTGCTTGCGGCGGCGGAATTTGACGATACGGATCTTGTCGGCGCGGCCGTGGCCCAGCACCTTGGCAGTGACGCTGGCGCCCTTGAGCGCATCGCCAAGTTTGACGCCTTCACCGTCGCCGAGCATCAGCAACTGGTCGAAGGTGACATCCTTGCCGGCTTCCAGATCGAGCAATTCGACGCGCAGGCGTTCGCCCTGCATCACGCGGTA
>JBBSUF010000104.1:0-6857 GCA_038235185.1 Lysobacterales bacterium
ATGGGCATCGTGTTGCTGCCGGCCTATCCGGGCGGCTTCAGCTACTTCATCTTCGGCTGCGTGATGCTGCGCACCAGCAACACCCGCTTCATCGTTCGCCACATGCTCCGCCTGATGCTGCTCAATGCCGTGTTCGTTGGTGTCGCGTTCCGCGTCGGCTATCCCTGGCAGGCCTTGGTCTGGGTGCCGGTCATGACCCTGATCATCGGCATCATCGTCAACGTCGAGCGCATCCACCAGGAAAAGGACGCAGCCCTCAAGCTCAGCCACGACGAAGTCCGTCGGCTGGCCGCGCTGGCCGAGCGCGAACGCATCGGGCGCGACCTGCACGACCTGCTCGGACACACGCTATCGCTGGTCGCATTGAAATCGGAGCTCGCCGGAAAGCTCATGGGGCGCGACCCCGCGGCTGCAGCACGGGAAATCGCCGAGGTCACGCGGGTGGCGCGCGATGCACTCACCCAGGTGCGCAGCGCCGTGACCGGCATCCGTGCCGCCGGGTTGGCGGCGGAGCTGGCATCGGCACGATTGCTGCTGGAGTCCGATGCGGTCGCATTCCAATACACGCTGACGCCGATCGCACTGCCGCAGGCAATTGAAATCGTGTTGGCTATGACGGTGCGTGAAGCAGTCACCAACATCCAGCGTCATGCACGCGCGCAATGCGCCGAGGTTGCATTATTGATGGAGGGCGACGATGTGGTGCTGCGGATCGACGACGACGGCCGCGGCGGCGCGATCTCGCCCGGCAACGGCTTGTGCGGCATGCGTGAGCGCATCGAGGCGCTCGGTGGGAGTTTGCGCGTGGACTCCGGTCCAAAACTCGGCACGCGAATCGAAGCCCGGTTGCCTTTGCCCAGGGAAGACCGAATTGCAGCCCACGCGCACGGCATTACCATCGACGTTCCTGCTGCAGCAGCCTGAGGCGAGCACCACGCGGTCTGCTAACGTGCCTTGCGCGCGATCGGCGCGTGCGACCAAGGTGCGACACGGATGATCCGGGTGCTGCTGGCCGAAGACCAAGCAATGGTGCGCGGAGCGCTGATGGCGTTGCTCGGACTTGAAGCCGACATCGAGGTGCTCGGTGCAGCGGCTGACGGCGAAAGCGCGTGGCGCGAATTGCAGCGCCTCAAGCCCGACGTGCTGGTTACTGACATCGAGATGCCCGGCCTGACTGGTCTGGAGCTCGCACTACGCCTGCAGCGTCAGGAGTGGGCGACCAGGGTGATCATCGTGACCACCTTCGCGCGCCCGGGATTTTTGCGGCGTGCGCTGGATGCTGGCGTCAGCGGTTACCTGCTCAAGGACGCGCCGGCGGAACAACTCGCCGACGCCGTGCGACGCGTGCATGGCGGCGCTCGCGTGATCGATCCGCAACTTGCCGTGGACGCGTGGTCGGAATCCGATCCGCTCAACGACCGCGAGCGACAGGTGCTGCGCCTGGCAGGCGAAGGCTTGTCCGCAGGGGAGATCGCCACGCGACTATCGCTCTCGCACGGCACGGTGCGCAATTACCTGTCCGGCGTGATCGGCAAGCTCGGCGTGGGCAACCGCATCGAGGCCTATCGACTGGCGCGACAGAAAGGCTGGCTGTAGCGCAGCGGTCAACTCGTCAGATGCTCGATGGCGGCCACGCTCCCCAATCTCGCGGAAAGTTGTTGCAGCAACGCAAGCCGGTTGTTGCGTATGGCAGTGTCATCGACATTGACCATGACGTTGTCGAAGAAGGCGTCGACCTGTGGACGCAGCCGCGCCAGGCGGCCAAGCACGGCGACATAGTCGTGTTGTTTCAACGCTTCGTCGGTGTCGACTTCGGCTTGCGCGACAGCATCGGCCAGATCCTGCTCCGGGCCCGCCGTCAATAATGAAGCATCGACGTTTTCGGCAATGCCTTCGTCGGCTTTCCTGAGGATATTGCGAATACGCTTGTTGGCAGCAGCCAGCGCATCGGCTTCGGGAAGCTTGGCGAATTCCGCAATGGCCTTGAGGCGGTAGTCGAAGTCCAACAGCGATGCGGGCCGCAACGCGCTGACCGACTCGAATTGTTGTAGCGCGACACCCTGCTCGGTGTAATAGCCGCGAAGGCGATCCAGGATGAAATCGTAGATCGCCTCGAGCTCGCCGGCGCTGACACCATGGGCAGCGAATTGCCCGGAAACCTGGGCATCCGCGCCTTTCGCTTGAGCTTGCTCGATGGCCCTGACTTTGCCAGCCAACGCGGCGGAAGACATCGCCTGGGCCGCTGCGACGCCCGCGTCTTGAAGCAGGGCGCGAAGATCGAACTCGAGCCCACCCTCGACAATTGTGCGCCCCAACCCCAACGCATTGCGCCGCAATGCAAACGGATCCTTGTTGCCGGTTGGCTTCAGGCCCGCGATAAAGGCGCCGGCCAGCGTATCCAGCCGCTCCGCAATCGCCAGCACCTGTCCCAGGTTCGACGGCGCGATCGCATCACCGGCAAATCGAGGCATGTACGCTTCGTCGATGGCAGTCGCTACCTCGAGTGTGTCGTTTTCTGCGGCGGCGTAATAACGCCCGGCGATTCCCTGCAATTCCGGAAATTCATTCACCAGTCGCGACTGCAGATCGGCCTTCGACAATTCCGCGGCACGTCGCGCCATTTGCGGATCGACACCAACTTCGCCAGCAATCGCTTCGGCCAACGCGGCGACGCGGGCGACCTTGTCGGCGATGGTGCCGAGCTTGGCCTGGTAGGTGACGCTCTTCAGCCCTTCGTTCATCGAAGCAAGGCCTTGCTTCAAATCCGCGTCGAAGAAGAACTTGGCATCGCTGAAGCGCGGGCGGATCACGCGCTCGTAGCCCTTTCTGATTTGAATGACATCATTCGACACGATGTTGGCGACGCCAACGAAGCGATCCACCAGCTGCCCATCCTGGTCGAGCACCGGGAAGAATTTCTGGTTGGTTTCCATCGTCGCGATCAGCGCTTCCTGTGGCACCGCAAGGAATTCATGCTCAAAACCGCACAACACCGCACTGGGCCACTCGACCAGGCAGTTCACCTGCTCGAGGTTGCCGGCATCGATGCGCGCGCTGTAGGTGTTCGTGCCGCGGCCGGCATTTGCCGCAGCTTCATTGACTTCGCGCACGATTCGTTCGCGGCGCTCGTCCGGATCAACCAGCACGTGCGCCGCACGCAATGCATCGATGTAATCACCCGGCATGCCGATCCACACCGGCTTGTCATGCATGAAGCGATGGCCGCGACTGTTGCGCCCGGCGTGCAAGCCAAGCAGGTCACATTCGATGACGTCGCTGCCGAACAGCAGCACCAGCCAATGCACCGGTCGTGCGAAGGCATGCTCGTGATCGCCCCAGCGCATCGGCTTGGGGATCGGCATCGCCGCGATCGCTTCGCGCAGGATGTCCGGCAACAGACTGGCGGTAGACGCACCGGGCGTTACCGCACGATGCACGAAGCGCTCGCCCTTGCTGTCGGTGGCCCGCGCCAGTTGTGTCCACGCAACGCCGGCTTTGTGTGCGAAACCCTGCAGCGCCTTCGTCGGCTGGCCGTCGGCATCGAGCGCAATGTTGAGATATGGCCCGAAGACTTCCGACGCCTGCTCGGGTTGCGCGGTTGCTACCGCAGGCAGCAGCACGGCGAGCCGGCGCGGGGAATACAGCGGTTTTGAGTCGCCGCGCTCAACTGCAATGCCGCGCTTCACCAGCCCGTCGATGACGCCGTCGAACAACGCCTGCGCCAGGCCCGGCAGCGCCTTGACCGGCAGTTCCTCGGTGCCCAGTTCGACCAGCAGGGGTTGCATCGGATTCGTTCGAGTCATTGCGTTGCACCGCCCTGCGGTCCGTAGAACAGCACCCAGGTGCTGAAGTCGTCGCTGAAATTCTCGAAGTGGTGCTCGACGCCCGCCATTGCGAGCAGCACTTCCCCGGGCACGAATTCCTGGCGGCGACCTGCGCAGACAAAATCACCATGACCAGCGATCACCACGTAGATCTCGTCGCGCTCGTGGGACGTCTGCAGGTCGCGGCGAAACGGCTTGTAGATCTCGATCTCGAGGTCTCCGTGCTGGATCATCAGCCGAAACCGCATCCCGAGCGGATCGTCGGCGAGTGCCTGCAACGCGGATTCTGGAGTGAGGCGCGATGGAATCATGCCGGCAGTTCCGCGGCCTTGCGCTTCAGCCCCGGAAACCCGAGTGCCTCACGCTGCGCGAAATAACCTTCGGCGACTGCCTGCGACAACTTGCGCACGCGCAGGATGTAGCGTTGGCGCTCGGTGACGGAAATCGCACGCCGTGCGTCGAGCAGGTTGAAACTGTGGGAGGCCTTGCAGACCTGGTCATAGGCGGGCAGCGGCAAACCGAGGTCGACCAGCTTGATCGCTTCTGCTTCGCATTCATCGAAGCGCCGCAGCAGGACGTCGACATCGGCATGTTCGAAGTTGTACGCGCTCTGTTCGACTTCGTTCTGGTGGTAGACGTCGCGATAGGTGACCGGAGCGCCATCAGGCCCGTGCGTCCAAACGATGTCGAACACGTTGTCGACATCCTGCAGATACATGCACAGGCGCTCCAGGCCGTAGGTGATCTCACCCAGCACCGGCTTGCATTCGATGCCGCCGGCCTGCTGGAAATACGTGAACTGCGTGACTTCCATGCCGTTCAACCACACTTCCCAACCCAGCCCCCAGGCCCCGAGCGTGGGCGACTCCCAGTTGTCCTCGACAAACCGAAGGTCATGCACAAGCGGATCGATGCCGAGCGCAATCAACGACCCCAGATACAGCTCCTGCAGATTGTCCGGATTCGGCTTCATCACCACCTGGTACTGGTAATAACGCTGCAGCCGATTGGGATTGTCGCCATAGCGGCCGTCGGTCGGACGGCGGCAGGGCTGCACGTAGGCGGCGTTCCATGGCTCTGGCCCCAGCGCGCGAAGGAAGGTCGCCGGATGGAAGGTGCCCGCACCGACTTCCAGGTCCAGTGGCTGGATCAGCACGCAGCCCTTGGCCGCCCAGTAAGCGTTGAGCTGCTGGATCAATCCCTGGAACGTGACCATCGGCGCTGCGTGCGTGGACATGCTGGAACGACCGTGTCTGGGCGCGGAAAAGCGGGCTAGTATACGTTTGCGGCTGGAGACAGCCGTTCAATCTCCTTGATTGCATGCCACCCATTGCCAGCAGGTTGCGCGGATTTGAACGCGAGATTTCGTGAGCCACGCTCCAGACAGGGTTTCCCCAACAGGGATGCCGCCAAACCCTTCCTCATCATCGAAACCGGCCAGCCGGTCGCGTCGATGCGGCGCCATGGCGGCTTTCCGCACTGGATTCGTGTCGCGGCCGGATTGCCCGCCGATGCCACGGTGGTGGCGGATGTCGAACGCGGCGCTCCACTGCCCTCACGCGAGGGATTTGCCGGCGTCCTGATCACCGGCTCCGGTGCGATGGTCACGGAACGTCGCGACTGGAGCGAACGCAGCGCACACTGGCTGCGCGATGCCGCACATGCGGGTTTACCGGTATTCGGCATCTGTTACGGGCACCAGTTGCTGGCGCATGCATTGGGTGGGGAAGTCGGTGACAACCCGGCGGGGCGTGAAATGGGCACGGTCGAAATCGCGCTGGATGCCCACGCCGCCAGCGATCCGATCTTCGCGACCGCCCCCGCGCAATTCGCAGCCCAGGCCACGCATGTGCAGAGTGTGCTGCGTCTTCCCGAAGGCTCGACACGGCTGGCGAGTTCGGCGCAGGACGAGTGCCACGCCTTCCGCTGGGGCGCAGCGGCGTGGGGCGTGCAATTCCATCCGGAGTTCAACACGCTGCAGATGCGCGGCTATGTCCAGGCCAAGCATGATGCGTTGGCGCGCGAAGGCCGTTGCGCACACCGGCTGGCACGATCGGTCCGCGCAACGCCGCAGGCACGGGCGGTGCTCCGGCGCTTCGTGCGACATGCGCAGGCACACATTCCCGGTTGAGCGACGCATTCGGCCGTACCACTGTTTCCACGCAACCAAGCCCACGGATACCTGGATGGAAATTCGCAAGCTGTCAGCCGGTCATGGCGTTCGCTGGTTTCGCCAGGCCATCGACTTGGGGACGCGCAACCCCAAGGCCGTCTTCGGCGCGGCATTGTTGTTGATCCTCACGCTGTACGCGGCGGCACTGCTGGTGATGCTGCCTGCAATGGGCGCGTTGCAGGGCGCAGGCACAAAGCCCGCTGCAGCCAACATACTGGCGATGCTGGGCTGGCTTGCACCTGTCTTCCTCGTGGTGCTGATGCTGATGCCGATCCTCTTCGGTGGGTTGATGCACGTCATCCGCGAGGCCGAAGCGGGACGCCCGATTGGCGCGACCGCGCTCTATGCGCCATTCCGCCAAGGCAAGGCGCGCACGCTGGCGGCGCTGGGGCTGGTGCAATTGGTATTTGGCGTCGCCAGTGCATTGGTGGTCGCCGCGCTGGCGGGTGCCAACTACTGGCACGACTACCTTGGCGCCATGCAGGCGGCGATGAGCGGATTGGTGCCTGCGGTGCCGCAGCCTGAGCATCCAGGATTGCTGGTGCTGTTCCAGCTGGTGTTCAACTATTTCAGTTACGCGATCACCCTGTTCTCGGTCCCGCTGATCCTGTTTTCCGGACAGCCGTTGCTGCAGGCGATCAAATTCAGCGCGATGGCCGCGGTGCGCAACGTGAGCACCAACCTGATCGCGGGCGCGCTGTTCCTGGCCAGCATCCTGGTGGCCGCACTCGTCGTCATGCTGCTCGCCGGTTTCGCCAGCCTGCTGGGCAGCTTCGTACACACCCTGGTCAGCGAGCTGCTGGCCTTCGTCGTCTTCATGGGCTTTGGCGTGATAATGATCGTGGTGCTTACGGGTGGCG
>JBBSUF010000105.1:0-6692 GCA_038235185.1 Lysobacterales bacterium
GTGATCGAATTATCGTTGTGGAAATGGCCGCCAAAGCCGCGCTGGTACCCGAGTGAGGCGATCCGCAGCACCATCGGATTGCGGTACTGCCCGTTGCTGAAGAACTGCAGGCTGGCCGCCTCGCCACGGATCTGGTCGCAGGCGTTGTGGAAATACGCCAGATATTGGATTTCGGGGAACGGCAACATGCCCAGGTTGGCATAGCCCTGCGCAAGACCGAGGATGATGGTCTCGTCCAGCAGCGTGTTGAACACGCGTTTATTGCCAAAGGCCTTGTGGAGGCCCTTGGTGACCGTATAGACACCGCCTTTCTGCGCGACGTCCTCGCCGAAGAGCAGCGCTTCGGGATACTTTGCGAACAGGTCGTGCAGCGCGTTGTTGATCTGGATCGCCAGATGCCTGGGTGCCTGCTTCTCCGGCAACCGGGCTTCGCCGCCAAATGCAGCGATCCGTTTTTCGGAGCCGGCGGCGCGCACGGCTTCCGCCATGACCGCCTGCGGGGTGTATGGCGCGAGCGGGGCCATGACGTCGGCGAGTTCCGTCAGGCGCGGTCGGCGATCAGCGTCCTCGGCCGCAGCGAAACACCTGCGGCGCGTGTCCTCGTACAACGCAAGGATCTCTTCCTTGGACATCAGCCCGGATTCGAGCGCGATCGCGGCGCTGCGGAGCAGCGGATCGCCGGCTTCCACCGCGCACAATTCCTCCATGGGGCGCCATTCGATCTCGAAATCGGTGCCGGCGTGGCCCATGATCCGCGTGGTGCGCAGATGCAGGAATGTTGGACGCCGGGTGCGGCGACAATGCGCGATGGCCTCCGCGACCTGGCCATATCCCGTCGCGAGATCGAGTCCATCGGCGTAGTAGTAATCCAGGTCCGCGCGATCCTTGAAGTTGCGCTCCACCCATCCGGCCGGCGTCTTGACCGAGATGCCGATGCCGTTGTCCTCGCACACGAACAAGACCGGCGCCGGAAGCTTCTGGTATGCAGTCCACGCCGCTGCGTTGAATGCGGTCTGCGCGGTCGCATGGTTGCTTGACGCATCGCCGAACGAACAGACGACGATACTGTCGTCGGGGATCGGCAGCGCGAAGCCGATGCGACGACCCTGCTCGATCGCGATCGCCGTGCCGAACGCCTTGGGCAGGTGCGATGCGATGGTCGATGTCTGCGGCAACACCCACAACGGCTTGCTGCCCCAGACCTTGTGGCGGCCACCCGATGCGGGATCGTCCTTGCTCGCCGCGAATGACAACGCCGAATCCATGATCGGATCACGCGACTTGCCATCCGTGCCCGGCAGCTTGCGGAACCGTTCGGCCATGAAAGCACCGCTGCGGTAATGCAGGAAGGCCGGATCGGTGTGGCGGGTCAGCCGCGCGACCATGGCGTTGCCTTCGTGGCCGCTGGAGCCGATCGTGTAGAAGACCTTGTTCTGGACGCGCAGCACGCGCGCCATCAGGTCAAGGTGTCGACTGATCAATTGTGAGTCGAACAGATCGCGGAAGCCGCGTGCATCCAGCGCGCTGCCGTCCAGGACGGCTTCGTCCGCGGACGGCCTGACGTCCGGGCGCCCGATCCAATTGCGTACGAATTCCTGGAAATTGACGTCGCAGATTTCGGCGCGGTTGACGCCTCTCATGCGGGCTGGAATGGGTTTGGGCATTGAGGTCATGGCGTATTCCGTAGGGCGGGTTTAAACCCGCCGGTGGGGTCTGAAGGCGGGTTAAAACCCGCCCTACGGGTTCTGCGCAATCCGCGCAGCGGCAGTCGAGTCCGGCGCCGGCATCGGCACGAATCCCGATGTCCTGCGCACGCGCGCCAGCCAGTCGCGGATCGCCGGATACGGGGCAAGATCGAATCCGCCGTCAGCGGCGACATCGGTATAGGCGAATAAGGCGATATCGGCCACGCCGTACTCGCTGCCCGTGAACCACGACTGCATCGTGAGATGACGTTCCATCACCGCAAGCGCCTGATGACCGCGCTCGAGGCACTTCGGCAATTCAGCGCGACGTTGCGAATCGGCCGATGTCCAACCGCGGATGAAGCGCGCGACCGCAATGTAGGGCTCGTGGCTGTACTGCTCGAAGAACATCCAGCTCAACGCTTGCGCCCTCTGCCAGGACTCCGTCGGCAGGTAAGGCGTGCCGTCGGCGAGCCAGCACAGGATTGCATTCGATTCGACCATGACGCGCCCGTCGTCGCGTTCAATCATCGGCACCTTGCCGTTGGGATTCTTCGCCAGGAAATCCGGGCTGCGTGTCTGGCCGGCGCTGCTGTCGATCTCGATCCACCGATAGTCGCGCCCGAGTTGCTCCAGCAGCAGTCGCACCTTGTGGCAATTGCCGGATGTCGAAAAGCCGTAGACCGTGATCACGCTGGCGTCCCCGGACGGCGAGCGCGCCATTCCTCGCGGGTCTGACCCCAGATCTCGATCGGGTGCGACTCCAACGGCGGTGGCAACCGGCCCGGCCCGCGATTGCGTGACCCCAGCCGCTGGGCCACTGCTTTCGATGCATCGTTGGCCGGCGAAATGGAATGGATCACATCCGTCCAGCCCAGGCTTTCGAACGCCCACTCCATCGCGGCCGCACAGGCCTCGGTGGCGTATCCACTGCCCCATGCATCTGGATGGAACGCATAACCCACCTCGGTTCCCGGCCAGCCCTCCGGATACCAGGGTCCCGCCTGCCCGATCCAGCGCCCACTGGATTTCTCGACGACCGAGAACATGGCAAAGCCCTGCACCATCCAAGCGCCCGGCATCTGCAGGAATCGCCGCCAGGCATCGCCACGCGCCAGCGGACCACCGATGTGGCTGGAAGCCGCGTGGGCGAACAGCTCCGCGTAACGGTCGAAATCCGCGGCCCGCGGGAGGCGCAGGATGAGGCGTTCGGTTTCGATTTGTAGCGAATTGTCAGGGACGCTGGCCAAGTGGCACCTCAGAACGCGTTGATGCCTGTCAACTCGCGCCCGATCACCAACTGATGCACCGTCTCGGTGCCTTCGTAGGTGATGACCGACTCGAGATTGAGCGCATGGCGGATCGCGCAATGCTCGGTGGTGATACCGGCGCCTCCGAGCAGGTCGCGGCACTGGCGGGCGATATCAATCGCCATGCGGCAGTTGTTCCACTTTGCCAGCGAGACCTGTGCGGGTGCCATCCGGCCGGCATCCTTCAATCGACCCAGTTGCACGACCAACAGCTGCGCCAGCGTGATGCGACGCGCCATGTCGGCCAGTTTGAGCTGCGCCGACTGCGTCGCCGCCACTGGACGCTCGAACAGGATGCGCTCCTTCGAGTAGTTCAAAGCCTCGTCCAGGCAGGCGATGGCGGCGCCGATCGGGCCCCAGGTGATGCCATAGCGTGCTTGCGTCAGGCAGCCGAGCGGCCCCTTCAATCCCTTCACGTCGAGCCTGCTGGCCTCCGGCACGCGAACGTTGTCGAAGAACAGCGATGACGTCACCGACGCACGCAGGCTCATCTTGTGCTTGATTTCCTGCGCGGCGAAACCGGGCATGCCTTTTTCGACGACGAATCCCTGGATGCCTTCGTCGGTCTGTGCCCAGACGATGGCGATGTCGGCGACGTTGCCGTTGGTGATCCACATCTTGGAGCCGTTGAGGATCCAGTCGCCGCCATCCCTGCGCGCACTGGTCTTCATGTTGCCGGGGTCGGAACCGCCGTGGGGTTCGGTCAGCCCGAAGCAGCCAATCACCTTGCCTGCGGCCATGTCCGGCAGCCAGCGCATGCGTTGCTCCTCCGAGCCATAGGCAAAGATCGGATACATGCATAGCGAGGACTGCACGCTCACGAAGCTACGGATGCCGCTGTCTCCGCGCTCGAGCTCCTGGCAGATCAAGCCGTAGCTCACGGCGTTGAGACCATGGCCGCCGTATTGCTCCGGCAGCGAGCTCCCGAGCAGGCCCAGATCAGCGATTTCCGGGATCAGTTCCTTCGGGAACCGTCCCTGGTCGAAGGCATCGCCGATGATCGGCAAAACGCGCTCGTCGGTGAATCGCGCGACGGTGTCCTGGATGGCGCGCTCCTCCTCGGACAAGAGCGAGCGGACGTCGTAGAGGTCATACGGAGGAAGGGCCATTGGGGGTGATCGATCGACGGGAAACACCCATTGTATCGACCATGCCCAGTAACGGCAGCGCCCAGCGGATAAAAAAAGGGCCGGAACATGTCCGGCCCGTGCGATCGCGACCGCCCCCTCAGCCGTGGCCGGCGTCCGCGCCAACCGCGGCGACCTGGGTGACGACCTGGCCATCGATCACCGGCAGCCTGTCGCCGGGCTTGTGATCCATGCGGATCGTGTTCTCGTGGCCATCGTAGCGGTAGGTCACGTCATAGCCGATCGTCTTGTCCGCATTGCCCAAGGCAATGCGGCTACCCGGCTTGCTGCCCACGCGCATGGTGCCGGTGGTGCCATCGGGGTTGCGATACGTCACGTTGTAGGCCACCACGCGCGAGGATTTCGCGGTCGAGGATTCCGTGTGGCACTGTCGCTCGGTGCGGCTGACGACCTTGTTGACCGCATGGCGTTCTTCGATCGCGCGGCCGGCAAATCCTCCACCCACCGCGCCACCGACCGTTGCCAGCTTCTTGCCCGTCCCACCGCCGACCTGGTTGCCGATCAGCCCGCCGATGAGCGCACCGGCCACGGTGCCGCCGATGTTCCGCGGATCGCGACGGGGCGCTTGTTCCTGCACCACGATGTCATTGCAGACCTCATGCGGAGACGACGTGGTACTGGTTTCGCGGACTGGGTCCGTGCCGATGACCTGCGCGTAGAGCTTCCGCTTTTCGGTCAGGGGATCAACACGGATCACCTGTGCGTACTGCAGGTTGCCGTTGCCGGAAATCGGCGTCGGGTTCGGCGCGACATCGCCAGCCGCGAGGTTGCCCTGCGCCACCGTCGCCTGGCCGGCGGTCGTGAATTCGGGCTGGTGGGCGCCGCGCGTACTCTCGAAGGCAGCCACGGCAACGCCGCCGACCAGCAGCGAAGCGAGGGCGATTGCAAGGGTATTGTTCTTCATGGTGGCTCCTGCGGCGGGAAGACCCGCTGGGTGTTTGACGGGGCAATTGCACCATCACGCACCTGAACGCGGCCCATCGCGTGTGCCACGGCGACGATCCGGCGCTTGCGTGCGACCCCGATCACACCTAGCGGCGTGATAGCGTCTTTCCAGCCAAGCATTGGAGCCGTCGATGTCGCGCATGCTGTCCGTTCCGCTCATCCGATGGCTGTCGCGCCTGCGGTATCCGAAGCTGTTCCTCGTGATCGCCGCGCTGTTCGCCGTCGATCTGGCCATCCCGAATTTCGTGCCGTGGGACGACATCCTGCTCGGGCTCGCCACGCTCCTGCTCGCCCGCTGGAAAAGCGGCTCGCTCGATCCGCCTGCCACGCACGATGGACCTGGTCGATAGTCACTGCCACCTGGATGCGGGCGCGTTCGACCGGGATCGCGACGCCGTCGTCACCCGTGCGCGTGCCGTCGGCGTGTCGCGACAGGTGGTGCCTGCGACCGACGCCGCCGGCTGGCTGAAGCTGCGCGACACCTGCGCATCGGCAGCGGGGTTGTATCCGGCATATGGGCTGCATCCGACGTCCCTGGCATTGCATCGACCCGGGCACCTGCAACTGCTGCGGCGCTGGGTGGAGGACGAACAACCCGTCGCCATTGGCGAATGCGGACTGGATTATTTCGTGGAAGCGCTGGACCGAGATGGCCAGCAGGCCTATTTCGACGCACAACTGCGGATCGCGCGCGACTGCGATCGCCCCGTCATCGTCCACGCCCGCCGGGCTGTCGACGCGGTCATCTCGGCGATCAAACGCGTGGATGGCGTGCGCGGCGTCGTGCACAGCTTTTCCGGCAGCGTCGAGCAGGCACGCGCGCTGTGGAAGCTCGGCTTCCTTGTCGGACTTGGCGGCCCGGTCACCTATCCGCGCGCGAGCCGGCTGCGCAGGCTCGCCGCGACAATGCCGCTGGAGTATCTGCTGCTGGAAACCGACGCACCCGACCAGCCGGATGCCGGCTATCAGGGCCAACGCAACGAACCGGCAAGGATCCGCGCCGTGCTGGACACCATTGCGCAACTGCGGGGCGAGCCCGCCGAGGAAGTCGCGGCTGCCACCACGGCCAACGCCGAGCGACTGTTCCGATTGTCCCCCCGGGATTCCGTCAGCCGCGTTGCCTGAGCAGCAGTTCGAGGACCTTGCCCACTGCGGCAAACGCGAACGCCCCCGTCACATGGGTTGCCGCGCCCAGGCCAGACCCGCAATCCAGTTTCAATCCTGCATCCGGATCGAGTTTCGGGCGCAAGCCGCCCACGCTGCCGTCGGCCTGTGGATATTGGACGTTCTCGAGCGAATACACCGCCGGAACGCCGAAATAGCGGTCGGCGCTCTTCGGGAAATTGAACTCGCCGCGCAGCTTCCTGCGGATCAACGACAGCATTGCGTCGTGTTCCGTTCGCGAAAGGTCGCGGACGCGAACCTGCGTCGCATCGCGTCGGCCACCGGCCGAACCCACGGTGACGATGGCCTGTTTGCGCCGCCGACTTTGCTGAGCACAGGATCTGCATTTCATGGTATCTGTGGCAAGGTTGTCACGGCACTGTTCTGCGGCTTGATGTGACGTTCTGTGCACACAGGGTGACTGGCAGGGAAGCTTCGAA
>JBBSUF010000106.1:0-6668 GCA_038235185.1 Lysobacterales bacterium
GACCGGCTTGTGCTTGCCACGCAGGCGGCGGGCGAGCTCTGTGGCGAGGCGACCCAGGGTCTTGCCCTCGGCATCGACGACGTACCAGTCGCGCTGGACGGTCTCGTTTTTGGCACTGAAAGTCTTCATGCGGGGTCTGCTTGGGTACCTTGTCGGGCGGATTCCGCGCCTTGGATCGGCGGAACTTTGCCTCGCGCTGTCATGTTCCACCCGGAATGGCGGAACCAAAGAGGCGGAATGATAGCGGGCCTGCCGGTAGGCCGCAAGTCGCCAAACTCCGAGCGGCCAGAGCAAGGGGATGGATGTTCGCCACCTGATCACGCTTTCTCAGGGCATGATCGCCATATCCAAGACCAGCACTCACCCAATGATCCGCCGCGACTTCAACCCGCTCGACCGCATTCTCATCGACGCCCAGAACGCCCTGGGCACCGTTTTTGGAACCGCCCGCGCCCGCCGGCCCAATCCCGGTGAAGGCGAGCCTGAGATCATGCTGGACGACATGGATCGCCGCCACGCCGCCGGCCTGATGCGGGTCAACCATGTGGGGGAAGTCTGCGCGCAGGCGCTGTATGTGGGCCAGGCCGCGGTCGCCCGGGATGAGCGCACCCGCACGCAACTGCTGGCTGCCGCCCAGGAGGAAACCGACCATCTCGCGTGGTGCGCCCAGCGCCTTCGCGAGCTGGATAGCCGCCCCAGCCTGCTCAACCCGCTGTGGTATGCGAGCAGTTACGCGATAGGTGCATTGGCAGGGTTACGTGGGGATGGTTGGAACCTGGGCTTCGTCGTCGAGACCGAACGCCAGGTTGAAGCTCACCTGGACGCGCACCTGCAGACGCTGCCTGCCGCCGATGCCCGCAGCCGAGCGATCCTGACGACGATGAAAGCAGATGAAGCCCGCCATGCGGAGCAGGCGGAAGAGCAAGGCGCGCGCGTGTTGCCGCAACCCGTGCCGATGCTGATGGCGGCGGCGTCCAAGCTGATGAAGGCGATCGCGTATCGAGTGTAGGGCGGGTTTCAACCCGGCATGTCGCATCTTCAATGACGGTCGAAATAACCCGTGGAAACCCGGCCTAAAACTATTCAACCAGGTTTCGGGCGTGGAACAGTTCCTCGATCTCGCGCTTGAGCAGCGCTTCGATCTTCATCCGGTCCTTGAACGAGAGGTTCTTCGCCTTTTCCTCGAACAGGTAGTTGTCGAGGTCGAAGTCCTTCAGGTGCATCTTGGTGTGGAAGATGTTTTCCTGGTAGACGTTCACGTCGAACATCTCATAGCGCGAGCGGATGTTCTTGGCCAGGAATTCCTGGATCGAGTTGATCCGGTGGTCGATGTAGTGCTTCTTGCCCTTGATGTCCCGGGTGAATCCGCGCACGCGGTAGTCCATCACCACGATGTCGGACTCGAGGGTCTCGATCAGGTAGTTCAACGCCTTCAGCGGTGAGATGACGCCGCAGGTGGCGACGTCAATGTCCGCGCGGAACGTCGCGATGCCATGCTGCGGATGCGTTTCCGGATAGGTGTGCACCGTGATGTGCGACTTGTCCATGTGCGCGACCACAGCCTCGGAGATCACCCCACGGGCGTCGGCCTTGTCGATCACCGGCTCTTCGGAGATCAGCATCGTCACGGACGCACCCTGCGGGTCGTAGTCCTGTCGCGCGATGTTGAGGATGTTGGCGCCCACGATCTCGGCCACGTCGGTCAGGATCTGGGTCAGCCGGTCGGCGTTGTACACCTCATCGATGTACGCGATGTATCGTTGCCGCTGTTCTTCGGACACGGCATAACAAACGTCGTAGATATTGAACGAGAGCGCCTTGGTGAGGTTGTTGAAACCCTGCAGTTTCAGGCGCGGCAGCGGCTTGACCAAGGCGGTGATTCCCTCGTGATACCAGTCGTGGCTGGCGAAGGGCCGGATTATGCGGCATCCAGACGTGTAGCGGGGTTAGCACCCGGAAGGACGCCCGGATGAGCAACTGGTCACAGAATGTTTGCCGTGGGCACGGCAACGTCATAGTCTTGGGCCATGCCAGCCAGCGCCCAAAACTTCGTCCCGATCGTCACCCACGCGCTGCGGCGCCCCACGAGCCCTTTGGCGCCCGATGCGGCAGCACTCGAACGCTTCCTGGGTTATTGCCATCGTCGGCGCTATCCGCCACGCACGGACGTCTTCCGCCCAGGGGATCCCGCCGGAACCTTTTATTACGTCGTCAACGGTTCTGTCAGCATCATCACCGAAGAAGACGATGACCGCGAGTTGGTGCTGGGCTATTTCGGGGTCGGGGAATTCGTCGGCGAGATGGGCCTGTTCATTGAATCGGACCGGCGCGAAGTCATCCTGCGCACGCGCACGCAATGTGAACTTGGCGAAATCAGTTACGAGCGCCTGTACCAGTTGTTCGACGGCCCGCTGGCCGGCGACGCCACCAAGATCGTCTACGCGATCGGCTCGCAGCTGTCGCGGCGGCTGCTGGATACCAGCCGCAAGGCCGGGCGCCTGGCCTTCCTTGATGTCACCGATCGCATCATCCGCACCCTGCACGACCTCACCCACGAACCCGAAGCGATGAGCCATCCCCAAGGCACGCAGTTGCGTGTGTCGCGGCAGGAGTTGGCGCGGCTGGTCGGCTGTTCGCGCGAGATGGCCGGGCGAGTGCTCAAGAAGCTTCAGATCGACGGCATCCTGCACGCACGAGGCAAGACGGTCGTCCTGTACGGCACGCGCTGACTTTGGCGCGAGCCCAGCCGCCTGTCAGCGAGCCACGCATCCGGGCGGCAGCGACTGGTGACGCGAGCGACGTGGCATTGCTGCTCGAAATCCTTGGATATCCCTGCACGCGCGATGAGGCAGCCGACCGCATCGCGATGGTTTTGGGTGATCCTCGACATCAGCTTCTGCTGGCAGAAATCGACGGCCACGTGCACGGCTTGATCGCACTTGATGTCCGGTACTCAGTCACCCGCGGGGAGGATCAGGCACGCATCACCGCCCTGGTCGTGAGGCCGGAGGCGAGTCGGCAGGGCATCGGACGACGTTTGCTGCGCGAGGTGGAAGGGATCGCCCGCCGCGCTGGCAGCGCGCGTATCGAGGTGACCAGCAACCCGTGCCGCCTTGATGCACACGTGTTCTATCACGGGTGCGGATATGCCGATGGTTCCCGGCATTTTTTCAAGTTGCTGGGCGACTAGGCATCGCATCCGAGGCATTCGCCGCTATCGGATCGCCCGCCCGTGTGTTGATACCCCAATTGAGAAATTGCGTGTCCGGCGGCAAGGATCTACGCAACAGAGAAATACTCGACGCCTTCGGATTGACGACCACAGGCTGTTGCGCCTTCGTCAGCAGCGGCAAATCTTCCTTGCTGTCCGAATAGGCGATCGCGATCGGCCCGCCATAACCGTCGCGTTCGAGACAGCGCAACTTGTTCTCGTTGTGGCAGTGATCCACGGTGATGAGCCCGCCGAACCAGGGGGCTTCGTGGCTACCCACGACAGGCACGTCCTGGCGTGCAGCCAAAGCGAGGATCGCGTGCGCCAGTTCCGGTGGGGCTCCAGTAGCGATGACGACACGATCGCCGGCCTGCAAATGTCGATCAAGCTCCGCTAATGCGATCGGCAATAACGCGCCACGCAGATAATCCGTGCGGTCGGCCACGTAACGCTTGATCAATGCATTGAGGTCTCGGTAGTCCTTCAAACCCAGCGTTCCGATCCATAGATAACCGGAAATCCCGTTGCGCCGGGTCGGAAGGAATGCCAGCAAGGGCAGCAGCACCGTCGAAGCGATAAGCGCCGCGAGCACGCGCCAAACACTGCGACGCAGCAACCATTGCAGCAGGTCTCCACCTGAGTCGCCGCGATACAACGTATTGTCGAAGTCGAACACCACCAACGGTGCGTCCGCTGGGGCCAGTGGGAATGTCGTTGTCATGACGGAAAGAATAACCGCTGCAGCGCCGCGCCGGGATCGTCGTCGCGCATGAAGGTTTCACCGACGAGGAAGGTTTCAACTCCTGCATTGCGCATTCGCTCGACATCGGCGCGCGTCGTGATTCCGCTTTCGGTCACCAGCGTGCGGTCGCGCGGTACCGCACTTTGCAATGCGAGCGTGGTGTCGAGCGACACCTCGAACGTGCGCAGGTTGCGGTTGTTGATGCCAAGCAATGGCGCAGGTACCTGCAATGCACGCTCGAGCTCATCGATGTCGTGCACCTCGACCAGAACGTCCATGCCCAGATCCATTGCCAGCGCGGTGAACTCCGCCAGTCGTGCGTCATCGAGTGCCGCGACGATCAGCAGGATGCAATTGGCGCCGAGCACACGTGCTTCATGGATCTGGTAAGCATCGATCACGAAATCCTTGCGCAGCACGGGTAGCGCGCAGGCAGCGCGCGCTTGTTGCAGATACGCGTCATCCCCTTGGAAAAAATCGGTATCGGTCAATATCGACAGGCATGTCGCGCCGCCGAAAGCGTAACTGCGTGCGATGGCCACGGGGTCAAAATCCGGGCGGATCACTCCCTTTGACGGGCTTGCCTTCTTGATTTCCGCGATGACCGCCGGCCTCCCGGCGGCGATGGCAGACTCGATCGCCGCAGCAAAGCCGCGTGGTGCCGCTACGTCGGCCGTGCGTGCCACGAGTTCACGCAGCGGAACGCTCGCAATGTGCGCAGCGACTTCTTCGGCTTTGCGCGCCAGGATCCTGTGCAGGATATCGTTCATGCGCTGGCGACTTCGCCAGCCAGCATGCGGGTAATGCCGACGAACTCCTGCAGCTTGGCCAGCGCCGCGCCGGAAGCGATCACTTCGCGCGCCAGCGCCACGCCGCGATCGATCGAACTGGCCACACCCGCTGCGTACAACGCGGCACCGGCATTCAACACCACGATGTCGCGCGGCACGCCAGGCGTATTGTCCAACGCAGACAACACCATTGCGCGCGATTCGGTAACATCATTGACACGCAGGTTGCGGCTGGATGCCATGGCGATGCCGAAGTCTTCCGGATGAAGTTCGTACTCCGACACGAGGCCATCACGCAACTCACCGACGAGTGTCGATGCACCGAGCGATATCTCGTCCATGCCATCGCGCCCCCACACCACCAGCGCACGCTGCGCGCCCAGTTTCTGCAGCACGCGCACCTGGATGCCCACGAGATCCGGATGGAACACACCCATCAGGATGTTCGGCGCGCTGGCTGGATTGGTCAGCGGCCCCAGGATGTTGAACAGAGTGCGCACGCCCATTTCCTTGCGCACCGGCGCGACCACCTTCATCGCGGGATGATGCACGGGGGCGAACATGAATCCGATGCGGGTCTCGGAGATGCAGCGCGCAACCTGGGCCGGCGTCAGCTCTATCGCCGCGCCGAGCGCTTCCAGCACGTCGGCACTGCCTGATTTGGACGACACGCTTCGATTGCCGTGCTTGGCGACCTTTGCGCCAGCCGCGGCGACCACGAACATCGCCGCGGTGGAGATATTGAACGTGTTCGCACCATCACCGCCGGTCCCTACGATGTCAACCATGTGCGTGGTGTCGGCAACCGCGACCGGTAGCGCGAATTCGCGCAGAACGGTGGCGGCGCCAGCGATCTCGCCGACGGTCTCCTTCTTGACGCGCAGGCCGGTCAGGATCGCAGCGGTCATCGTCGGTGACACTTCGCCGCGCATGATCATGCGCATCAGATCGACCATTTCATCGTGGAAGATTTCGCGATGCTCGATCGTGCGTTGCAGGGCTTGTTGCGCGGTGATGGACATGTTTCGATTCCGTAAGGCGGGCCTAGGCCCACCGTGACAAATACACAGCAAAATGGAGGGCCTATGACCTGGAAATCATGCTTCCAGGAAATTCTTCAATAGCGCATGCCCGTGCTCGGTCAGGATGGATTCCGGATGGAACTGAACACCCTGCACCGGATGTTCGCGATGGCGCAATCCCATGATTTCCTCAATCGCCCCATCCTCATTTTCGGTCCACGCGGTCACCTCAAGGCAGTCCGGCAAGGTTTCCTGCGACACCACCAGAGAGTGGTAGCGCGTGGCCACGTAGCTGTCGGGCAAGCCTGCGAACACGCCCTTGCCTTCGTGCCGGATGCGCGAGGTCTTGCCATGCATGATGGTCTTCGCCCGCACCACATCGCCGCCATAAGCTTGCCCAAGGCTCTGGTGCCCAAGACACACACCCAGGATCGGGACATGCGCGCCCAGCTCTCGAATTACATCGACGCAGATACCCGCCTCGTCGGGCGTGCGCGGACCGGGCGAGATGACGATGTGCTGCGGCGCCATCTGGCGGATGTCGTCGACCGACAGCGCATCGTTGCGCACCACCTGCACGTCAGCTCCCAGCGTCTGCAAGTACTGCACGAGATTCCAGGTAAAGGAATCGTAGTTGTCGATCATGAGAAGCATGGCTTCCGCGGCACCTTCATCAACCGAGCCGCGTCCCGGCCCAAATGAATTGTCGCCCACATCGGGGTGTCGTTTGTCATCTGGCCGCATGACAGCAGGCCCGGAACGCTGTTCGGTCCTCAGAAATGACGCCTGCGACTATCCGTCAGGCTTTCGAGTCCTGCGTTTGGCCGTGTACATGGCGGCATCGGCGACTTTCAGCAGCTCATCCTGTTCGCTGCCATCGCGGGGGTAAACACTCAGACCAA
>JBBSUF010000107.1:0-6644 GCA_038235185.1 Lysobacterales bacterium
CCGCATCGCATGCGATAAATCCGGCGTGGGCAGCAAGTTCACGCACCGGTCCGCGCAGGGTCGAAACCAGCGTCAACCACTTCTCGGCATCGAGCACGACATCGATGGCGATCGGCGATTTATCTTTGTCCACATGCGCCACAATCTGTGACGCATCGACCACAATTTTCGCAACAGGTAGTGGCGCAGTCGACATGTCGCTACGCGCTGGCATCGCAGGCATTGTTGAACGCTCGGTGCGCGGACCCTGCCCTTTTGCCAGCGCCGCCTTGGCACTGGAAGCATTGGACACACGCGGCGTTGAATTTGTCGCTGCTGCAGGTGCAGGAGCATTTTCACCTGTCGGCCGAAACGCCAGCATGCGCAGCATCGCCATCTCGAATCCCGCGCGCGCACTTGGCGCCAGCGGGAGATCGCGACGGCCATTCAGCGCCATCTGGTACCACAGCTGCACCAGCTCGGGCCGCAGTTGCCCGGCAAGTGCGTCTACATCGATGCCGTCGGCCTCGATCTGCACCGTCGGCACGAGTTGCCTGACCTGGACGCGATGCAGCGCATCGGCAAAGGCATCCAGCGCCCCATTCCAGTCGGGCGACAGTTCGGCCAATGCGGCAATTTCCGAAAGCAGCATCTCGCCGTCACCACCACCCAGCGCCGTGAGCAATGCCGCAACGCGGCTGCGATCGACCGTTCCCAGCATCTCCCCCACTGCCGTATCGGTGAGCGTCGCGCCCGCACCGGCATAGGCGATGGCCTGATCGAGCAACGACAACCCATCACGCAGGCTGCCATCGGCAGCCTTTGCCAGTTGGCGGATAGCGCCAGGCTCGACTGCAATGCCTTCGGCCCGCAGGATCATGTCGATCTGCCCACCGATCTGCTGCTCATCCAGCCGCTTGAGGTTGAACTGCAGGCAGCGGGACAACACGGTGACCGGAAGCTTCTGGGGGTCAGTCGTGGCCAGCAGGAACTTGACGTGGCCCGGCGGCTCTTCGAGCGTCTTTAGCAATGCATTGAATGCCGGCTTGGACAGCATGTGGACTTCGTCGATCAGGTAGACCTTGACCCGACCGCGCGACGGCATGTATTGAGCATTTTCGATGACTTCGCGCACGTCATCGACACCCGTGTTGGAAGCGGCATCGATTTCCAGCAGGTCCATGAATCGTCCGGCATCGATGTCTCGGCACGAGTTGCATGCCCCGCAGGGCTCGGCCGACGTGCCACGCTCGCAATTCAGCGATTTGGCGAAAATCCGCGCAATGGTGGTCTTGCCGACTCCACGCGTGCCGCTGAACAAAAATGCGTGGTGCACGCGCCCGCTGTCGAGCGCATTCGTCAGCGCACGGACGACATGCTCCTGTCCGACCAGTTCTGCAAAACGCTTCGGGCGCCACTTGCGGGCGAGGACGAGATAGGACATGCGACCATTCTGCCGTGCCGAACGGAAATTTGTCGCGCTTGGTTCAAATTCTCCTGGGCCCGCTGCAAAGTGCCGTCGCGTGCTCCCGGATCCGCCTGCAACGTTTCAGGAATGTCCCACTGGCTGGGCCTTGGCGTGGATTTTCTTGTGGAGGCCCCTTGCGGCGGCTAGAATTGCCGGCCCTGATGCTGGTGTCCGGAATCAGGTTCCAGCGGAGAGGTGTCCGAGCGGTTGAAGGAGCACGCCTGGAAAGTGTGTAAGCGTCTAAACCGCGCTTCGCGGGTTCGAATCCCGCTCTCTCCGCCATTTGTTCCTATGGTGGCCCTGTCGGCCCCTCGCGACGCTAGATCGAAAACCCCGCCAGGGCCGGAAGGCAGCAACGGTATCGGTTGATGCGGGTGCCGAGGTCAGCCGGCAGGGCCATCGCCATCTGTTCCGCAACGCGGAACAGATCCCAAAGTTGGCTGCGCAAACTTTGGGCCCCAGGCTATGAGCTTCCAAACCCTGCCCCTTCGGGGCGCCCCCTTACTAAGGGGGCTTTCTGCTACTAGCACTGTCGAAAATGCAGCCTAAGCCTGGGGGTGCAACCAGGTGACTTCGCCATCGACGTAGCGTTCGTGCTTCCAGATCGGGACGCGTGATTTGACTTCATCGATGATGAATCGGCAGGCGTCGAACGCGGCATCGCGATGCGGGGCGGTGACGCCGACCCAGACAGCGAGTTCACCGATGGCAAGGTCGCCAATGCGATGTACGCAACGTCCGTCGATGATTTCAAACTTGGCCAACGCCTCATCGATGATGCGATCGCCTTCGGTTTCCGCCAGCTTGGCATGTGCCTCGTAATGCAGGCCATGCACTTTACGTCCGTCATTGTTGTTACGGACCAGGCCTTCGAAACCCGCATAACCACCGACGCGTGCGTCGGCCATGTTGGCGCGGCTCGCTGCGACATCAAATGGCGTTTCTGAAAGAGTGAAGCGCTTCATGCAGGCGTTTCAACCTCCACTCACGGGAGGGATGAACGCAACTTCGCTGCCGTCCCGCGGTGCGTCTTCCCACTTCGCGAACGCATCATCCACCGCCACTCGCAGCCGCTCGCGGGGCAGTGCAAATTGATGGCGGATCCGCAGTTCGTCGTAAAACGAAGCTAACGTCCGGGCCTGCGTTTCGATTGTCTCGCCGGGAACCCGAGCCGCATCCCGCAAGCTGGCGAAATACAGCACCCTCAGCCGGGTCACGTGCCGGCTTTCCCGAAATCGCGCTTGCCGCCACGCTTGCCGAGCAATTTCGCCGGCCCGATGACAATCGCATGCGACAGCGCCTTGCACATGTCGTAAACGGTCAGCGCGGCGATGGTCGCGCCGGTCAACGCTTCCATCTCGACGCCGGTGCGATGCGTGGTCCTGACCCGGCACTCGATGCGTAATGCATTTTCATCGAACCAGTCGACGACGATCCGGCAACCATCGATCGGTAGTGGATGGCAGAACGGAATCAGCTCATGCGTGCGCTTCACCGCCATGGTGCCGGCGATGATCGCGGTTTCGACAATCCCGCCCTTCGCGCTTTTCAAGCCAGTCGCATGCAGCTGCTTCGCCACGCCAGCGGGAAAGCGTATCCGGCATTCGGCGGTGGCTTCGCGAGCGGTGACAAGCTTGTCGGAGACGTCGACCATTGCTGGCCGTCCTTCGACGTCCAGATGCGTCAGGATTTTTTTACGCGTTGCCATTCAACCCCCCACCAGGAACATTTCGACGTGTTTCCTACTGCTGCCGGCACGTCCGCGCAATTCGCTGTAGCGATCGCCACGGCCCGACCATAACCCCGCGACATGTTCCGCCAGCGCCAGTTCGCCACCCTGCAATGCAGGCCGCAAATCGCTACCTTCGCCCGAAAACAGGCATGTGTAGAGCTTGCCGTCGGCCGATACACGGGCTCGATGGCAATCGCCACAGAATGGTGCGCTGACCGAACTGACGAATCCAATCTCACCTGCGCCATCTGCAAACGCATGCCGCGAGGCCACTTCGCCGCGATAGCTGGCATCCAGCGGCCGCAGCGGCCAGCGCGCATGAATGCGATCTCGCAATTCCGCTGAAGGCACCACGCGCGACGCATCCCAGCCGTTGCAGGTACCCACGTCCATGTACTCGATGAAGCGCACGATATGGCCACTGCCTCGAAAGCGCTCAATTAGCGACAGCACTTGGCCGTCATTGATACCACGCTGCACGACGCAGTTAAGCTTGATGCCGACGAATCCAGCTGCCTGCGCAGCGGCAATGCCGGCCAGCACATCCTCGACCCGGCCGCGATCCCCCGAAAGTTGGCGGAAGATGATCGGGTCCAGCGCATCCATGCTGACGGTCAGGCGTCGCAAACCCGCATCACGCAATGCCTGGGCATGTTGTGCAAGCAGTGAACCGTTGGTCGTGAGCGCAAGATCCTCTATGCCGGGAATAAGGGCCAGTCGGGCAACCAGTTCCGGTAGGCGTTTGCGCAGCAGGGGTTCGCCCCCCGTGATGCGCAATTTGCTGACGCCCAGTCGAACGAATCCACGAACCAGTGTTTCGATCTCATCGAAACCCAGACGCGATGCAGCATCGAATCCATGATCATCCGGGATGCGATCCGCAGGCATGCAGTAAGGGCAGCGGTAATTGCAAGCCTCGATCACCGACAGGCGCAGGTCGTGCAAAGGGCGCCCAAGCCCGTCGCGCGGCGGCGCCATGGTGTCGATGCGTGGCAACGGCGTCGCACTCACGCAGGGTCGGCCATCAACGCAACTGGATCATTCAACACCAGTAATTCGCCCGGCGATGCGATCCGGAAACCGCGATCCGCCATCTGCCTGGCATCGGTCGTGCTGGCATAGTGGTAAAGCACGCAGCGCTTGAGAAGATCATCCGGATATTCGCGCTGGAGATCGTCGATCCCGCTATGCGAGGGGTTTCCGTGCAGTGCGCAATCATGCGCAATCATCTCGTTGGCATCGGCATGTTTTGCGAGCTGCTCTGGAATTGGTCGCGTATCCCCGGTCCAGACGACACTTCCCCGCAGGCGAAGGCCAAACGCGGTCTCCGGCCAGTGATGGCGTACGGGAAATGTTTCCATCCGCACGCCGTCGTGCCAGAACGCATCGCCAACCGGAACCAGCTGGAAGGCGTCCCAGAAATTGGCGCCGCCTTCTGCAACCACATTGGGATATCCGGCAATGCGTTGTTGCAACAACGGCACCAGCGGCGCCGGGACATACAGGCGCGTTGGCGCAGGCCTTGGCGTGGCGAAATAATTGGCCCCAAACAATCGCTCGAATCCGCTCACGTGGTCCAGATGCGTGTGGGTGATGAACAATGCCCCGGGATACGCGCGGTAATGCGCAAGATAGGCGGTGAGGCCTTCGCCGCCGCAGTCGATCGTCAGCCACGGCAAGCCATCGCGCTCGATCGTCGCCATCGCCGATCCCAACTCGACCGCGCTCGAATTGCCGACGCCATGGAAGCGCAAGGCCCAGCCCATCAACCAGCTCTCATCAGTGCATGTCTCATCAATAGCCTCGATCCCAAGTGGCATCGTAGGCTCCGCGCAGGCGTGCGAAATCCTTCTTGATGCGTGCGGGTTCGCGCGCACCTCGCAATTTCAGGAGTGAACGTTCCAACCGTCCCAGGTTACGTTCCCGCCACGAGGTTTCGGGAATGCGCAAACGGCCGCGGTCGAAATCGATCAGCCAACCTTGTCCGGTCACATCGAACAGGATGTTGTGTGCATTGAGATCGGCGTGGTCCAGGCCTGCGCGGTGAAATCGCGCGATCAACCGACCGGTTTCCTCCCAAGGCGCGTCCTGAGCGGCCACCTGGACGCGTTCGGCCAATGTATGCACACCTTCAAGACGCTCCATCAGGATCGCGGCGCGATAACTGATCCCGCTGCGGTGATAGCACGCGGCCACCGGCCGTGGCACGGGCAGTCCGCGCGCGTGCAATAAGCGCGTCAAGCGAAACTCGGCAAAACTGCGTACACGATGGGCACCCTGCCAGATGTAGCGGTCGCGACTCACACTCGCCGCCCAGCCACCACGCAGATAGTGCCGCAACACCATGGAGCCGGCAGGCGAATCGATGAACCATGCACCACCGCGGCCACCCATCGCCACCGGCCGCGAGTGCTCACCCCAGAACGCGGGGGCAAACCAATCGGCCACGACTTGCCGTGCGCGCTCCGTGTCGAACAGGATCGCGCCGTATCCTTCATTGCGCCCGTCGCGTCCATACTGGAAAGGCGCCAAGCTTTCAGTGGCGTCGAATGCGGCCATCCAGCGAGTCTAGCAAGCCACGTGCACACCAACCCTGCGTCCCCTCCCCATTCGATCTGCTTGCTGCGGCTGTCCGCACTGGGCGACGTCACCCACGTGGTGCCGCTGGTGCATACGCTGTTACAGGCATGGCCGGATGTCCAACTGACCTGGATCATCGGCAAGGGCGAGCACCGACTTCTCGAGGGCCTGGACGGCGTGCGGTTCGTCGAATACGACAAGGGCAGCGGACTGCGGGGCATGCTGGCAATGCGCAGTCAATTGCGGGGGGACCATTTCGATGCGCTGCTGCAGATGCAGGTCGCGGCACGCGCAAACCTGCTGTCGACGATGGTTTCCACGCCAAGGCGCATCGGCTATGACAGTGCGCGCTCGAAGGATCTGCATGGGCTATTCGTCAACGAACGTATTCCCGATCGATCAGGCCAGCACGTCCTGGATGCCATCGGCAGTTTTTGCGAACCACTGGGAATGAAGCAGACGGGTGTGGCCTGGGATCTTCCCGTACCCACCGCGGCGCGCGATTGGGCGCACGCGCAATGGCCGGATGACGGCGTGCCCACTTTGATGATTTCGCCCTGCTCCAGCCATGTGGCGCGCAACTGGCGCGCGGATCGCTATGCCGCCGTCGCCGATCATGCAGTGTCGCGCGGTTGGCGCATCGTGCTTTGTGGTGGCCGCAGCGAGCTCGAGCGAAACATGACCGACGCCATCCTCGCCGCGATGCGCGCGACAGCGCTCGACCTGGTGGGCAAGGACACTTTGAAGCAACTGCCCGCCCTGCTCGAGCGCGCCAGCCTGCTGATGACGCCCGACTCCGGCCCCATGCACATCGCAAACGCAATGGGGACGAAAGTGCTTGGCTTGCATGCCGCCAGCAATCCGGAACGCAGCGGACCGTATTCG
>JBBSUF010000108.1:0-6428 GCA_038235185.1 Lysobacterales bacterium
CATGTCGTCTGGGATCGGCAGTTTCGCCGGTTGCGCCGCGCTCAACGCCACCAGCTGCTGGCCCAGCGCCAGCACATCCAGCGCAGCGCGCCGTTGTTCGCTGCGGCTGGGACCGTGAAATTCTCCGCTGTCGTCATCGCGTCCGCGCATCGTTCATCCATAGCGTCATCAGCGCACAGACCAAGGATAAGCTATTGAACGTAGTCACTTCGTCGTCCACTACAGCAGCCTCTGGCGATCCCAGCGTGATGCGGCTCGATCGTCTGGCCGGGATTGCGCAGCAGTTGCTCGACCGCTGTCGCGCGCGCGGCGCCAGCCAGGCCGAGGTCAACTGCAGCGAGGAGCACGGCCTCAACGTCAACGTGCGCATGGGCGCGGTGGAAACGGTGGAATCGACCAGCGATCGCGGCATCGCGGTCACCGTCTATTTCGGCCTGCGCAAGGGCAGCGCCAGCACCGGAGACCTGCGCGAGGAAAGCCTCGATTCGACGGTCGAGCAGGCGTGCGCGATTGCGCGCTTCACCGAGGACGATGCCGCCGCAGGGCTGGCCGATGCCGATTTGATGGCACAGCTTCCGGAAGGTGGCCGGTTTCCTGATTTCGACGCGTGGCACCCGTGGGCGTTGGATGCCGATCGTGCGATCGATCTTGCGCTGGCGTGCGAAAGCGCGGGGCGCGACAGCGATCCGCGCATCGAGAATTCCGATGGTGCCTCGGTCGGCACCGGCGCATCGCTGAGCGTGTATGCCAACTCGCACGGCTTCGTCGGTCGCGAACATGGCACCCAGCATTCGATTGGCTGTGCGTTGATTGCCGGTCGCGGCGAGGCCATGCAGCGCGATGGCTGGTACACCACGGCACTGGCGGCTGAGGACCTGGAAGCCGCCAGTGCGGTTGGCCGTCGCGCCGCGGAGCGGGCCGCATCGCGGATGCAGCCACGGTCACTGGCGACGGGCGACATGCCGGTGCTGTTTTCCGCCGAAAATGCGCGTTCCTTGATCGGCCACCTGCTGGGTGCCGTGTCCGGCGGCGCGTTGTATCGCAAGGCCAGCTTCCTGCTCGACAGCGCCGGCACCCAGCTGTTCCCGGACTGGTTCGCCATCGACGAATTGCCTTTCATGCAACGCGGATTCCGCTCGGCGGCCTACGACAGCGAGGGCGTGGCGACGCGCGAATCACCGCTGGTGGCGAGTGGCGTGCTGCAGCGCTACGTGCTCGGCAGCTATTCGGCGCGCAAGCTCGGGTTGCAGACCACCGCCAATGCGGGCGGCGTCCACAACCTGCAGGTCGCCGCCAATGCCGGCGACTTCAATGCGATGCTGCAGGGCATGGGTCGCGGCCTGCTGGTCACTGAACTGATGGGGCAGGGCATCAATCCGGTCACCGGTGATTATTCGCGCGGCGCAGCAGGGTTCTGGATCGAGGATGGCCAGCCGGTGTATGCGGTCGATGGAATCACGGTAGCTGGGAACCTCAAGTCGATGTTTCGTGCGATCGAAGCTGTTGGTAGTGATGTCGACCCGCGCTCGCACATCCGCACCGGGTCGATTCTCGTCGGCAGGATGACCGTCGCCGGCACCGATTGACGTTGGCACTGAAGTTGACGCCTTCAGGCCGCGATGGTTGGATGGTCATCCAACGTGGCCAATCATGCCGTCACCCATGGGGAGCAACATGAGCGAAACCAATGAATCAATGATCCCGCCGCCGATGTCCGCCGGCCTCGCATCGCAGGAGGACAGGACGCTTGCGATGTTGACGCATTTGTCCGGAATCATCCTGTGTTTCATTATCCCGCTGGTGGTCTGGCTGACGCAGAAGGACAAGCCCGACCGGGCGTGGCTCAATGAGCAGGCCAAGGAAGCGTTGAACTTCCAGATCACCATGTTCATCGTTTACCTGGTCTGCAAGGTCCTGATGCTTTTGCTCATCGGTTTCATCCTGTTGCCGATCGCATGGATTTTCAACCTGGTCTTCTGCATCATCGCCGGGCTGAAGGTCTTCGAGGGAGTGTCGTATCGCTTTCCCGTTGCATTGCGCCTGATCAAATAACGACTCCGGGTTGACGCGCTAACTGGTGCGCGTCAACCCGGAGTGCTCCCAAGCGTTAGGGCTTACGGGTCCTGACGTTCTGGAGCGATGCGATGACGGATGCGATGAAAGCCAGCCAAAGGGCGTCGGCTGCAAATCGGTTCGGTTTGGGTGCCAAGCCCGGCGAGCTGGTGGACGCCAGCAGTGATCCGCGTGGCTGGCTGCACCAGCAGTTGCGGGTGGCGCCTGTGCCCGCCGTGTTTGCAGCATTGCCTGACAGCCGCGACATCCTGCTACGCGAATACGAATACAAGCAGGCCAAACGCGCCGACAAGAAAGCCGGCATCGGCCAAGCTGCTCCAGGTGATTCCCCGGTCGCCGACAATGCCGCCGACGATGCTGGTACACGCAGGCTGCGACGGCGCGAACGCCTTGCTGCGCAGGGCGACGGCGCGGTCATGCAGACGCCAGACATGCCCGCGCACGATATGCGGCGTGATTCCAGATCCGCCGGCGGCGAAGATCCCGAATTCAGAATGCAGCGTCGCGAGCTCGCACGCAGCGCTTTGGACGACATCGATGCGCGCTATCGCTGGGCGGCGAGTACCGATGCGTCCTTTGTCGAACGCCTGACGCGGTTCTGGTCGAACCATTTCGCCGTTTCGGTCGACAAGGGACCGGCACGCCTGTATGCCGCGCCGATGGAACGCGAAGCAATCCGTCCGCACGTCCTGGGCAACTTCATTGACCTGCTGCTGGCGGTTGAAACCCATCCCGCGATGCTGCGCTACCTCGACAACGTCGCCTCGGTAGGCGCCGACTCGACATTCGCCACCCGAGCTGCGCAGCGAATGGAACGGATGGCAGGCCAAGGCAACGCTTCGCCCAAACGCAAGCTCGGGTTGAACGAGAATCTCGCGCGCGAAATCATGGAACTGCATACGCTGGGTGTCGACGGCGGCTACAAGCAGGCCGATGTGGTCGAATTCGCTCGCGCGATCACCGGGTGGGGCACGCTGATGCCGCGAGATCGCGAGCGCGGAGGCGGCAACGAGTCCAGCGCCGTCGACAGGACAGGTTTCGTGTTTCGCGATGCGGCGCATGAGCCTGGCGAGCGCGTGGTTCTTGGCAAACGCTACGCACAGGAGGGCCAAGCGCAAGGGCAGGCGATCCTTCGCGATCTGGCGCTGCATCCCTCCACCGCACAACACCTGAGCCTGAAACTGGCGCGCCACTTTGTTGCTGACGATCCGCCGCCGGCATTGGTGGCGCGCATGGCGCAAGCGTACCTAGGCAGTCGCGGAGATCTCACCCATGTGTACATCACGCTGATCGACGGCCCGGAAGCGTGGTCGCCGGCGGCGCGCAAGTTCAAGACGCCGGATGACTTCGTGGTCTCGGCGATGCGCGCCGGGGATATTGCCTTCGACCGCGATCCACGCGTGTTGACGCAACTGCTCGAGCATCTTGGCCAACCGGTTTTCAATCCGCGATCTCCAGCCGGCTATCCCGACACTGCCGCCGACTGGATGGCAGGCGATGGTTTGTGGAAGCGCATCCAGGCGGCTGAAGCATTGGCCGACCGCGTCGCCGTCGCGCAGCAGAACCCACTTGCTGCCGCGCAGGCGTCGCTCGGTGTGGAACCGGTCACCGGCGACTTTGCCGCCGGGCTGCGGCGAGCCGGATCACCGCGTGAGGGACTGGCGCTGCTGTTTGCCAGCCCTGCATTCCAATGGAGGACATGAGCATGCGATCACCCGAACCATTTGATCCCGGTCGTCGCCGCTTCGTCACCGCGCTCGGTGCGACCTCGCTACTGACGTTGTGGCCCGGCATCAATCGCGCCGCGACCGGTAGCGATACGCGCTTTTTGCTGGTGCTGTTGCGTGGTGGCCTGGATGGCCTGCACCTGTTGCCACCGATTGACGATCCAGCCTATGCAAGCGCGCGCGGCGCATTGGCGATCAACGATGGATTGGTACTCGACGGCCATTTCGCTCTGCATCCGCAACTGGCGTTCGCACACGACCTGTATGCGCAGAAACAATTGCTGCCCTTGGTCGCCGTCGCGCCGCCCTACCGACAACGCTCGCATTTCGATGCGCAGGACTGCCTGGAAAATGGCACCGCCACGCCAGACGGCGCGAAGACCGGGTGGCTGGGGCGAAGCGTCGCCTCGATGCCCGGAGTCGATGGCCTTGCGGTTGCGTCGGTGATGCCGTTGTCGATGCGCGGTGCGCCTCGCACGCAAACGTGGTCTCCACCGTTGACGCAATCGGTTGACAGCGTCCTGCTGCAACAACTGCAGGTCTTGTACGCAGCGGATCCGCACCTGGCGCCGGTGTTTGCGGGGGCGATGGGTGAATCGCATGGCGACATGGCAGGGAGACAAACCGGCGGCCGCGCGGGTGGATTTGGTTTGCCACAAGCCATGCAGGCCGCGGCGAAGATGATGTCGGCGAGCGACGGTCCGCGCATCGGATTCGTCGAGGACACCGGCTGGGATACGCATCGCAACCAGGCGCCAGTATTGGTCAACAAGCTGGGGCAACTCGATGCCGGATTGCGCGCGGCACATGACGGATTTGGCCCGCTGTGGTCGCGCACCGTCGTTGTAGTCGTGACCGAATTCGGCCGCACTGTCGCGATCAATGGCACTGGCGGCACCGATCACGGCACGGGCGGCGCGGCGTTGCTGGCTGGCGGCGCGGTGCGCGGTGGGCGTGTGATCGGCGATTGGCCGGGGCTGTCGCCGGCGTCACTCAACGAGGGACGCGACCTGCGCGCGACCACCGACAGCCGCGCGCTGTTCAAGGGCGTACTGGCATTGCACCTGCAACTCGCCGATGCAGCGCTTGAGGCTCGGGTATTCCCCGGCAGCGGAAGCGTACGCGCGCTTGACGGGTTGGTGAATGGTTGGAAATGACCTTGGTGGAGAGTGGCGCGCGCCGCCCGAAGCACGCCAAACCAGATCAGTATTTTCCCCGCACGGTTGCATGTCGTCATTCAGCCCCCATCATCGATCCATGACGACATCACGTCGACGGGAGCCGGCCATGGAACAGATTTCGCAACGCGCCACCGACAACAGCGGCCTGGCCATCATGTCGCCCACGATCAGTGAGCGTCACTGGGCGGCGTCGGCGCACATCGCAGCATTGGTACTCGCTGCACTGACCCCGTGGGTCGCCGGTGCGGCAGGTGTTGCCGGCGCGGGCGCGGTGTACCTGCTCAAGCGCGACCAGTCCGACTTTGTCGCCGAACACGCGCGCGAAGCGATCAACTTCAACCTCAGCATGTTCATCTACGCATGCATCGCTGCAGCCGTCGCGGTGGCGCTGGTCGGGGCGACGATCCTGACGCTCGGCATCGGCCTGATCCTGACGCTGCCGGCCGGCATCCTGCTGGTGCTGGCAGGCGCCGCCATCGCGATCCTGTGGCTGGTGTGCAGCGTGGTCGCGGCGATCAAGGCTTGGAATGGTGAACGCTATCGTTACCCGCTGACGATCCGGCTGCTTCGATAACAGCAATCCGTTGGCCTGGCCCGGGCAAGCCGAGCGCACCCGGGCTGGGGTTACCACACGATGACTCATCACTCCCGCTGCGTGTACTGTTCCACTCCCGCAAAACCGCGGCGGTCGATTCGATCCAGTCGGTCACCCAGTGGCGGATGCGTTTTGTACAACTGCGCCAGGCGAGCCGAGGCGCTGCCCAGTGAGGTCATTTTCTGCAGCACGGCATACAACGCCAACGGGTTGTAGCCCGAACGCGCCAGATAGATCTCGGCGGCGGCATCGGCGCGGAATTCCGCGTCGCGATCCAGGCTGGTCAGCATGACCGCTGCGCCATGCCTGCGCACATACTCCTTGGCCAAGCTACCCGCCAACCCGCCACCGACATTAACCTGCGAGGCAACGGCGTCTTCGCTGGCCGAGGCGATCTCCTGTTTGCGGATCACGTTGTAGTGGTCACGCTGCACGATGTGGTTGATCTCGTGGCCCAGCACGCCGGCAACTTCAGCATCGTTGGCCAGCAACTCATACATGCCGCGCGTCACCAGTACGTAGCCGCCGGGAGCCGCGAATGCATTGATCTCGGGTGAGTCGATGATGCCGAACGTCCACGGCAACTGCGGGCGCGAGGAATGCGACGCCACCCACCGGCCGATACGGTTGACACGACGTTGCGCCCCGTCGTCCGGCCACAACTTCACGGCGCCCAGGATGCGCCCGGCGATTTCCGGCCCGAGCGCGAGTTCCTCGGCAGATTGTTCTTCTTCGGATTTGCCGACGGCACTATCGACCACGCCAAGCGCGGAATCACCGACACTGCTGATGCCGAAGCCCGACAACAGCCCACGTGCGATGGCGAGGCCGCCACGTTTATGGGCCTGGGTC
>JBBSUF010000109.1:0-6361 GCA_038235185.1 Lysobacterales bacterium
CTCGCCGCGCGCTCTAGCGCCACTAGTGCTGATCTGCATGCCAGCTGGCAGCAATGGATTGCTGGCCACGCGCATGGTCGCGATGGGAGCAGCTTTTTCCAGCGAGACGGCACGTTCGCGAGCCTCGCTGATACGCGTCAGGGTGATCGGGTGGGTCTGCAGGTAACCGGGCGTGCGGCTGCGCTCATCGCCTTGGTTGGTGCGCAGCATCGACTGCAATTTCTCGAAGAACTCGGCCATGCCATCCGGGTCGTAGCCACCGCGCGCCATCGCGCGGATACCGATGCGGTCCGCTTCGGATTCATTGTCGCGGGTGTAGTCGATCTGCCGTTGCGCCATCAATCCCTGCGCCGAGATCACGGCCGCCATCGCGCCGTTGTCGGCCGAACTGCTGTGCGAGGCTTGGGAAACCGCGATGGCGGCCAGCATCGCCAACAGGATCGGAACGCTGTCGCGCTGGGCACGTTCGACCGCGCGCAATACATGCGACTGGGTCACGTGCGCGATTTCATGCGACAGCACGGCTGCGACTTCGTCCTCACGATCGGCGGCCAGGACCAGCCCGGCATTGACCGCGACGTAGCCACCAAGCGTCGCGAATGCGTTGATCTGGCGATCCTTGAGCAGGAACAGGGTAAACGTCTGTTTGGGTTTGTCGCTGGCTGCCCCCAGCCGCTCACCCATGGATTGTAGCCATCCGCCCAGCAGCGGATCGTCGAGCGTGTAGCCCAGGTTGCGCAGCTGGCTCAGGGTCAGGGCGCCGTATTGCTTCTGCTGCACCGGTCCCAGCAACTCACCGGCGGATGAACCGATGTCAGGAAGTCTGCTGTCCTGTGCCAGCGCCGAGGAACCGGAAAGCATCGCCCCGGCAAGCGCTATCGTCAGCGTCGTGGCGAACAAGGAATGGCGCATGCGATGTTCGCCTTGATGAAGGTGATGAAGTGCCCGCAGAATGCCGGTCACAGGCGTTGCGGGTGTGAACCAGCGGTTAATCCTCGCCCGGTCCGCCAAGCTTCGTTCCGACTGGATGGTCGATGACAGTGCTTCGACCGTCGCCCATGTCGTGAGTTTCATCTTGCCAACGATACGGAGATTGTCTTGAGCCAGCCCGTCATTCCCCAGCCCGTCATCACCTTGTATACCTCAGCCAACTGCGGCTATTGCACGGCTGCCAAGAACTTCCTCAAAAGCAAGTCGTTGAGCTGGACCGAGGTGCGGATCGACCTGGACGCCGCCGAGCGCGAGCGCATGCTGGCGCGGGCGCGGCGTACCAGCGTGCCGCAGATTTTCATCGGTGATACCCACGTCGGCGGTTACGACGACCTCATTGCATTGCATCGCGCCGGCAAGCTGGATGCGCTGGTGGCCGGGGATGCGGCATGAGCCAGGAAGAAACAGCGGGCGATCGCATCGCGCAGTTCACGGAGTTTCGCCAGCGCATGAACGAGCGCATCCTGGCCGAGCCCAATCAGGTGGTGCGCCGCTTTTTCGCACTGGATACGCAGACCTACCAGGCCGGCGCGCTGGATGTGAAGACCAAGGAGCTGCTGGGCCTGGTGGCGTCGCTGGTGCTGCGCTGCGACGACTGCATCAGTTATCACGTCGCCCAGTGCAAGGATGCGGGCGTGAATCGTGACGAGATGTTCGAAACCTTTTCAGTGGGATTGGTGGTCGGCGGCAGCATCGTGATCCCGCATCTGCGGCGGGCAGTGGATTTCCTCGATCGGCTCGAAGGTGGCGCCGCAGCGCCAGCGGCGCACGATCACGGTTGAGTTTCACGGAAGCAGCGAAAGGCGTTGGATTGCCTGCTTTGTGCGGAAGATGTCCCGGCGCGGCATAATTACCGGCTATCCGCGTGTTTGCGCGAAGTCGGAGCCGGGATTCCAAGATGACACAGACAATCACCGTGATTCGTGGCGACGGAATCGGCCCCGAGATCATGGACGCGACCCTGCATGTGCTCGGCGGCATGGACGTTGGCCTAGATTACGAGTTCGCCGATGCCGGGCTGGTGGCGCTGGAGAAACACGGCGAATTGTTGCCATCCGCGACGATGGACTCAATCCGCCGCAATCGCATCGCGCTGAAAAGTCCGCTGACAACGCCAGTCGGCGAAGGGTTCTCCTCGATCAATGTGGAGCTGCGCAAGCGGTTTGACCTGTATGCGAACGTGCGCCCGGCGAAATCCTTCCCCAACACGAAGTCCCGCTTCGCCACCGGCGTGGATCTCATCACCGTGCGGGAAAACACCGAGGGCGCGTATATCGGCGAAGGCCAGTCGCTGTCCGAGGACGGCGAAACCGCGCTGTTGACGCAGAAAGTCACGCGTCGCGGCTCCGAGCGAATCGTGCGCTACGCCTTCGACCTTGCGCGCAGGACTGGCCGCAAGCAGGTCACGGTGGTGCACAAGGCCAACATCCTGAAATCGACCTCGGGGTTGTTCCTGCGCACGGCGCGCATCGTGGCCGCGCAATACCCGGACATCGGCTGCAACGACCTGATCGTCGACAACTGCTGCATGCAACTGGTGATGCAACCCGAGCAGTTCGACATCATCGTGACGACCAATTTGTTTGGCGACATCATTTCCGACCTGTGCGCCGGCCTGGTGGGTGGGCTGGGACTCGCGCCCGGCGCGAACATCGGCACCGATGCGGCGATCTTTGAAGCCGTCCACGGCACGGCGCCGGATATCGCCGGTCAAGGCAAGGCCGATCCGTGCGCGCTGTTGCTGGGTGCGGCCCAGATGCTTGACCACATCGGCCAGCCCGACAAAGCCGAACGACTGCGGGCGGCGATCGTCGCCACGCTGGAGGCCCGGGATTCGATGACGCCCGATCTGGGAGGCAGCGGCAATACCATGTCGTTTGCGAAGGCGATTGCCAGCCGTATATGAGCGGCGCTGACAAGCGCCCGATGGGAATCGGCCTGCGATGGAAGACCGCCGCGCTGTCGAGTCGTATAGGTGTCGTTTTCCTGGCGGTGTCGCGTTGACAGCGCAGACGACGCTCCCGACAATAGCCGGCCTTGCGGAGCGACGTGGCGTCGCGAGAGTTCTGCCGGCGATTCCCACCGGGGTATAGCGCAGTCTGGTAGCGCGCCTGCTTTGGGAGCAGGATGTCGGGGGTTCGAATCCCTCTACCCCGACCATCCGGCGTACCGGCTGAGGCAACCGATGCGACAATTCGTTTGGGCGCCCGTAGCTCAACCGGATAGAGCACCGACCTTCTAAGTCGGGGGTTGCAGGTTCGATTCCTGCCGGGCGCGCCACGCCGCGAGATGTTCCGCGTGGTGTGTTGTAGAACGCGCCGTCGCGCGCTGCGATAGTCAGGAGCGGGCTTTGGGTGGTGGCAAGAAGATAGGACCCGTGCAAGTTTCAGTGGTGGATGTAGCTCAGTTGGTTAGAGCACCGGATTGTGATTCCGGGGGTCGCGGGTTCAAATCCCGTCTTCCACCCCAATGTTGGTTGTTATAATTCCATCCAGTTACGGGCTGTTAGCTCAGTTGGTAGAGCAGTTGACTCTTAATCAATAGGTCGAAGGTTCGAATCCTTCACAGCCCACCAGATCGAGGCGCCCGGCATGTATGTCGGGCGCTTTTTTTATAAGGCTCGAACGCCGGTTAGAATCCGGACATTGCGAAAGTGGCGGAACTGGTAGACGCCCTGGCTTTAGGTGCCAGTGCCGCAAGGCGTGCGGGTTCGAGTCCCGCCTTTCGCACCAACATATCGCCTTTCGTACAAACCGCTCGCGCCTGAATGTCCACAGCGCGCGGCGGCGCGGCCTCCATCACCCTTGGCAGGTTTTGTCGCGGCGCAGTCCCGACTTTCGCACCACGCAGAATGGAAATACGGTCGAGAAACAATTCCGCCGCGCCGTCGCGCGCCTCGGCAATCGTTTGCGGGCGACAACGCCCTTGGACGAAAAGGTGTCGATATCCGCCTGTCCCCCGTTCAGAAACGTAGCCGCTGGCGGCCAGACTCCCGATCGTCCAAACTATCGCGTTCTGCTGTACGCCCCATGCCGCAAGGCGGCGGCCGGCTCCATCAAATCAATAAGTGTCGCGGCCCAGGGCCGCGGTGGAAGGAGTGGTTATGCAAGTTCAGGTCGAATCCGTTGGCAATCTCGAGCGCCGCATGACCTTGCGCCTTCCGGCCGAGCGGTTGGAAACCCAGGTCGGTGGCCGCCTGCGTGAAATCGCGCGGACGGTGCGGATCAAGGGCTTCCGCCCAGGCAAGGTGCCAGCGAAAGTCGTCGAGCAGCGCTACGGCCAGCAGGTGCGCGCCGAGGTGCTGGACGGCTTGCTGCGCGAAGGGTTTGACAGCGCCATTCGCGACAACGACCTGCGATTGGCCGGCAATCCGCAGATCCAGCCGGCCGAGGCCGATGGCCAGGATGCACTGGCTTATGTCGCCACATTTGAAGTAATGCCGGAGTTCGGCGATATCGACATGGATAAGCTGCAGGTCGTGCGCCACACCGCCGAGATTGCCGACACCGATATCGATCGGATGATCAACAACCTGCAACTGCAGCGCCGCAGCTGGACCGCGGTCACGCGCCCGGCGCAGGAAGGCGATGCAGTTGATGTCCAGACATGGTCCCAAGCCGGCGATGAGCGGATGCCGGCCGAAGGCACCGAGAACGGCATGGCCGTCATCGGGTCCGGAGCCATGTTGGGCGAGATCGAATCGGCGCTGGTCGGAATGAAGACCGGTGAGGAAAAATCTATCGACGTGACCTTCCCCAGTGAATGGCGGGTGCCGCAACTGGCGGGCAAGTCGGTGCAGGTGCACTTGAAGGCTGAACAGGTGTCCGAGCCGATCATGCCGGAGGTCGATGCGGACTTCATCCGTAGCTTTGGCGTCAAGTCAGGCGAGACGGAGCAGTTCCGCGCCGAGATCCGCAGCAACCTGGAGCGCGAACTGAAAGGCGCGTTGATGGGTCGCTTGCGCCGCGAAGTCGGCGAGCAGTTGATTGCTGCCTACGAAAGCGTCGAACTGCCCCCGCGCGTGGTCGAGAACGAAGCGCGGCAGATGGCACAGCAGGCCTTCGAGCAGATGCGCCGCCAGGGCGCCCAAGGCGAGTTGTCGACCGATGCGCATGAGCAGTTCATGGACGCCGGCCGCAAGCGTGTGCTGGTGGCGATGCTGGTGGGCGAGGTGGCGAGGCGCAATGAGCTGCGCCTGGACCCCAAGCGACTCAACGAAACCCTGCGCCTGATTGCGTCGACCTATGAAGAGCCGAAACAGGTCATTGAGATGTACCGCAACGACCCCCAGTTGATGTCTGGACTGCAGTCGCGGGTGATGGAAGAGCAGGTGATCGACTGGATCGCCGAGCGCGCCCAGCATACCGAGCAGGCGCTATCCTTCCAGGAGGCGATCGGCCAGTTGGCCTGACCTCCGCATCAGCGGGCTCCATCATCGAGAACACCATGCATTCGCCAAACCCGAGCCACCTGACCAAAGCCCTCAACCTCGTCCCGATGGTGGTCGAACAGACCAGCCGCGGCGAACGCGCCTATGACATCTATTCGCGCCTGTTGAAGGAGCGCGTGATCTTCCTCGTCGGTGCGGTCGACGACCATGTCGCCAATGTCATCGTGGCGCAGATGTTGTTCCTGGAAGCCGAGAATCCCGAGAAGGACATCAGCCTGTACATCAACTCGCCCGGCGGTGTGGTGACGGCAGGAATGTCGGTCTACGACACCATGCAGTTCATCAAGCCTGACGTCAGCACGATCTGCATCGGCCAGGCCGCGAGCATGGGGGCGCTGTTGCTGGCGTCCGGGGCGAAGGGCAAGCGTTTCGCGTTGCCCAACTCACGGGTGATGATCCACCAGCCGTCCGGCGGGTCGCAGGGCCAGGCATCCGACATTGAAATCCAGGCACGCGAGATCCTCGCCCTGCGCCAGCGGCTTAACGAGATACTGGCCCGGCACACGGGGCAGTCGCTGGATACGATTGCGCGCGACACCGAGCGCGACAATTTCAAGAGTGCCGAGGCTGCAAGGGACTACGGGCTGGTCGACGAGGTCCTCGAGCGGCGCCCGGAAGAGTCCATCCGACCGGCTTGATCGATGCATCCATTCCGGTGCATCCGCACGTAGCCTCCTTCAGACGTGCTGGTGGCCTCACTTTCACATCCCGCGCAGGCCCCCGGAGCGATCCGGACCCTGTGCTATTCTCGGCCAAGGCACACCGACAGGCGTGCGGCCGCAACAGGTAACGGGGAATGACCGAAGACCGTCCAGGCCGAACCGGCGACAGCAGCAAGATCCTTTATTGCTCGTTCTGCGGGAAAAGCCAGCACGAGGTCCGCAAGCTGATCGCGGGCCCGAGCGTGTTCATCTGCGATGA
>JBBSUF010000110.1:0-6345 GCA_038235185.1 Lysobacterales bacterium
CACACTGCTCGAGAGCCTCTTCAATTAACCACGACGGCGCGGGAGCGGCGAAATGTGCTCGCGAGTTTGATGGAGGCGGTGGTGCGCTAACCCTTAGAAGACTGGCACTGCGAGATGCGCCTTGGCTGGCTGACGATCGAGACTTACGATTATCAAGCCAACCAAAAGTAGTCAGATTGACAACGCGACTAATTATCGTCAACGATCGCTCCGCTCTGTATGAGACTCCGGGAGCAACCGTGCTTCAGGGCGGCTGGGGGACTTGAAAGACTGCTTCTGGCGCAAAAAGATTACCGCGCCATTTCTTGCAGATCAGCAGCTGAATTCGCGCTCCATCCCGGCCAGCGGCAGCTATGTCGCCAATGGCTCCACCAACGCCTACACCGTGGCGGTGGAAGTGACCGGATCCGCCACCACCCCGCCCGCGCAATGACGTCTTCAGAGAGGAACCGCCCCATGCAACGCAAGACCTCCAAAACACCAACGCTGACCCTCACCGCCGCCTTGATGGCAGGGCTGGGCATTGCCAATCTGTCCCCCGTTCAGCTCACCGCCACCGGCGTGGCACTGGGCCTTGGCATGGTGGCGACGCCGGCTTTAGCGACCAACACCATTCCTGGGGTCGGACTCATCATCAAGAAGTCGCCGGGCAACGCACCGATTGTCGCGCCTACTGACGCGAACGGCGTGGTCCGCCTCACCGGGCTGGAGCCGGGTGAGTACGAGGTCAGCCTGATCGGCGAGTCGCGCGCGACCACCATCAACGTGGGCGGGAATGGCGTGCTGACCGCCGCCGCCGTGGCCGAAGACGATGGCGGCCCGTCGCATATCGAAGCGGTGGCCGCAGGCGGAAGGCAAACCGATTGGTGCAAGCCGATGAATGAAATTTGCCCGTACCTGAAGGGTTCGTTCGACAAGGCGAACAGCTTCGATGTGCGCGCGCTGTTTGCCGGAGACCTGCTGCTGGTAGCGGTGCCGAGACGCCATGAACGCCGCATCGCAAAAGTGTCGGACCAGCCCGGCTTCATCGACGTGAACACCAGCAGCGCTGCCGATGTCATCCGGCTGGCGCCCACCACCTCCGCCGAGGCAGCTGAGTTCATCGTGGCCGAGCGGACGAAAGGCGGGGCATTCAAGGACCCAATCGATTTCGCCCAGCGGGTATGCCCGAAGGTCAGCGTTGATTTCGAGTTCGCGCCCACGCGCATCGGCAACACGCAGATCATCGCGCGTGGTACCAACCCCAAGGACCCCGGTTTCAAATGTGCTCCACCGCGTGAAGGTGAAGATCCGACCTTGGAACTCTACGGCCGCAAGCACAGCTATGTCGGCCACGTCACCCTGCTGCGCTGATCCCATCGGCTTGCTCGGGCTGCAGTCCTGCGTAAGGCGGGCTTGAGCCCGCCCTACATTGCGCACGATTGATTTGTAGGGTGGGCCCTGGCCCACCTTTGGGTTAGGCGGTAAGTCTTGAATTGGCGCGGGTGCTTTGTGCTTTCCCTATGCGGCGCTGCGGTGGTTGCTGATGTCGCATGGTGTTGGCGTGCGCCAGTCTTGCGTGATGTCGAATTACCTTCGCGCCAGGTTGCCGGGTGGCACCTACTTCTTCACGGTCAACCTGCTGGAGCGGCGTCGCCGGTTGCTGGTTGATCACATCGCCGACTTGCGTGCGGCGTTCCGGGCGACGCAGGCGGTGCGTCCGTTCGAGGTGATCGCCATCGTGATCCTGCCGGACCACCTGCATTGCGTATGGCGTTTGCCTGCCGGCGACGCAGACAATGCCAACCGATGGGCGCAAATCAAATCGGGGTTTTCGCGGTGCCTTCCCCGCGATGAAAGGCGCAGCCTCCAACGCATCGCCCGACGCGAGCGTGGCATCTGGCAACGCCGGTATTGGGAGCACCTCATCCGCGACGATAACGACCTGCGACGGCATGTGGATTACATCCACTTCAATCCGGTCAAGCACGGCCACGTGTCGCGGGTGATCGACTGGCCGTATTCGTCGTTTCGACGATGGGTGGCGGATGGCGTGAATGGGGTGGAATGGGGTGTGGGTTGCGGGGTGGGCTTGAGCCCACCCTACGAGGCTGGGAATCAATGGCGCAGCGGACCGGCGACCGCCTACTAATGATCTTCTACAGTTCCACCGCCAACACCTCGCAGGGCGCGGTCGCGTCGAGCACATAGTCCGTATCGGCGGGGATCACGCACGCGTCGCCGGGATCCAGTGTCTGCGCGCCCATCGTGCTGCCGCGCAACGCCAGACGACCGGCGAGCACCGACAGGAACAACAACCTGCCTGAAGGCACCCGTGCCGTAGACGTCGCGCTGGGCTGCATCGGCTGTGCACGCAGGACTTGAACGCTGGCAACACCGGCGGTGGCGTCGGCGATATCGGTGTCGCGATACTCGAATCCACCACCGGCGCAAAGCTGCCACGTGGCGTTTGCAGCAACGTGGTGGACGAAGCGCTGGCCGCCGAAGCAGCGTTCGGGTTGCAGTAGCGCGGTCGGCAGGTCGAACGCATGTTCGCGCAGCGTTTCGTGTTCGGCGGGCCCGCCAATTTCGAGCACTTCCAGGCCCGGCGACGCTTCGAGCACGCGATGGCGGATGGTCGGCGGCTGCAGCACGCAATCACCCGCATGCATGACGAAGGGTTCGCCCTGGTCCTCGTACACCACGCGCACCCAGCCGTGCAGGCAATAGATCATCTGGAAGCCGACGCGGTGGTAATGCACGTAGTCCGGCACCGGCCCGCCTGCGGGGATGCAGATGTGCGAGGCGATGTAGCGCCCGCCGAGCCGTCCGGGAATCAGGTCGCGGTACGACATGCCGGCGCGCCCGGCAACGTTCGCGCCGTCATTCGCGCGACTGATCAGGAAAGCCGGCTCGGCGACAGGCGCCATGAGCGGGGCGTCGTCGTCGACCAGCAGGATGCGCACGCCATCAGGCCCGGCCAGTTCATGCGCGTCGAAGCTCGCGAACCATGCGTGGCTTCCGCTCAGGCGCAAGGTCAGTGCGGTTTGGCTTGCGCGGTGTGGGCCAGCGAATTCCAGCCGCAGTGCGATGCCCGCACCGGAGACCACGGCAACGCGAGGTGCATCGGCCGGCATGATCATGTCCAGCCGAAAGCCGAGCGTGCCGGTGTAGAACGCGATGGCCGCCTCCAGATCGGAACACGGGACGATGACTTGCGCGTAGTCAGGCGAGCGCAGCGCGTCGATGGGCGGCGAACGTGCACTCTCAACCATGTTGTTGACTGTCTGGTTTTGCACTACTCAACGGGGCAGCGACCGTCAGCACATCGGTCGGCCCCCGCAGCCGGGATCGCGGCCGCCTCGTCGGTGCGCTGCTCCGCTTCCATCAGCAGCGTGCCGATCTCTGCCCCCAGGAGCAGATCGTCATGGAGACCAAACACCTGTCGGCGCAGCCGGCCTTGTGCATCGATCAGCAGCGTGGTCGGCGTGCCCTGCATCGCATACGCGCGCATCGTGCGCGGCATCGGGTCGCCATCCGGGCCCGGCGCGTCGATGCCGACCGGGAACTGCACGCGGTACTCGTGCACGAACGCGCGCAGCGACTCGGCTCCCATCGCTGCATGGTGCTCGAAGACCGTGTGCAGCCCCACGACTGTCAACGCGGCGCTCTTGAAGAGTTTCGCGACGCGCAGCGCCTGGGGTAGGGCGTGCGCCACGCAGCCGGGGCAGAGCATCTGGAATGCGTGCACGAGCACGACACGCCCCCGCAGATCCGCCAGACGAAGGGGCTCCGGCGTGTTGAGCCAGGTCGTCGTTTGCCACTCGGGCGCGGGTCGCAGCTCCATCGGAAGTCTCCGTCCGTCGTATACAGGCGGCTCCATAGTGTCATCTGCAGGAGGACGGGACTTCAAGAAAGAAAAAACAGGGGTCAGAGTGCACTTGCGCGTTGCCGGTGTTCCATGGGCGACCACGATCTTCCCGGCGTTTGATCTGCCTGTCTGGGCGCTGCGTCCCGTCGGAAATTAAACCTGACCCCTTTTCGAGACCCCTTTTCGAGAGGACGGATGTCCGGTTTCGGAGACATCTACCGTAGAACTTCATCATGGCCCGTCCTGGTAGGCGGGCCATTGGTTCGCAAGCGGCCTGCTTCGAGCCACGCCCAAAGTGCCAAGGGGAAAATTGCCGTGTTCGAAGTTGACACGATCAGAGTTCACAACGTCTGCCGGCGCCTGGCGCGCGCGCAACTGGCGGCGTTGCTGCTGTTGGCGGGACCGGCCGTCGCGATCGATGCAGGCTGTCCGCAGTGGGACGCGAGTGGCACATGGACATTGATCCAGTCGAACAACACCGCGGTGGAGCTCAAGCTGCAGCAGAACGAACATGGGTTTTCCGGCACGGCGTCGTTTGGCCATTGGGTGGACAACGATTTCTTCCTGTGCAGCATCGCCTCCTGTGGCAAGGACTACGTCGGGCACGACGGTCCAGTGGTGGGATCGATCAAGGGCAACGCTTTCGAGGCGACGGTGTACTGGGACGACAATGCGGTCGGCGTCTACACCGGCGAGGTGGGCCCACAAGGGCTGATCGTGGGTACCGGGTTCGACAAGAACAATCCATCGAACAAGGCCCAATGGCACAGCGCCCGCACCATGGCGTGCCCGGCCATCGCTGCTGCCACGCAGCCACAGGCACCGTCTGCGCCGGCGAAACCGCCCGTGGCACTTGGCCGTGTGCAGTCGCGGCCCGGACTGTCGAATGGGGCGCCACCAGGCATCTGCGAAGCCGCTTCATCCGCACGCACGCGCAACTCGCCTGCGGCGCCCAGCCTGGAACGACAGTGTGCGGCGCTGGTGCAACCCACGTCCCAGCCCGCGCTGCCCGTGGTCGATGCCGATTGGCGGGAAGCGCAAGCCGCCCGGGGCGCGACGCTGGCTGGAGAGGATCCGCTGGCCACTGAGCTTCGCAACGCCCTCTCGGATGAGGCCGAACGCACTGGGTTCGACTACGGCCTGGCGGTCGCGGAAGGCCACACCATGCCCGGCCCAGGCAAGGACGCGATCGGGGCAGCCCTCGAGGCCGACGAGCGCCGCGGGTTCGAACTGGGCGTGCAGTTCTCGCTGGACCGCAATGCCAACTTCGACCTCGCCTCACGGGGTGCGGCAATCATGCTGTCGTCGCCCGACGTGGCGAGCGTGCGCGACGGCTCGGCGATCGGCGCGCGGCCGCGCATGGCCGGGCAAGCGGCGCTGTACAAGCTTGGATTCAACATCGCCACCGGATTGTTCGGCGACCCCGCGCTGGGTGCGGTCGGCAACACGCAGATGGGCCCGGGCGCGAAGAAAATCCGCGATGCACTGTCTCCGGCCGCTGCGCAGGCAGGGTTCGACGCTGCGGTGCGTTATCACCTTGCCCACCATTACGGCCAATGACTTGCCATTCCAGGAACCTATGACATTCGCCCATCGCACTTTCGCCGCCGCATCGCTGCTGCTGTTGCAAGCCTGTTCCCAGTCGACTCCGATGCCAGCGACCACCACTGCAGTGACTGCAGCCAAGGCCGACCCTGCAGGCGCGGTGCCGGTTGTCGCGCCCGCATCGGCGCAGGTGTCGGGCGATCCATGTCAGGCCTGCAATCTGCTCACCGCGAACGAACTGTCCGCGATCGTGGGCAGCCCAATGGTCGCCACGCCGCAAGACGAAGATGGCGTCAGTAACTGCAAGTACGCACCAGCCGGTGATCGCGGTCCAAGCGTAGAGTTCACCGTGATGCCGGGCGACGGCGAGTCGACATTGCGGATGGATCGCGAGATGAAAGACCACGATGCCGGTGCAGACGCGCGCTATGCCGGTATCGGCGACGATGCCGTTGCAGTGCCACCCAGCGTGCAGGTCAGGGTCGGTAAGGATCTGCTGGTATTTTCCCTGTTTGGCGTGGTCGACGAGCCCGCAGCGCTTCGAAAGATCGTGTCCGTCGTGAAGCCGAGACTCTGATTGCGAAAACAGGGGTCACGACGAGAGCAGCAAAACAGGGCCAGAGTGCACTTCCGGTGACTTGAAAAAGGTGTCGAGAGCATTTCTGTTTGACTCTCGCAGCGATGCGAGGCCCTATCGGGAACTGTTCTCTGACTGCGAACGCAAGATCCAATCGCGAAGCAACCCTTGCAAACGTCGGCCTGGCGCGAACCTACGATCTGTTGCAACGTCTGGACGGCATGGTGCAAGAGGCCTGCAAGGGGTTGTGACGGGTGATTGCGTAGGACGGGTAGAGCCGAAGGCAAAACCCATCGCTCGCAGGAACGTGCATGCTGGCCCTTGTTTTCCGCCACCACCCGGAGACCTGCAATGCGCCTATTGATGATCGCCG
>JBBSUF010000111.1:0-6237 GCA_038235185.1 Lysobacterales bacterium
CCCGGTCGCCACCTCGCGCTGCACCAGTTGCGCCAACGCCTCGACATGCACGGGCGAGGCATTCAAGCAGGGCACGTAGCGCAGCGTGCCGCCCCGTGCGTGGAACTGTTCGGCCAGCATGATCGCAACTTCCTCCAGGGTTTCCAGGCAATCCGTCGCAAAGCCCGGGCACACGGCATCGACACCGCGCACGCCACGCACGGCTAACGCGTCCAGCGCATCGCTGGTCGATGGCTGCAACCAGCGTTCGCGACCGAACCGCGACTGGAATGCGAGTGTCCATTGCGTATCGTCAAGATCCAGCGCCGACGCAATCGCATTCGCGCTGGCGATGCATTGCGTCGCATATGGATCGCCGGCATCCACCAGTCGCTGTGGCAGTCCATGGAATGACATCAGCAAGTGCTCGCCACGGCCGTGCTGGTTCCAGTGCTCTTGTATGGAGCCGGCAATCGCCGCAATCCAGCCCGGGTCTCGGTGGTAGTCCTCGATCATGGATGTGTTGCTGTCGACGGCAGCGATGACATCGGCGATCGAGGCGGTGGTGGTGCTCGAATATTGTGGATACAGAGGCACTACCAACGCCCGTGAGACCCCAGTTGCAGGAAGTTCCATCAGCGCCCGCGAGAGTGCCGGCTCGCCGTAGCGCATCGCATGGCTCACCTTGAATTGTGGCAGGCGCTGCTGCAGTGCCTTCGCGAGCTCCTGCGTGTGCACGGCGAGCGGCGAGCCACCCATCATCCATATCGCGGCGTATTTCGCCGCGACCTTCGGCCCGCGCAACGGCAGGATGAGTCCATGCAACAGCGGGCACCAGAGCCAGCGGGACAGTTGCACTACGCGATGGTCATGCAGGAATTCCGAAAGGAAACGCCGCACCGCGCGCGGCGTCGGCGCGGTCGGCGTGCCCAGGTTGACCAGCACGACGCTGATGTCGGAAGGATCGGTCATGTGTCCAGCATGGCAGCGACCGCCGGTTTGAGCCAGATCAAGCTGCGCGTCGTCTCAATGGAGTGGTGCAAACCGTGATCGCTAGACCGCACGGTGGATCCGTGCGGCCCTTCAAGTCGGCGCCTGCGATCAGGCTTTCGACCTCAGAACTTGACGTCGGTCGCCACGCTGGTCGATCCACCCACTGGCGCGCTGTAGTTCTTCTGCAGGTAGTCCGTGATCATCGAGGCCACGCGCACCAACATGGCCTTGTCGGTGGCACCAAACGACCACTTTCCCGCCATCTTGTTGGCATGTTGGTAGAACTCGGGCTCGGCAATGACCTGTCCGGTGCTCGCATCGGTCAATTTCACCGTCATCAATACTGCTGACCCACCCGCCCATGCCCCACCCCAGAACCGCGCGCCGCCAGAAACGAACCGGATGTGGCGAATGGTCGGTTCGATTTTCAATGTCTTTGCGTCCGCGCCAGCAGGCTTTGAGTTCCACTCGGCAAGTACCGGTTGAGCCCGGAGGTCCAGGTTGGCCTGGATGCTGCTCTTGGCAGCTTCATTCGCGCTTTGGCCGGCATAAGGCGCATCCATGGCGATCGGCGAGATTTCAAATCTCTGGAACGCATTGAGCGGCATCGTGGGAGGAGGATTGGACTGGCTCTTGGGTTCGACATAGTCGACAACGCTGCCTGCGGCGATGGCCGAGCCGGTGAACCCAAAAATCAATGCAAGCGCCAACAGTGCGTTTCTACCCATGTGTGTCATGTTCGATCCCCTTGATTATGTTTGCGCGAAGCATCGCGCGGCTGACTAGCGATAGCAGGATGATCAGCCCATGCCCCCATTGACCCCGATCACCTGCCCGTTAATGTAACCGGCGGCGTCCGAACAGAGGAAGCGCACGATCGCGGCCACGTCGTCCGGTGTGCCCGCGCGGCCTGCGGGGACCAGCGCCTTGATCTGCTCGGGTGTGAAAGACGCCTCGCTCATGCTTCCCTGGATCACCCCCGGCGCGACGACATTGACGGTGATGCCACGCGAAGCCATCTCGCGCGCGAGGGATTTGGATGCGCCGTGCAACGCGGATTTGGCGGCGGCGTAATTGACCTGGCCGCGATTGCCGAGCACGGCCGCGACAGATGAGACATTGACGATACGCCCCCAGCGCGTGCGCGCCATCGGCAGCAGCAACGGCTGGGTGACATGGAAGAATCCGTGCAGCGATACGTCGATCACGCGCATCCATTGCGCCGAGGACATGCCGGCCATCGGCGCGTCGTCGTGAACGCCGGCGTTGTTGACCACCACCTGGATAGGCCCGTCTGCAAGCAATTCGTCAATGGCTGCGCGCGTGGCGTCGCCATCGGCAACATCGAAGGCAACGGCCTCGGCGCTGCCACCTGCCTGGAGAATCGATGCGACGACATCCTCGGCACGCGCGCGATTACCATTGGCATGGACGATGACGTGCAGGCCATCAGCACTGAGTTGATGGCAGATCGCGCCACCGAGATCGCCGCTGCCGCCAGTAACAAGTGCGCGTTTCGATATTGTCTGCATGGGTGGTCCTGTAAGGCGGGTTTCAACCCGCCATCGCCTGCGCCAAGAAAACCGATCTGCCTACGGTTGCAGCATCACCGCCGCGCGACCTTCGGCCAGTAGCGTGTCGGCATGGAGGATGCGGAAGGCATATTGCCAGCCCGCCTCGCCGTTAGTCAGCATTTCGGCCCGGCATTCCAGCGCGCCGGAGAGGTCATCGATGCGCCCAACGTGCAATTCAACCGCGCGCAATGCGACCAGCAAGCCCGGCTTGGCCCGTCCTCCGCTCTCATGCGCTCGCAAACCCCCGTGCACTGCCATTGCCTGCGCGCCGTATTCGCATAGGTGCACGGCGCGTAATTGACCATTGGTGCGCAAGGGGTGCGTGGAATCGCGGTGATTGCGGGCGCGCAACCTAATCGTCTGCGCATCCCATTCCACCACTTCATCCCACAGGCACATCGCGCCCTGGTGCGGGACGAGCGCGCGAATTGCATCGCGACCGAGCGGCAGCATCAGGTTGCGGTTTCAATCTCGACCGGCTGGCGCGCGATCAGCAGCGCCAGCACGAAATTGCCGAACACGCCGATCGCCACCGTACTGCCAATCGCGCGCAGCACCGGGATCGAGGATAGGCCCAGCAGCACGAACACCAGCAACGTGGTCAGGCTGCACACGATCACCGCATGCAGCGTGCGCAGTTGTTCCTCGCGGTTGTCACCGGCGTGTTCGAAGAACAAGCCGTAGTCGAGCCCAAGCCCCGCGGCAAGGATCAGCGCGACCAGGTGGAACAGGTTCAACTCGACACCAAATCCGCGCAGCACCGCCAGGATCAGCAACGTGGTCAACGCCATCGGCGCCAGCACGCGCAACACGCGATGCGGTTGCCGCAATGCCAGCCACACGGTCGCGACCAGCAGGATTGCGGCGATCACGAGTGCAAACAACACGCGCTGGCGGTAATCGACAACCAATGATTCGGACGCCTGCTTGAGGTCCAGCAGCTGCGCGCCATTGGCGGCTGCTACACGCGCCACTGCAACCGGATCGTGCAATCCCGTCAACGACACCAGCGCCGTCGCATGTCCATTGCGCTGGCGCAGCAATCCACCAACGCTGGCGGCAAGCGGGGTGTTGTCCAGGTCGTGCGTGGTCAACGGGGCGGCATGCTTGGCGATGGCGACGTCGCGGAGGAATCCGGCGAAGGCATCGGCGCGGAACGGCGACTGCGCAAGTGCGTCGCTCAATGCGGACTGCAAGGTAGCCGCATCGGGCAGCAGCGCCTGGCGCGCGCGTTGCGTGGCTGCGCTGGGCAGGTACCGTGCCGCAAGGTCGTAGCCGGCGATGGCGTGGTCGCGGACCAATCCATCGAGTTGCGGACGCAATTTCTCACTGCCGCGCAGGACGGCTTCGGCGTCCGCTCCGCCCAGCGTGATCACATAACGCACGTCGGGCGCGCCCAGTTCACTGCGCAGGTGTGTGTCACGCGCCATCGCCTCGGCGGGGACTGGCGTCAGCTTGGACAGATCGTTCTGCCAGAACGCACCGGGGGCGAAGATGGTCACGGCCAGCGCGATGACAGCCAATGCGATCAACGACAGACGCGGACGCGGCAGCCGCTGGATCTGCGTCCACAGCCTTGCCAGGCGCTTTGAATCGGCGACGTCGTGCGGCGTGGGGTCGATCAGCCACGGCAGCAGGAAACGCGTCGTCAACGCCGCCGTCAGCAATCCGGCGATGGTGAACACCGCCAATTGCTTGAGGCCGTCGACACCCGATGCCAGGAACGTGACATACGCGATGCAGGTCGAGGCAACGCCGGTGGCCAGCGTCGGCCACAACACTCGCGCACTCTGCCGGGGCGACAAGCCCGCGTGCTGATGGCTGAACAGATGGATCGGATAGTCCTGCACGACGCCGATCAGGGTGAACCCGAACGCGACGGTGATGCCGTGCACGCCGTCGAACAACATCGCCACCGCGCCCAGTCCGGCAAGGCCTGCACTTGCGAGCGGCAGCACGCCCCACAACGGCGCTTTCCAGGTGCGATACGCAAACCACAGCAGCAGCACCAGCCCGAGTGTGTCGATGGTGCCGATCCAGCCCGCTTCGCGCTGCGTGCGCCCGCCGATCTCCACCGAGAACGCACCCGGCCCGCTGAGCATGAGTGTCGATGCGCTCGCGCCGTGTACCTTGGCGAAACTCTGCTGGATGGCAGTGACCGCGGCTTGCTGGCCGGTGGGATCGAAGCCGGGTGCGATGGTTTCCGCGACCAGCAGTGCCTGCTTGCCAGTGTGATCGAACCACACGTCATTCAATCGCTGTGGCGCATTCGCCGGTTGCCAGGATTCTGCAAGCTTGAGGGTTTCCAGCGTGGGGTCCGAACCGATCAGCGGCTCCACCATCGATGCGGCGGGCGAACCCAGATCCTGCACGCGCGCATTCAGCGCATCGCGCAGCGTGGCGGCATCCAGCCGCTGCGTGTCCAGAGTGTCGGACAACAGATAGCGGTACGGACGCAATCGCGCGGGGATCGCATCAAGCCCGGTGTCTCCGTTCGCCACCAGTGCGAACAATGGATTGGCCGCCAACTGCCGGCGCAATGCCTGCGATTGCCGCGCCAGCGCCTCGGGATTGTCGCCCGACAACGCGACCAGCAGCAGGCGCGACCCCGGGCCTTCTCCGAGTTCGTCCATCAGCAGTTTCTGCGCTGGCGTTTGCGCCGCCGGCATGAACTTGCGCAGGTCGCCGCTCAACTGCAAGCGCTGGCCAACGACCCAGCCGACGACGAGCAGCAAGGCAAGCCAGAGCAGCGCAAGCGCCAAGCGTTGCGGGGAAGTCAGTTCCTTCATTTCAAGCGACCGGCAGGTGGATGGCATGGGCCGCAATCGCGGCTTTTTCGTCTGTGTTGTGTCCTATCCGCAGGACACGGAATACCTGGGCAGTTCGCGAATGCAACGTCACCGTTGAACGCTTTTGGCAGTCTCGCCATTGCGGCACAACGCCGCCAGCGCATCGCCGGTCATGGCCGGTGTCGCGTCGCGTGCAGCGCCGGCAAGCAGCGTGCGCTGGACGTCACCCGTGCCTGCGGATGCGGTTTCGATGCAACGCAATTCCGTGCCACGGCCGTACAGCGTGATGTCGCGCACTTTGGCTGCGAAGCGCGCATCCTTCGGCGTCAGCAGGAGTGTCCAATGCTGGTGGGTACCACTGCTGGCCAGGCGATAGTGCTGTTGCAGCAACGTGCGATCGCCCGAGAGCAAGGCACCAAAGCTCGCCTGCAGGCCGCCAAGCTCAGGCACACGAGACAGCGAAAACGTACGCGCGGATTTCCCGGCGCGCTGGATGCTGACGGTGCCCGCATCGCCTTTACCAGCATGGATTGTCGTGGTCTCCGCATAGGGCACGCGGACTTCGCGCACTAGGGTGTTGTTATTAGGGCGACCGTATTCGCCTTCGATGCGCAGCGGCGCCTTCAACAGTTTTGAATCGCGCAGCTCGACGAACATCGTGTGCATTGGCGCCGGACGCGCGAGTTTGGACAGGATCCAGTCGGAGTCGACGGTAGTGCCGGGCGCGGAATCAGGCGCGGCGTAAAGCGACAGGCTGGCCGTCATCAGCAGCGCCATCAGCAGTGTTCGCGGCAGTCGTGCGCAGAGATGGCGTGGCGACGGCGGCGGCGCGGACGTCATGTGTGGCACCGTCATGGCTAGTTTCCCAGAAGTCATAGAAGTTGAACCAGTTGTAGGGGGCG
>JBBSUF010000112.1:0-6199 GCA_038235185.1 Lysobacterales bacterium
AATCCCTTCGCGGCAATTCGCCGCTGGGGGCATTGCTGGCTGCAGCGCTGGACGTCCGCAACCGGCCGCGCGACCAGATCCGCGAGCGCATCGAGGATGTCGGTCGTCATCTCGTGCATGAAATGGAGCGCTATCTCAACACGCTCGGCACGATTGCCGCGGCGGGGCCGTTGCTCGGCTTGTTCGGCACCGTGGTCGGCATGATCCAGATGTTCCTCGGCATCCTGGATCACGGTCTGGGCGACGTCAGCCAGCTGGCCGGCGGCATCGGCAAGGCGCTGGTGTGTACCGCCACAGGCATGATCGTTGCGATTCCAGCGCTGATGTTCCATCGCTACTTCCGTGGCCGCATCGCCAGTTACATCGTCGACATGGAGCACGAGGCCATCCAGTTGCGGGATACGCTCGACACACGCCCGGCCTCGGCGCACACGGGATCGGGTGGGCATGGCATCACTCCGCTGGTTGCCGCGGATCAGCCCTGACCGTGCCGCTTTGATAGAGCAACCCTGACATGCGTATTCGTGATCATCGCAAGGACGACGAGCCGGAGATCAACATGATCCCGCTGATCGACGTGGTGCTGTGCCTGATTATTTTCTTCGTGATCACGACCACGTTTGATGCGCGTTCGGTGCTCAAGCTGGAGCTTCCGCGCGCCGATGGCCAGCCGGCCGAAGCCCAATCCAAAGCGTTGAGCATCCTGATCAATGCCGATGGCCGATATTTCATCAGCGACAAGGAAGCGCTGCGCACGGATGTCGAGTCGCTCAAACGCGCCATCGCTGACGTCGCCGGCGACGACCGTGATCGCGGCGTGCTGTTGCGCGCCGATGCCCGCACCCCGCACCAGGCGGTGGTGACTGCGCTGGACGCGCTGGGGCAACTTGGATTTCGTCGGATCGCGATCGGGACCGCGCCTTCGTCTCCGGCTGCGGGAACCCGGCGTTGAGTGACACTCATCCCCCGGCGTGGCCCATCTATCGTCGCTTGCTCGGCATGGCGGGGCATTACTGGCCGCTCCTGACGGCGGCATCCGTCGGGATGGTCGTCGAGGCACTGGCCGGTGGCGCATTCGTGCAGTTGATGAAGCCGCTGGTCAACGATGGCTTCGTCCATCCAAAACCTCAGATGGCGGTGTTGTTGCCACTGGCGATCGTGTTGTTGTTCATCCTGCGTGGCATTGCGACGTTCGTCACCGACTATGGCATGGCGCGCGCGGGTCGCAGCATCGTGCGCGACCTGCGCGAGAAAATGCTCGGAAAATACCTGCGCCTGCCCAGCACGCGTTTCGACACAGAGTCGGTACCGGCCATGGTCAGCCGGTTGAATTTCGACACCGAGCAGGTTACCCAGGCCAGCACCGATGCCGCCAAGACGATTGTGACTGACGGCCTGACGATCGCCTATCTGCTCGGCATCATGTTCTGGGTGAGCGTCAAGGTGACATTGGCGATGGTGTTCATCGCGCCACTGATTGGTGTGCTGGTGTGGTCGGTCGGCAAGCGGTATCGCACCATCAGTGGCGGTATCCAGGACGGCATGGGCGCTCTGGCGCAGAGCGCGGAACAATCGCTAGCCGCGCAACAGGACGTCAAGGTCCACGGTGCGCAGTCTTTTGAATTGTCGCGATATTCCAAACTCGCCAATCGCATGTTGCGGCTGAACATGAAAGTCGAAGCCACGCGTGCCAGTAGTTCCGCGCTGGTGCAGATGCTTGCCGCATTCGCGCTGGCGGCGATCGTCTGGATGGCGACGCGCGAAGCATTGCAGGGACGACTGAATGCCGGTGAATTCGTGCAGTTGATGACCGCGATGATGGGCATCATCCCGTCGTTGCGGCGGATCACCAATGTGCAGAGCGTGATCGGGCGTGGCGTGGCTGCGGCCGAGCGGCTGTTCGCGGTGCTCGACGACGTCGAAGAGCCCGACAGCGGTGCCCAATCGCTGCAACGTGCGCGCGGTGAATTGATCTTCGATCATGTATCGCTGACGTATCCCGGCCACGATGCGATCGCGCTGCACGACATCAGCTTTATTGCAAGGCCCGGCACCGTTACCGCGATCGTGGGTCGCTCGGGCAGCGGCAAGACCAGCCTGGTGCGGCTTGTGCCACGGTTTTATGAGCCAACGTCCGGGGCCATAACGCTCGATGGTAGGCCGCTTGCCGACTATCGTTTGTCCGATCTTCGCAGGCAGATCGCAATCGTAGGCCAGCGCGTGATGCTGTTCGATGACAGCGTCGCGGCCAACATCGCTTACGCAAGCGAGGCAGACGAAGCGCAACTGCGCGCAGCCGCCGAAGCGGCAAATGCGTGGGAATTCATCGAACGCCTGCCACGCAAACTTGCAACGCCCATTGGCGAAAACGGCGCCTTGCTGTCGGGCGGGCAACGCCAGCGCCTGGCGATCGCCCGCGCCATCCTGCGCGATGCACCGATCCTCATCCTGGACGAAGCCACCGCGGCGCTCGACACCGAATCCGAACGGCTCGTGCAGGATGCGCTGGCCCGACTGATGCCGGATCGCACGACACTGGTCATCGCGCATCGCCTGTCCACCATCGAACATGCTGATCAAGTCCTGGTGCTTGATCATGGCCGGCTGGTGGAGCAGGGCACTCACCTGGAGTTGCTGGCCATGGGTGGCTTGTACTCGCATCTGCATCGCATCCAGTTCCGTGAAGTCACCGACCCATGAGCGCAGTGCATGAGTAGTGATGCATGAGCAACGCCGCACGCAACGCGCCGGCGTGGTGGTATTCAGGCGCGCCGGTGCCATTGGGCGCGCGCCTGTTATCGGGGCTGTACGCTGCCGTGATCCAGTCTCGATTGTTGTTGTATCGACACGGCTTGCTCCGACGCAAAGCCATCGCTGCACCAGTGATTATCATTGGCAACCTGACCGCAGGCGGCAGCGGCAAGACCCCGCTGACGATGGCGTTGGTCGAGCGCCTGCGCGCAGGTGGGTGGACACCCGGTGTCGCCACGCGCGGGCATGGCCGCGATAATCCGAACCAGCCGCTGTGGGTTGACGGCACCACGGATCCCGCACTGGGAGGCGACGAGCCCGTGCTGATCGCGCGTCGCATCGGCGTCAAGGTGCGGGCGGACCGGGATCGTGTCGCCGCCGCCAATGCGCTGGTCGCGGCAGGTTGCGATATCGTCGTCTGCGACGATGGCCTCCAGCATTACCGGCTGGCCCGTGATATCGAGATCGAAGTCATCGACGGACGCCGTCGTCATGGCAACGGCTTGATGCTGCCGGCCGGACCGTTGCGGGAACCTGCCCTGCGGGCCACATCGTGCGACTTCCACGTCATCAACCTGCCGCTCGCGGCGCATGAGGGCAGTGCAGGATTCGGCGAATGGCCGATGCGGTTGCACGCGGATCGCGCTTGCCCTGTGCTGGGCGGTCGCAGCGTGCCCCTATCGACGTTCGCCGGGCAACGCGTGCATGCCGTCGCCGGGATCGGTGATCCAGAACGCTATTTCGAGATGTTGCGAGGGATGGGTATTGCGGTGGTGCCGCATGCATTTGGCGATCATCATCGCTACCTCCCCGAGGACTTCCAGTTTGCAAGTGACTTGCCGGTGTTGATGACCGAGAAAGATGCGGTCAAATGTACCGCCTTCGCCACGCCGCGCCATTACCGTATTCCGGCGCAGGCCGAGTTGCCGGAAGCATTCTGGGTAGCATTGCTCGATCGGCTGCGGGCCCGCACGGAACAAGTTGCATGAATCCTTCGTCGGACATCGATTTCGTCGTCGCCATCCCCGCGCGGTTTGCCGCGACGCGGCTGCATGGAAAACCGTTGCGCCAACTCGGCGACATGCCACTGGTGTTGCATGTCGTACACCGCGCGCTTGCAGCCGGGGCGCGTGAGGTCTGGGTCGCGTCAGACGATCAGCGCATCTCTGAGGCATTGAGGGACTGCGGCGTGCAGGTGGCGATGACCTCCGTGCACCACGCATCTGGCAGCGATCGCCTGGCCGAATGCGCAACGATCGCCGGTTGGAAGGACGACACCATCATCGTCAACCTGCAAGGCGACGAACCCTTTGCGCCGGCAGCGGGCATCCGTGCCGTTGCGACCCTCCTGCGCGACTCAGGGGCTGCAATCAGTACTCTCGCGGCTGGGATTGAAGACGCTGAACAGTTGTTCGACCCCAACGTGGTCAAGCTGGTGCGCGCTGTAAATGGTGATGCGTTGTATTTCAGTCGCGCACCAATCCCCTGGCATCGTGATGGTTTTGCACGCGATCGCACTTTCCTTCCTGCGAACGACCTCTGGCTGCGTCACATTGGCATCTACGGCTATCGGGCCGGCTTTCTGAAGCAGTTTGCTGCGATGCCGCCAGGGCGCCTGGAACAAGTCGAATCCCTGGAGCAACTGCGCGCACTTGAGGCGGGCTTGCGAATTGCCGTCGGGATGACGCCGGAAGTATTTCCGCCCGGTGTGGATACTGTAGAGGACCTTGGCCGCGCGGAGCGACATCTGCGATCGCTTTAGAACTGACATTCGCATGCCGGATTGACACGCGGTGGCATAATCGAAGTGCTTGCCAATCAGACCCCATCGCAGTTCCATCCAACGACGTGAACGACTCATGTCAGTTTCATTCCAAACGTTTCAACGCATGAAGTCGCCCTGCGTGCAAACGCATGACTGACACGACCGATGCAGTTGCGCCTGTGTTCGATGGCAAGGGGTTTGTCCGCAGCTTGAGCAACGCGCCAGGTGTGTACCGCATGTTCGCTGCCGACGGTGGCGCACTGTATGTGGGCAAGGCCGGTGCTCTGCGCAAGCGCGTCGCCAGTTATTTCAGCGCGACACCGAAGAATTCGCGCACGATGGTGATGCTGTCGCAGGTTGCGCGAATGGAAGTCGTCGTGACCCGCAGCGAGGCCGAGGCGCTGCTGCTGGAAAACCAGCTGATCAAGTCGACGCATCCGCGCTATAACGTGCTGCTGCGCGACGATAAAAGCTATCCATACGTCTTGCTGACACAGGAGGCATGGCCCCGATTGGCCATGCATCGCGGGGCGCGCGGGGTTCCCGGCCGCTATTTCGGCCCATACCCCGGCGTGGGCGCGGTACGGGACACGCTCAACCTGATGCATCGCTTGTTCCGGCTGCGCAGCTGCGAAGACAGCGTGTTCCGCAATCGTTCGCGGCCTTGCCTGCAATACCAGATTGGTCGCTGCAGTGCACCTTGCGTGGGCCTGGTGCCAGCGAGCGACTACAACGAATGCGTGCGCCGCGTGTGCCTGTTCCTTGAAGGTCGCAGCGACGAATTGACCGATGAGCTTGACCAGGCGATGGCGGCTTCCAGCGAACGACTGGATTTTGAAGAGGCGGCACGCATCCGCGACCTGATCGGTGCGATCCGCAAGCTGCAGGCCCGCCAGTATGTCGATGGTCATGCGGCCGACCTGGATGTGCTCGCCTGTGTGATGCAGGGCACGGCTGCATGCGTGTTGCTGCTTGCCTTCCGCGATGGGCGGAATCTCGGCACCCGCGCGTTTTTCCCAAAAACAAATGGCGTCGACAATCCTGCCGAAGTCCTGTCGGCGTTCGTGTCGCAGTACTACGCCGAGCAGCCTGCACCGGGAGAAATCGTGCTCGATCGTGACATCGACGATCGGGAATTGCTGCAGCATGCCTTCTCGATTGCCGCTGGAAAACGCATCGTGCTCAAGTGCAGTGTGCGTGGAGAGCGTGCGGGTTATCTGGACCTGGCGCAGCGCAATGCCGAATTGGCGCTGGCCACGGAACTGGGCAGCCACGCCTCGCAACAGGCGCGACTGGACTCGCTGCGTGACTTGCTTGGGCTGGCGACATTACCCGCGCGCATCGAGTGTTTCGACATCAGCCACACGATGGGCGAGGCGACGGTGGCCTCGTGCGTGGTGTTCGACGGCAACGGTCCCGTGCGCGGTCAATACCGGCGTTACAACATCGCTGGCATCGAGCCTGGCGATGACTACGCGGCGATGCATCAGGCGCTGGATCGGCGATTTCGTCGCGCTGTCGAAGATCAGGGCGTGCTCCCTGACGTGCTGCTGATCGATGGTGGCGCGGGGCAGTTGACACAGGCGCGAGAGGTCCTCGCCGACCTTGGCGTGGATGGCATCACCTTGGTCGGTGTCGCAAAAGGCGTCGCCCGCCGTCCCGGCCATGAAACGCTGTTGCTGC
>JBBSUF010000113.1:0-5999 GCA_038235185.1 Lysobacterales bacterium
AGCAACGCATCATCGCCGAGACCGGCGCTGGCCAGCATGGCGTGGCGACGGCGACCGTGTGTGCACGATTTGGTCTCGACTGCGTGGTCTACATGGGCGAAGTCGACATCGAGCGCCAGAAGATCAACGTCTATCGTATGAAGTTGCTCGGAGCGACCGTGATCCCGGTGTCGTCGGGATCACGCACCTTGAAGGATGCGCTCAACGAAGCGATGCGCGACTGGGTGACCAATGTTGGCGACACCTTCTACATCATTGGCACCGTCGCCGGCCCGCATCCGTATCCGATGATGGTGCGTGATTTCAATGCAGTCGTAGGTCGCGAGGCGCGTGCGCAGATGCTGGAGCAATACGGCCGCTTGCCCGATGTGTTGACCGCCTGCGTGGGTGGTGGATCGAACGCGATCGGACTCTTTCACGCTTTTCTCAACGATCGTGACGTGAAGATGGTCGGTGCGGAAGCCGCAGGTGACGGCATCGAGACGGGTCGCCACGCGGCTTCGCTCGCAGCCGGCCGACGCGGCGTTTTGCACGGCAATCGCACCTACGTGCTCTGTGACGACAACGGTCAGGTTACCGAAACGCATTCGATTTCGGCGGGCCTGGACTATCCCGGTGTCGGCCCCGAGCACGCCTTCCTGAAAGATTCCAGTCGCGCCAGCTATGTCGGCATCACCGACGACGAAGCCTTGGCTGCATTCCACGAGCTGGCGCGCAGCGAAGGCATTCTTGCCGCGCTGGAATCGAGCCACGCCATTGCGCAGGCGATGAAACTTGCACGCGAATTGCCGAAGGATCAGTTGATCCTGTGCAACCTGTCTGGCCGTGGCGACAAGGATGTGCACACGATTGCTGCGCGTGAAGGCATCGATCTGTGAGCCTTGCCAATCGAATTGATGAGCGCTTTGCACAGTTGAAAGCATCTGGCCGCAAAGGCTTGATCCCGTTCATGACGGCGGGCGATCCATCGCCGGATGCAACTGTCGCGATCATGCATTCGCTGGCCGCTGCCGGAGCCGACGTGCTCGAGTTAGGCATGCCGTACTCCGACCCGGTCGCCGATGGCCCGGTGATCCAGCATGCCGGCGAGCGCGCGATTGCCAAGGGCGTTGGCTTGCGAGACGTGCTCGGGTGGGTACGAGAATTTCGTCGCGATGATGCCAACACGCCAATCGTGTTGATGGGTTATCTCAATCCGATTGAGTTCTATGGTTACGCGGCTTTCGCCCGGGATGCGGCAGAAGCGGGCGTCGACGGTGTGTTGGTTGTCGATGTTCCGGTCGAGGAGGCAGCGACGCTCGCGCCATTGCGCGACGCCGGCCTGCGCCAGATTTTCCTGGTCGCGCCCACCACGACCGAACAACGCCTCGCAACGATCCGTGCGATGGCGAAGGGCTTTGTCTACTACGTGTCATTCAACGGCATCACCGGTGCCAACCGGATCGATCCGGATGCGGTGCGCGCCAAAGTCGAAACCATCAAGGTCGGTGGAGATATCCCTGTCGCCGTGGGCTTCGGCGTTCGTGATGCTGAAACCGCGTCCAGCATCGCCGCATTCGCCGATGCGGTGGTAATTGGCAGTGCGTTGGTTGCTCGTTTGGCCGAGTGTTCGAGCGCCGATGCCGCGTGCAAAGCCGCGACCGATTTCCTTGCGCCAATCCGCGCCGCACTGGACCGCAGCGCGCAAGTTGTGGCTCACTGACGATCAATGATTGGATTGATCGCATGAACTGGCTACAAAAAATCATGGCTCCGCGAGCCCGAACCGACGGCACATCGAACAAGACCAAGGTGCCGGAAGGGCTCTGGGAAAAGTGCGGTGGCTGCGCGGCGGTCCTGTATGGGCCGGAGCTGGAAGCGAACCTGATGGTCTGCCCCAAGTGCGGCTTCCACCACGCGATACGTGCTCGCGTTCGACTCGCGGCATTGTTTGACGAAGGCAGCAGCCGTGAGTTGTTCGCTGCGCTGGAACCGACCGATGCTTTGAAATTTCGCGATACCAAGAAGTATCGCGACCGTATCGTTGCCGCGCAAAAAGCGACTGGCGAGAAGGATGCGATGGTCGTGATGCACGGCCAGCTCAAGGACAACGCGCTGATTGCAGCGGCGTTCGACTTCGCCTATATGGGTGGTTCGATGGGTTCGGTGGTCGGTGAGAAATTCACGCGCGGCGCAGAGCGCGCACTTGAGGAACGTTGCCCGTTCGTTTGCTTCTCGGCGACCGGCGGAGCGCGCATGCAGGAAGGCCTGTTCTCGTTGATGCAGATGGCGAAAACGTCGGCGGCGCTGGGTCGCTTGCGCAACGCTGGCTTGCCGTACATATCGGTGTTGACCAACCCAACGACCGGCGGCGTTTCGGCCAGCCTCGGTATGTTGGGCGATATCAATATCGCGGAACCAAAGGCTCTGATCGGTTTTGCCGGCCCGCGCGTTATCGAACAAACCGTGCGCGAAACCCTGCCGGAAGGCTTCCAACGTTCGGAGTTCCTGGTCGAGCATGGCGCAGTCGATGTGATCGTCGACCGTCGCGAAATGCGCGACAAGCTCGCCGCGATGCTGGCTCTGCTGATGCGGCAACCGCGCGCTGCCTGAGCGGTCGCGCGTCGAATCGCGTCAGCTACTGCGAAACAGGTACTGCCTTCAATGGCGTCGGTCGATTAAGATAGGCACCAATCCGGCTTGGCAACGTGGCGCTTCATTCGCGTAGCTGGCGGCCGGATCAGTCCGCTGGAGCTCGTCTGGCGGCGTCCGCATCTTGATTACGGGGAGAATAAAAATGTCGAAAGGACAATCACTGCAAGACCCATTCTTGAACGCACTTCGCCGCGAGCGCGTGCCCGTTTCGGTATTCCTGGTCAACGGCATCAAGTTGCAAGGCACCATCGAATCGTTCGATCAGTTCGTCGTGCTGTTACGCAACACCGTCAGCCAGATGGTCTACAAGCACGCTATTTCGACCGTGGTGCCGAGCCGCAACGTTCGTATTGCTGGCCCGGATGGTCCGGTCGGCGGCCCCGAGTCCGACCACCACGACGACGCGGAGTAGAGCTCCTGTTCGAACGATCAAAAGGTGGCGAGCGCGCCCTGCTGTTGCAGCCGCTCGGGCAAGACGAAGCCGTCCTGGACGAATTCTCGGAACTGGCCCGCTCGGCTGGTGCCGAAGTGGTCGGAACCCTGACTGCGCGAATGGATCAGCCCAGCCCGCGCTACTTCGTCGGCAGCGGCAAGGCCGAGGAACTCAGGCAACAGCGTCATGCCGACGGTGCGGATCTGATCCTAGTCAACCATTCGCTGTCGCCGGTGCAGGAACGCAATCTCGAGAAGCTCTGCGAATGCCGAGTCGTTGATCGCACCGGACTGATTCTCGACATCTTCGCCCAGCGCGCGCGTTCGCACGAGGGCAAATTGCAGGTCGAGCTGGCCCAGCTCAAGCACATGTCGACGCGCCTCGTGCGCGGCTGGACCCATCTGGAACGCCAGCGCGGTGGCGGCATCGGCTTGACCGGGCCGGGCGAAACGCAGTTGGAACTGGATCGGCGCCTGCTCGCCGACCGGGTCAAGCAACTCAACAAGCGACTGGACAAGGTGGAAGTGCAGCGCAAGCAGTCGCGGCGGTCGCGCCAGCGTGCGGAGACGCCAGTGGTTGCCTTGGTGGGCTATACGAATGCCGGCAAATCGACGCTGTTCAATTCGATGACACGTGGCGAGGTGTATGCCGCCGACCAGTTGTTCGCGACGCTGGACCCGACCTTGCGTCGTCTCGAGGGCCTGGACTGCGGCCCCGTATTGCTGGCCGACACGGTGGGCTTCGTGCGGGACTTGCCGCATGACCTGGTTGCCGCGTTCCGTTCCACTCTGGCCGAAGCGCGCGATGCCGACTTATTGCTCCATGTGATTGATGCGGCCGATCCCGAACGAGACAGGCGCATCGGCGATGTCGCGGCCGTCTTGGAAGATATCGGCGCCGGCGACGTCCCCCAGCTCGCTGTTTTCAACAAGGTCGACAATCTTGAAGAGCCCGTCTTGCGCACTGATCACGATGGCGACGGCGTGCCGATCCGGGTCTGGCTGTCCGCACTAAAAGCTAATGGCATCGACGGCTTGCGCGACGCGATCGCGATGCGTCTTGGCAACGAACGCATCGACGCGGTACTCGACCTGCCATTGAGCGCAGGCCGCTTGCGTGCGCGCTTGCACGAGCAAGCCCTGGTGCTGGAAGAAACCGCGACCGACGGCGGCTGGAGCATTCGCATCGACGCGCCACGTGCAGTGATCGAACCCTTGTTCGGCCTGCCGGGAGGTGATGGCGCTTGGCTGCGATCGCAACTTGAAGCTCCTACGAGCGATGACTGGCTGGACTGAGTCCAGGCTCGAGCGGTTGCCCGCCATCGCCGCGAAATCTACAATTGACGTCTGATTTCACGCGTATTCGCTTGAATTTCGCGACCGCGCCTCGAAGTCTGCACAGCATCCAACGCGAGCCGACCTTGTCGGCAGCGCAATTCGATCCGCATTCCCCCGCACGCGATCAACGGTCCGATCCTGGATCGCGCGGCGGGATGGAACGGCATCAACGAGGTACACGGCATGGCTTGGAACGAACCCGGTAGCGGCAAAAAGAAAGATCCCTGGCGCGACAGCGGCGGTGGCGACCGTAGCGGTGGCCCGGATTTCGATGCCGCGATGCGCCGCGTCAAGAACTGGTTTGGCCAACTCGGGGGTGGTGCCGGCGGTTTTGGCATGGCCGCGCTGGGTTTGCTACTGGCCTGGTTGTTGTTCGATTCCTGGGTGCAAGTCAACGCCAACCAGTCCGGTGTGGTTTTGCGATTCGGCGAGTTCAATCGGCTGTTGCCGCCTGGCTTCAACATCAAATGGCCGGGTCCGGTCGAAACGGTGATGAAGGTCGAAGCCAAGAACATCCGCTCGACCTCGGATCAGGTTCGCATGCTGAGTAACGACGAAAACATTGTCGTCGTCGATTTCAACGTGCAGTACGAAGTCAACGATCCGCGCAAGTTCCTGTTCGGCGTGAAAGACCCTGACAGTTCGCTGGCCGCTGCGGCCGAGAGCGCGGTGCGTACCGTGGTCGGCGCCAGCACGATGGACATGATCCTGTCCGGACAGCGTGCCGAGTTAATGATCAACGCCAAGCGCTTGCTGCAGGAAACCATGGACCAGTACGGCACTGGTCTGTCGATCACCGAACTCAATTTCCAGAACATTCGTCCGCCGCAGGAAGTGCGAGAGGCGTTCGACGACGCCAACCGTGCGTTGCAGGACAAGCAGCGCGCCGAGGAACTGGCCAAGGCCTATGCCAGCCAGATCCTGCCCGAAGCGCGAGGTGATGCGTCCAAAACCCGCGTCGAGGCGGAAGGCTACAAGGCGGCGCGGGTCGCGCGAGCCAAGGGTGAAGCCGATCGCTTCAGCCTTATCGAAACCCAGTTCCGCGCCGCGCCAGACGTAACGCGCAAACGCCTGTACCTGGAAACGATGCAACAAGTGGTCGCCGATACGCCGAAGATCATTGATGGCAGCAATGGCAAGAACGTCCTTTACGTGCCGGTCCCCGGCGAGGGCAAGGTTCCGCCTGCGCCGGCTCCCGCCGTTGTTGGGGTGGTCGGTGAAGCAACCGTTGCCGAGACCAAGGAGAGCCAGTGATGCGCAAGTTGATCATTGTTGTTGCCGTCGCCGCCGTGTTGGCGACACTCAGCTGCTTCTTCATCGTGCGCGAAAGTCAGACTGCGCTGGTGACCCAATTCGGACGTATCGAACGCACCGGGTTCACGCCGGGTTTGCATTTCAAGTTGCCGGTCGTGCAACAGGTGGTCCGCTTCGACAAGCGCGTGCTGACTCTGGAATCGGCGCCGGAGCGCTACCTCACGTCCGAGCGCAAGGACGTCAACATTGACTTCTTCGTGAAGTGGCGGATCGCCGATCCTTCGAAGTTTTACACGTCGGTCGGCGGCGACCAAAGCCGGGCCGAGCAGCGCCTTGGCCCG
>JBBSUF010000114.1:0-5944 GCA_038235185.1 Lysobacterales bacterium
ACAGGTTCTGGAGAATGCCGACCGAGTCGTTGTTGGCGAACACGAAGTAAGAAAGGGTCATCAGGCTGCCAACCATGCTCAAGTAACACAAGACCCCCGGCACCACCGGCTTGCCGTGGCGCCGCGCGGCGATGATCTGCACGAACCAGCGTCCGCTGAACATCAGCGCCCCTGCCCAACCGATCACTTTCCAAGGGCTGGCGTGCACGCCAGTCCAGACCAGCCACGGGATCGGGCTGTTCATGAAATCGGCGGCGGCGCCGTGGATCGCCGGACTCATGCGAGCTCTTCCACGGCCGTGACCTTGCCGCGCCGGATCAGCCAAGCGACACCGCGCAGGTCGGCGATGCCGACGAGGGCGCGGTTGAAGTTGTTGTACTTGGACACGCCGGTGGAGCGTGCGCGGTGGTTGACCGGCACGCTCAGTGTTTTCCAGCCTGCGCGCTGCATCAGTGCCGGCAGGTAGCGATGCATGTGGTTGAAGTGTGGCAAGTCGAGGAAGGCGTCCCGCTCGAACAGCTTGATGCCGCAACCGGTGTCGGGCGTGGCGTCGTGCAACATGCGCGACCGGATGGCATTGGCGAAGGTCGACGCCCAGCGCTTGCTGCCAGAATCCTGTCGCTGCACGCGCCAGCCGGCGAACAACTTGACGTCGGTGGCAGCGAGCGCACGCTCGGCCAGCAGCTTGGGAATATCCGCTGGATCATTCTGGCCGTCGCCATCCAGCGTCGCGATCCATTCGCCACGCGCGGCCTTGACGCCGTTACGTACGGCCGTGCTCTGCCCGCTCTGGATGACATGGCGGATCACGCGCAATTCGGGCACGCGGGACTTGAGTTGCTGCAATTTTTCCAGGGTACCGTCGCGCGAGTTGTCGTCGACATAGACGATTTCGAACGGAATCACGGTGCGCAACGCGATCACGATCTCGTCGACCAGTGGCTCGACGTTGTCCTGTTCGTTGAATACCGGCACGACGACTGACAGTTGCGGTGCACTCATGCGTCGTCTCCAAAATAATCGCGACACCAGTCGACCACCACCGGCAGGCCCGCTTCAATGGATGTTAACGGGTCGAAGCCGAATGCAGCCAGCGCGCGGGACGTGTCGGCCATGGTTTCCACCATGTCGCCCTGCTGCATCGGCTTATAGATCTTCTCCACTGGCCTGCCCGCGGCTTGCGCGATGACGTCGATGAAATGCTCCAGTTCCACGGGCGTGTGGTTGCCGAGGTTGAAGACCTGATGAAGCGTTGTCTGGTTCGACGGATGATCAAGCGCGCCGAGCACGCCGGCGACGATGTCGTCGATGTAGGTGAAATCGCGTCGCATCCTGCCGAAGTTGAACACCTCGATCGGGCGGCCCGCCAATACCGCCCGCGAGAACAGTAATGGCGCCATGTCAGGGCGGCCCCATGCGCCGTATACGGTGAAAAATCGCAGGCCTGTCGCGCGCAGTGCGTACAGGTGCGCATAGGTGTGCGCCATCAGTTCGTTCGCGGCTTTGGTTGCCGCGTACAGCGAACGCGGCTGGTCGATTCGCTGGTCTTCCGAGAACGGCGGTGTCGCCGAATCGCCATACACCGACGACGAACTTGCGTAGACCAGGTGCTCCACGTTGCGATGCCGGCATTGCTCCAGCAGGTTGACGAAGCCGACCAGGTTGCTCTGGACGTAGGCGTGTGGATTAGTGATCGAATAGCGCACGCCGGCCTGCGCGGCCAGATGGATCACGCGCGTGGGTGCGGTCTCCTCGAACAACGCCTCCAGCCCGTCCCGATCGGTGAGGTCGAGCGCACGGATGTCAACGTCCGCGCACAGCGCGGCGACGCGATCGCGCTTGAGCTGCGGATCGTAATAATCGTTGTAGTTGTCCAGGCCCACGACGCTGTCGCCGCGCCCCTGCAACGCGCGACAGACGTTGGCACCGATGAAGCCGGCCGCGCCGGTGACGAGGATGGTCATGGGATAAGTTTAGATGGCACGGGTTGGTGGTGCCGTCGGACTGTCGCGCCTACGCCTTGCCGCGCAGTCGTTCGAGCACGCCATCCAGCGAGTCCAGGTCGCTGTAGTGGATCACCAGGCGTCCGCGTCCGCTGCGGCCATGCAACACGTTGACGGTGGCGCCGAGCGACTCGGACAGCTCACGCTCCAGGGCGACGATGTCGGCCTGCGGTTTGGGTTTCGGCGTTTTGGTTTTGACTGGCAGTTTGCCTGTCGACATTTGCTGTACACGATGCTCGACGTCGCGCACCGACCAGCCACCATCAACCGCTTGTCGTGCCAATGCGATCGCGGCTTGTGGCGCCAATGTCAGCAACGCACGCGCGCTGCCCATTTCCAGTGCGCCGGTTTCCACCAGCACGCGGATCTCGTTCGGCAATTCCAGCAGCCGCAACAAATTGGATACCGCGGCGCGCGAGCGCCCGACGGTATCGGCTGCCTGCGCATGCGTCAGGTCGAATTCGCTGATCAGGCGTTGCAGTGCGGCCGCTTCCTCCAGCGGATTGAGGTCTTCGCGCTGGATGTTCTCGATCAGCGCCATCGCGACCACGGTGCGGTCGTCGACTTCGCGCACCACCGCGGGAATCTCGCTCAGGCCCGCCAGTTGCGACGCGCGCCAGCGACGCTCGCCGGCGATGATCTCGAAGCGGCGACCGCCAAGGTCGCGCACGATGATCGGCTGGATCACGCCCTGCGTCTTGATCGATTCGGCAAGCTCCGCAAGCTTGTCCTGGTCCATGGTCTTGCGCGGCTGGTATTTGCCCGGCGACAGCCCATCGACGGGCAGGTGGCGCAGCGTATCGCCTGCCTTGGCCTCCAGCGCCGGCGCTGCCGCAGCGCCTTTCGGGCCCAACAGCGCTTCCAGGCCGCGTCCAAGGCCGCGCTTCCTGGCGGGTGCAGTTTTGGCGGCGGTCATGCCGTGGTCTCCGTCGGGATGTGTGGTCTGTCAGGAGCTTGATCGCGTTCGCGCTGGCGGCGCAGGACTTCACCGGCAAGCCCGAGATAGGCGACGCCGCCGCGCGATGAGCGGTCGTAACCGACGATGCTTTGCCCGTGGCTCGGCGCTTCGGCCAAGCGCACGTTGCGCGGCACGATCGTGCGGAACACCTTGTCGCCGAAATGGGTAATGAGTTCGGCCGACACCGCATTGGCGAGGTTGTTGCGCACGTCGAACATCGTGCGCAGCACGCCTTCGACCTCGAGTGCCGGATTGAGCCTTCCTTTCAACGCGTCGATCGTCTGCAGCAGCGAAGTCAGGCCTTCCAGTGCGTAGTACTCACACTGCATCGGCACCAGCACGCTGTCGGCGGCGGTCAATGCGTTGAGCGTGAGCAGCGACAGCGCCGGCGGGCAGTCGATCAGGATGAAGTCGTATGTTTCGCGCAATGGATCCAGCGCACGTTTAAGGCGTTGCTCGCGGCCCTCGGCGTCCATTAGTTCGAACTCGGCAGCGGTCAATTCACTGTTCCCGGGTAGCAGCTCGAAGCCCTCCGGTGTAGTGACGATGGCATCGACGGCGGCGGTTTCTTCCATCAATACGTCGCAACTGGACGCGGCCAGCTCGCGCTTGTCGATGCCGCTGCCCATGGTGGCGTTGCCCTGCGCGTCGAGGTCGACGAGCAGCACGCGCTTGGGCGTGCGCGCCAGCGCCGCCGCCAGGTTGACGGCAGTCGTGGTCTTGCCGACGCCGCCTTTCTGGTTGGCGACCGCGATGATCCGGGCCATGGGGCTGGAGGTGCCTCGTTGCGAAGGAATCCGATGCAGGCATCGGACAGGGATTATGCCGCGCCGCGATCCAACTCGCGCGCTGCTACTTTCAACGCGTCGCCACGCGCCTGGAAATCCGGTTGCAGGTCTAGGCGCACGTCACCACCAACGCGCCGACGCGCGCCTGGAGATTTGCTTTCACGCTCACGCACGCTCCACCACCACCAAGTGCCGCTCCGCAATCAACCCCGGCACCACCAGCAAATGCACGCCTTCAACCCGCCAGCCCGCCGGCAGCGCCGCGATCTCGTCTTCGGGAATCGTGCCTTTCATTGCCAGCAGCCTGCCCCCGGGCTTGAGCAGATGACCCCCCAGCTGGACGATCAGCGGCAGCGTCGCCAGCGCACGCGCAACGATGGCGTCGTATTGGCCCGGCTCATCCAGTGCTTCGATTCGCGATTCGGCAACGCGCGCATTGGGAAGCGGCAGCGTGCGGACGGCTTCGCGCAGGAAGCGCGCTTTCTTGCCATTGGATTCGACCAGCGTCACATGCAACGCAGGATTCGCCACCGCCAACGGGATTCCCGGCAAGCCGGCGCCAGTGCCCAGGTCGGCCAGCGTGCCGCCAGCAACAAACGGCGCCATCGCCAGCGAATCCAGCAGGTGCTTGACCACCATCTCGGCCGGATCGCGGATGGCGGTCAGGTTGTAGGTGCGATTCCAGCGGTCCAGCAACGCCAGATAGGCGAGCAGTGGCTTGGCCAGCGCAGGGTCCAGCGCGAGCACGCCCAGCCCGTCATTCAGGTCGCCGCGCAAGGTGTCGGGGAAGTCGGGCATGGCGATCAGTATGCGGGCGCGAATTGCTGCGATCGCTGGTCGCGCCAGGCAATTGCGGCGCGATAGCCGGCGTGCGGGATGAACTCCCGCAGCGACCAGTCCTGCGGCTGCCCCAGTTGAGGGTCGCAGGCGAGCAACTGCAATACGCCGTCGATCTCTCCAAATGCCAGCTTGTGCAATCCGAAGGCAATCCCGCGACCGTGCGCCTTCAACACGGCTTCCTTGGCGCACCACAGGCGCAGGAAAGCTGGTTCCTGGGCTTGGCTCGGCAGCGCGGCCAGCCAGTCGGCTTCGCTGCCTGCAAGGAAGCGACGCGCCAGTGCGAGGGCCCGCGGTCGTGGCTTGACGTGCTCCAGGTCGGCGCCGATGTCCACGCCTTTGCCCACTACGATCAGCAAGGCTTGGCCGCTATGACTCCAGCTGACATCCCATCCAGCTTGGGACGCGCCCAGTCGAGGCCGGCCCAGCGCATCACGACACAGCGCCACGGCGGCGGGCTCGCAGCCCAGCACGCTGGCAAGCCAGAGCCGTGCGAAGGGTTCTGCTGGCTGGCCATGCTCGAAGTCCTGCCAGGTGCATTGGATGGTGGATGGCAGTGATGGAGGCAGCAGCATGGGGATGAGAGTCGTATGGCTGGGGCGGCAACGGCAGCGTAAAATACCGGCGGGGAAGGGCTGGGCGACCGGGAATCATCGAGCATCTATGTCTGCAGTCATCCAGTCCAGTCCGACGGCGTCACCGCTGGCCATCGGGCATCCGCTACGCACCATCGCCTTCGACGGCGGCAGTCCGGTCCCGCTCGCGCAGTTCCTGGCGCAGGTGCGGGGGTTGGCGGCGGCGCTGCCGTCGGGCCGCCATGCGATCAACCTGTGCGAAGACCGCTATCGATTCCTGGTCGCGTTCTGTGCGGTCGCGATCCGCGGCCAGATTACGTTGCTGCCACCATCGCGCGCGCCAGCGGTGATTGCCGAGGAGTTGCGCCGCCACGCCGACAGCTACTGTTTGGGCGATGGCGTCATCGAGGATCCGCCGCCGCGTTACTGGCGCCTGCCCGACACGCTCCCACTGAGTGATGGGCCGCCATTGCACCTGGACGACGATGCGCTGGTGGCGATCGGGTTCACCTCCGGCAGCACCGGCCAACCGCAACCCAATCCCAAGACCTGGGGCAGCCTGGGCACCAGTACCGCGCAGAACCTGGCCGCGCTGCACGACCTGTGGCCCGCATCGTCCACACCGCACGTGGTGGCCACCGTTCCGCCCCAGCACATGTACGGCATGGAGTTGTCGGTGCTGCTGCCATTGCTGGGGGGCGTTGCGATCCATTCGGCGCGGCCGTTTTTCCCCGAAGACATCGCCGCGGCCCTGCGCGCGGTCGCTGCCCCACGGCTGCTGGT
>JBBSUF010000115.1:0-5879 GCA_038235185.1 Lysobacterales bacterium
AGGACGAGGACCGTCGAGGCGCTCACCAGCACGAGGTGCTGTTTCAGCGCCTTGAGGATCTGCCCAGTGGTGAGGATCCGCGACTCGACGCTGTCCAGGTCGCGGGTCAGCGGCGTCAATACGTACGCCTTGTCGCCGAACACAAGCAGGCCGACGCGATCGCCGGCGCGCCGATCCAGGAAATCCGCCAGCACCGCCTTGGCCGCAGTGAGCCGATCGACCGCCTGTCCGCCAAGCGCCATGTCCTCATCGCCCATGCTGCCGGACAGGTCGACCGCCAACATCATGTCGCGACCGGCCTGGGGCGGCTGGATGATGTCGCCGAGTTGTTGCGGCCGCGCGGCGGCGATACAGAGCAGCCCCCACGCCAGCCACGGCAACAATCCGATACGGCCGCCGCGTGCTGAGCCCGTGCCACCGGCGATGGAATCCAGGCGATGGCCGTAAGGCACGCGCAACGCCGCTTCGGCACTGCGCGCAGGTGGTAACCATTTGCGCACGAGCCATGGCAGCGGCAGCGCCAGCAACATGAAGGGCCACGCAAAGCCATCCAGCGACAGTGCAGAGAGAAGCGCGCTCATCGGTGCGTCATCCAGCTGATGAAGCGCTCGCGTGCCAGTTGTCGCAGTGCATCGACCTGGACCTCCGAAACATCGCGTCGATACGCACCATCCCGCATGAGGATGCCGGCACCAGCGGCGAAGCTGGGCCGCTTCGATCCGCGGTCGAGAAAGCGCAGCCAGTCATCGTCCAGCAAGGTGTCGGCCTCGGGGTCGATCCGACGCGCGGCACGGCGCAGCAGTTCGGACATTGCGCCAATCCGTTCCGGCGGCGTGGGTGCAGCCGCGATGGCATCGTCGAACATCGCCGCAAAAGCGCGACGACGTTGCTTGCGTCGCCAGCTGATCCAAGTGGCCACTGCAGCGATCGCCAGCATGCAACCCGCGACAATCCACCAGCCAGGCGCCGGAGGCCACCAATCTGGCGCTGGTGGCTGATGGATGTCACGCAGCACCAGCGTGTCGCCCGGCAGCTTCATGCCGAAAGCCCTCCGCGGGTGCGGCCCAGCAACGGTAGCCAGGATTCACTTGGCGCATCGCTCGACAACATCTGAACACGCACGCCACGCGACGGCAGCTGAGCCAATGCCGCATCCAATGGTTCGACGAACTCCTGGCGCCAGCGTTGGCGCTGGGATGCGACGGCAAGATCAAGCTCGATGCGATGGTCAGCCGCCATGAACGGCAATGCCGATTCTGGCGGCGTGGATTCAAACGGATCGCCCATCAGCAAGACGATGACCTCGTTGTGCATCGACAGCGCCGGCCAGCGTTGCGGGGGCACGGCGGCAATGCTGTGCGGGTCGGCCAGCAGGATCAATCGCGAGCCGGGGCGCAATAGCCGGCGCGCATGATCCAGTGCAACCGTCAGCCCCGCGTCCTGCGCAGGCGGTGATGTGTACCAGCGCACCAGCGCATCCAGCACGCGCAGTGCGCCGCGTGGCCCAGCAGCGGGTGGCACTGGCGCTTCCCGCTCGCTGCCACGCAACGCGGCGACGCGATCTCCATCGCGAATCGCGATCCACGCGGCGATTGCGCCTGCGCGCGCGGCCTGCACCGACTTGAAGCGCACGCGCGTGCCGAAGTAAAGCGACGGCGCAGTATCCGCGACGATCAACGTCAGGCGCTCGCGCTCGGCCTGGAACAGCTTGGTATGGGGTTTGCCGCTGCGCGCGGTCAGGCGCCAGTCGATATGGCGCGCATCGTCGCCGACCGCATAGCTGCGCGATTCGGCATATTCCATTCCGCGTCCGCGCATCGGCGACAATGCCTGCCCGCTGACGCCATGCCGGCCACGCTGGGGCGGTCGATATCCCTGGGCGACGCGGCGCAACGCCACCAGCGCGGCCAGCGATGGCACGACACCTTCAGAAGGCTCGTGTGCGGAAAGCTCATCGTCGGCGCGCATGGGTTTCACGTTTGCAACGGCCCGGCGGCTTACGGCAGCGGGACCTTGTCCAGCAGCGCGGCAACCAGCTTTTCGCCATCCCAGCCTTCCGCCGTCGCCTCGTAACTGGGCAGCACGCGGTGACGCAGTACATCCGGGGCCACCGCGCGGATGTCTTCCGGTGTCACGAAATCGCGACCGGCAAGCCATGCCCGTGCGCGCGCGCAACGCTCAAGCGCAATGGAACCACGCGGGCTCGCCCCCCAAGCGATGCGTCGTGCAAGATCCTTGTCGTAGCGACCGGCATCGCGCGATGCCAGCACGATTTCGATCAGGTAACGCTCCAGCGATGGCGCAAGGTGTAAATCAAGCACCGCCGCGCGTGCGGCGAAGACGTCGGCCAATGGCAGCCGCGACGGCGGTGTCGCGCTGGGCTGCATTGCATCTCGGGCTCGTTCACGCGCCAGCCGCAGGATTTCGGTTTCAGTCGCCGCCTCGGGATAGCCGATGCGCACGTACATCAGGAAACGGTCGAGCTGCGCCTCGGGCAGCGGAAACGTGCCTTCCTGTTCAATCGGGTTCTGCGTCGCCATTACCAGGAAGAGTGCCGGCAACGGATAGGTATGCCGGCCGACCGTGACCTGGCGCTCGCCCATCGCTTCCAGCAGCGCCGACTGCACCTTGGCGGGCGCGCGATTGATTTCGTCGGCGAGCAGGACGGGATGGAAGATCGGCCCCGGCAGGAATTCGAAACGGCCATCCTGCGGCCGCCAGACTTCGGTCCCGGTGAGATCGGCCGGCAACAGATCCGGCGTGAACTGCACTCGCGCGAAATCAGCTTCTAGCCGCGCAGCCAAAGCACGGATCGCGCTGGTTTTTGCCAGCCCCGGCGCGCCTTCGACGAGCAGATGGCCATCGGCGAGCAGTGCAATCAGCAGGCGTTCGACCAGCGCGTACTGGCCGACGATCTCGCTCGCTAAGCTGTCGCGCAGGGCAAGAAAGGCAGTGTGGAGGCGTGAAGGATCTTCCAAAGACATATTTCGGTCAAAAGTTCGAGGGCTTCATCATGTTTTGACCGATTTCAGCACGATTGGTTCATCGTCGAGTTTCGGCGCCTGAAATGAAGAAGGGGCCATTGGCCCCTTCTTCATTAGATGACCAGCCTTGATCAGCGCTGGGCGACCCGGATGACCTTGGGCGTCACGAAGACCAGCAACTCCGCTTTGCTCTTGCTATTGCCCCGCTTTTTGAACAGATTTCCAAGGATCGGAATGTCTGCCAGGAACGGTACCTTGCTCATGTCCTTCTGGTCCTTGAACTCGTAAACACCACCAATCACCACGGTCTGGCCATCCTCCATCAACACTGCAGTGTTGACTTCACGTTTGGCGATATTGGGGACTTGGCCAAACCCTGTGTCGGTAAAGCCGGATACTTCATCTTTCTTGACATTCATGTTCAAGAAAACGCGGCCATCGTTGGTAATCGTCGGCGTCACTTTAAGTTCAAGCAGGGCTTCCTTGAATTGAACCTGTGGGATCTGCGACCCGCCGGTACCGCCCGTGATCGTCAAGTAAGGGACTTCCTGACCTTGGCGGATGACAGCTTCCTTCTGGTTGCTGGTCACGATGCGCGGATTCGAAATGACTTCGCCACGACCTTCTGTCTGTAGCGCCGACAACTCCACGTCCAACGCGTAACCGCCATTGAGAATTGACAATGCCAACGAACCGGCCCCTGCCAGTGTTGAGGGTAGGTTCACGTTAAGCCCCTTGGAGAGCGTCCCCAGTACAGGCGGACTTGGACGAGGCACGACATTATTTGCATTAGCCGCCTTGATATACGAATCCTCGGTGGCGGTGTTGTTGGCAACAGTGCTATTGAAATAGACGTTGTTGTTCTTGCCACTGATACCGAACTTCGCACCCAGCTCGCGTGCGAACGATTCATTCGCAATGACAATCCTGGCTTCAATCACGACTTGGTCGACGGGCTTGTCGAGCACCCTGACCAAGTCTTTGATTGCCGACACACGCTGAGGAATGTCGATCACAAGCAAAGTATTGGTACGACGATCAAAACTGATGCTTCCTCGTGGGGACAGGAAACCGCGACTTGCGCCGGCAACCCCACCGCCACCGCCACTGCTATTTTTTGCTTCATCCGTCAGCAGCTTTGCCAGGTCCTCCGCATTGGCATAGCTGATAGGCACGTACTCGGTGACCAGCTCGGCGCGATTCTCGATTGCAATCCGGGCGTCTTCCTTGTCCTGCTCGTATTTGGCGATTTCCGACTGGGGTGCGACCCAGACGACGTTACCGCTGCGGCGCTTGTCCAGTCCCTTGGCCTGCAGCACGATGTCCAGCGCCTGGTCCCACGGCACGTTGACCAGTCTCAAGGTGACGTTGCCCTGGACGGTGTCAGACGCGACCAGATTGAGATTGGACTCCTCGGCGATCAACTGCAGGACGGTGCGGACAGGGACGTCCTGGAAGTTGAACGTGACCGGCTTACCGCTGTAAGCCCTAGTCGTGCTGGACGAGACAGTCGCTCCCATGGCGGAACTTGAGGAGGCGCTTGACTGCGCAGCCTGAGTCGCGGCGCGCGGCACTATCTCGACAATATAGTCGCGGCCGGTCTGGTAGGCGCGTGATTCAAACGGGCCACTGGTGCTCAGCACGATCTGCGTGCCGGTGCCCGCTGAGTTGGCATCCACACGCCGCACCGGAGTTGCGAAGTCCGTCACGTTGAGCGGCTTCTGCAGCGCAGCGGGGAGTTGCGCGTTGCCGACCGTGACAATGATCGACGATCCCTGGTTGTGCAGGTCAGGACTGGCGCCCTCTCCGCTGAAATGCAGGATTAAACGGCCAGCACCCGCGTCGCCGCGCTTGAAGTCGATATTCGAAACGCTGATGGTCCCAGGAACCTGCTTGCCGGGATCCATGCTTGACACTGGAGCCGCATAGGGCGAGGGCGACATGGCATGGGTCTGCATGCCCGGTTGTGCGGCATTGACGCCACCGCCCGCCGCCAGCAACCCGGCCGCGAGGCCGAACAAGGTCGCCCGCATGGGCAAGGGGCGCCGGGCAGGCCGCAGGCTTTTGGCATTCAGTACGGTCATCGTCCTATCCCCAATCATTTTTCTTCGAGCGCAACAGATGCCGGGCGTTCCAACCAGCCGCCTGCGCCATCGGGCACCAGCTCGACGAGTTCGATCCGGTCTTCGTGGACCGCCGTGACGCGGCCATCGTTTTGTCCCACATAAATGCCCGGATGTACCCGGTACGTCACCTTGTCTGGCGCCATGACCAGCGCGACCACTCCTGGCCCATGACCAATCGTGCCAACCATCTTCAAACTGTCGAGCGGAAACTGCTCAAGCGTCTGCTTGGGCCGGTTCGGATCCGGTCTGGGACCGCTCCCACCACTTTGGTCGCTGAAGGCGTTGCTGAATGGGTCGCGCAGGTTTTGAGCGGCATATTCGAAGGTCTCGAACTGCTGCATGACTGGGAGAGGCTCCAACGGGGGCGCCGGCCTGTTCTTGACCTCAGCAACCCACTTTTCCAGGTTGGGGGCGTCCCCAGGCGTACTGGTCACGCTGCGTCCGCATGCTGTAATGCCGGCAAGAAGCGCCAGCAGCAGCAACATCCGGCAGGCACGTGAGCCTGGGCTGAGAGAAGTGCTGACGTTGAGTGCACGAATCTGCATGTCAGAGCTCCCCAGCCGGTGCACCGGGCTTTACGGGATTTTCGGCTTTTTCCTGCGCCGCCGCTTCTTCCGCATCGAGATAACGATAAGTCTTCACTGTCCCGGAAAGCTCCAGCGGAGTGTTCATCCGGATGCCCGCCTTGTCAGGATTCTTGGGCTTGAGCGAGATGTCATGCATTGTCAAGATCACCACACGCGGCAGGGAAGCGACGCCGCTGACGAAC
>JBBSUF010000116.1:0-5692 GCA_038235185.1 Lysobacterales bacterium
AAGGCCAGCGATGCCTACCTCACAATCCGCGCGGACAGCTCCGCAAAGGGGAGTTACCAGGGTCAGTGGGATATTGCACTGCGTGATCTCGACGCTGCTATTGCCATCGATGGCAACGGCGATCGAAAGCTGACTTGGGGCGAGATCCGCACAGCTCGTCCGCGCATTGAGCGTTATGCCTTCGATCGACTTGCCATCACGGCGACCACGCCATGTTCGCTGACACCGAACGACCTGCTGATCGACCGTCACAGCGACGGCCATTACGCCGTGCTGCGATTTGCGATGTCCTGCCCGCAAGCCGCTGACTCCGCGCGCATTGACTACCGCCTGATGCAGGGCATCGACTCAACCCATCGCGGATTGTTGCAGTGGGTTGATGCTGGAGGCGCTGTACAGAGCGCCGTGCTGATTCCGGGTGAGCCACGTGATATCTCGCTGCTGCAGCCATCGCGCTGGTCGCAGTTCAAGCAATATCTTTGGGACGGCGCGCACCACATCTGGATTGGCTACGACCACATGCTGTTCCTGATCAGTCTGTTGCTGCCGGCGGTGCTGATCCGTCGTCGCCGTGAATGGTTGCCTGCCGAGTCCGGTCGTGCGGTGGCCATGAAAGTCGCCGGCATCGTCACCGCGTTCACCCTCGCCCATTCGATCACGCTGACTTTGGCTGCGTTGGGCTTCGTGCAACTGCCGTCGCGACTGGTCGAATCGGCGATTGCGCTGTCGGTCATCCTTGCAGCGATCAACAACATCAAGCCTTTGGTCACCGAGCGAACCTGGGCGTTCGCATTTGGCTTCGGCTTGTTGCACGGGTTCGGGTTCGCCAGCGCACTGGCAGACCTCGGCCTGCCACGCGATGCACTGGCTCTGTGCCTGCTCGCCTTCAACCTGGGCGTCGAGTTTGGCCAGCTTTGCGTCGTAGCCGTGCTGTTACCAATTGCATTCCTGCTGCGCCGCAGCGCCTTCTATCGACGCGCGGTGCTGGTAGCTGGCTCGTTGCTGATTGCGCTGCTGGCGTTCCTGTGGCTGATCGAACGCGCCTTCGACGTGCGCATCCTGCCGGTACTTGGCTGAGCACTCGAAGAACCACACATGCCGGAAGTGCGCGCCAGCTCGTTTGGTCGTCAACTGCGTCTGGCAAGCGCATAGCGCAAGGCAACATCCGGATTGAACCTCGTAACGAGGCGAGTGTTCCAAGCGGGCGCGGCGCAGCCAACGAGTAGCTCTTAACGGCGGTTTATCGGCCTTTGCGCGATGCTCGCGCGTTTTTCGCCCCCTGTTAATGAGGCATGCCATTTCGCCAGCTCCTCCAATCCCCCCAGGACGACGCAACGAAATGCGTGTCGACGCTTTGCCGTTGCTGCGTTTTCAAGGCCCGTGGCAACGCAGCCTGCGCCACGACGAGGAACCCATCGATTGGCGAGCATTTGCGCTGGGTGTGGCGTTCGCCGCCATGCTGACTGCGGTGGAACTGGTCGGTTTTAGTCGCGGAATGCATCGGCACCCGGTCGATAGTAATTATCGCGGTGCCATCGTCGTCAGCCTGATCGACGAAACACCACTGCTTGAAATCGTCGAGCCGCCGATGCCCGAGCCGGAGCCACTACAACACCGCCCCAGTAAAATTCGCATCGACACGCCAAAGACGCCGACAAAGTCTCCGCCAGTCGTCAAAGTCGAGGCGGACAGCAAAGAAATGAACGCGCGGATCGGCGACGCGGGCAGTGCGGCGCGATTGTTCGATGCCAGTGGGCGAGTTCGAATTCCGGACACCACGATGAAACCGACATCTCCGGTCGCCGCCACGCAGCAGCAGAGGGCACGTGAAAACTGGAAGGCTCTGCAGGAGCGCGGCGAGAACCCGCTCAACTGCCAGCGCACCCGTTTTGCACAGGCATTTCGCAAGGATCAGTCAGTCGGCGACGCGGTGGCTGGCAAGTACCTCAAGTACATCGGTCTCGCCAACTCGGCGGCGATCGGTGAGCGTTTGCAACAACGGGAGTCGCGAGCTGAGGATGGCTGCGATCCGCCGCGTTAGTGGGTCGGTTTCGTGCTGGGCAAGCGGATCGGTCAGAGTAGACGCTTCAGCTCCGGCAGCATCGGCATCTTTCGGATGCGTACCGTACTGGCTGCGAAAATAGCATTCGCCAAGGCTGGTGCCGTGCTCGGTGTTGCGGCCGAATAAACCGGAACGGGTGGTTCCGACGAATCCACCCGCTCGATGATCAGTTCACGTGGCGTCTGCGCTCCGGGATTGACGTTGTAATTGGAGAAATCCTTTTGCTGGATCTTGCCGTCACGCAGCGTGATAGCAGCATTCAAGGCGACGCCGATGGCATCCGTGGTCGCGCCTGCGAGCAAGCCATCCACGTTCAATGGATTCAACACGCGGCCCACGTCGGCGACGCAGACGACGCGATGCACAACCAGTTCCGCGCGCGCGATCGCGACGTCGAACGCATGCGCCACGTAAGCGCCATGGACGAAGTGACAGGCGATGCCCAGACCATGACCGTCGTTGCGGCCCTTGCCCCAACCGATGCGCTCGGCACAACGTCGAAGCACCTCGGCCATCCGTCCAGTATCAAAGGGCGGCGCCCCGCGATACGGCAGCTGGCGTGGTTCGCCCAGCATTTCCAGCCGCATCTGCACCGCGTCACGCTCGGTTGCACTGGCAAGCTCGTCAAGAAAACACTGCTCCGCAAATGCCGTGAACGTCTGTTCGCGGCCGCGATGATCGCCTCGTGGCAGACCCGATTCCAACGGCACGAAGCTACGTTCGAAATTCTCGATCAGCCCTGCCGGGAAACTGTCCTGAGATAACACGCCAGCCCATAGCGGCCGGTCATTCCAGGCCGGGTCGCGCCAGCCACGTGACGTCGCCGCACACCGGTGTACCCAACTGGTAATGTTTTTCTTGCGGTCGATACTGGCGAGCATGTGGTGGACGCCGAACGGGCGATACCAGTCGTTGCGCAAGTCGTCGCCGCGCGTCCAGAAAAGCTTCACCGGCTTCTTGATGACCAGTGCGACCTGGATCGCCTCGGCGATGAAATCGTGCTTCAAGCGACGACCGAAACTTCCACCGGAACGCGGCAAGCGAATGTCGATCGCGCGTCGCGGCAAGCCGGTCGCATCGGCGATACGCCGCGATACGGCGTCGGGATCTTCAAGAGAGGCAATCAACACGGCGCTGTCACTGCGCAGATCGAGCACGACCGATGGCGGCTCTGGCGTGGCGTGGGCCAGGAAGGGCAATTCATAGCGTGCTTCGAGCAGTTGTGCGGCATTTTTTCGAGCGGTTGTCACGTCGCCATCGCGACGCAACTCGACGGAATTGTCGGCGTCCTCGAATGTACTGAGCAACCCATGTGCCATGTTGGAAAGCGCGAGGCTGGATTCCTTGCCCCAGGCGGCTTCCTTCCACACGGGCTTCAACGCTGCGCGACCTTGCAACGCCGCCCAACTACTGGTCGCGACGACGGCAACGCCATTGCGCAACGGGCCTGTCAATGGCTGGGCCGTTGGGGGCGCGGCAATTGGCACGATATCCGTGACACCCCCGACCCGTCGGGCATCGGCATCATCCAGTGATTCCAGCGTTCCATCCGGGTATGGGCAGCGCAGCACCACGGCATAAACCATTTCCGAGCGGTAGTGGTCGCTTCCAAATCGACTGCGGCCGCGCACCAAGTCATCGCCATCGGCCATGCGGGTCGGTTCGCCGATCAGGTCCCATTGCTCGATGGTTTTCAGGGTCAACGCGCTGGTCGGCGCGGGAACGCCAGCGGCACTGCGCGCTAAAGCGCCGTAACTCAAGCGACGTCCATCTGGCGCAATGACGCGACCGCTCGTGCTGGACAAGCTGGCGCGGTCCAATGACCACTCATTGGCCGCTGCCTGCACCAGCAGCCAGCGCGCGAGTGCGCCAGCACGACGCAGATCCTCGCGCAGCAAATAGATCGCGAGCTCCGAATCGCTGCTCTGTTCGCCGTAGCGATTGCCGGGACCGGAAGCGTCTTCGGTGTAGCCGTAGGGAAGCTGGATCACGCTCACCTGGTTCCAGCTAACGTCGAGTTCTTCGGCAATCAACATCGGGAAATCGGTCATCACGCCTTGGCCGACTTCGCAGCCAGACGCGCCGATGATGACGCGGCCATCGCGCTCGATCCGGAGAAACGGACCCAGCGCCGTGATGTCGTCACCGAGCAGTTCGGGTGGGAAGTCATCGGGGAACTGTTGCGCCTGTGCTGAGCGAATGCCGATCACCAGCGCGCCCGCGCTGCCGAGCGAAACCTGCAGAAAGCGGCGGCGGTCCAGTAGCAGGCGAGTCATCAACCTGCCCCGCGATTGCGGTCCGCCGCACTCAGGATCGCCCGCCGCGCAGCAACTTGGACGCCGCAGCGACATATCACCGATATGCGCGAAACCTCAGTCGCGCTCACCTGCGGGTTCCGAGCGAGCAGGGCGGTACCGTGGATCAGCCAGGCCGGTACGCAGTATCCACACTGCGCGACATCTTCGTCGAGGAAGGCGCGCTGAAGTGGATTCAGCCGCTCCGACGCAAGACCTTCGACGGTTTGCACGTGCTTGCCTTTGATCGCTTTGAGCGGCGTGCGACAGGCACGAACCGGAATGCCCTCGAGCAGCACGCTACAAATGCCGCCGCAATCCTCATCATCGCCACAGCCCACTTTCGTGCCGGTCAGGCGCAGCTCGTCGCGCAGGAACCACAGCAACGGCATGTCGAACCGGTCGGCAACGAAATACGGTTTACCGTTGATCGAGAACGAAATCGTGGCTTCGTTGATCGGCTCCGCCTTTTCGCGGGCCAATCGCATGGCGGTCGTTTCGATGGTTTCTTGCATTGCAGGCGGGTGGTTCAATCGTTTTGGGCGGTGCAATTCTCGCACGAGCGGCCAAATGGAAGCCCGGCAGGTGCCGTCTTTTCGCCACGACTCCCACGCAACCCCGGAATCGCTGCGGGCTGCGTTTGCGTTCTGTTGCAGCGCACGAAAGAATGCTGATCCGCCATTCCTGCCGCGAAATTCGAACCTTGTCTTCCGTCGACCCGAGATGTTCCAGCGATCCGAACCACACAGCCCCATGGGTGGTCGTTAAATTCGGCGGTTCCAGCGTGTCGACGGTAACGCGTTGGAAGTCGATTCTCAGCATCGTCGCGGGTCATCGCGATGCTGGTCGACGCGTGTTGATCGTGGTGTCCGCGCTTTCAGGTGTTACTGATTTGCTGAAGGCGATTGCAGATTCGTCGCAATCGGGCGGAGTCGAAAGGATGCATGGCGAGATTGCCGAGCGCCATCGCACGCTCGCCGGCGACATGGCGTTGACCGATACGAAAGCCATGGAGGGCTGGCTCGACAACTTGTATGGCGTTATGCGCTCGATCGACCGGACGAAGGGAGGCATGGCGTGGCAGGCCGAATTGCTCGCACATGGTGAATTACTTTCCAGCGCACTCGGTGCGAGTTTCCTTATCGCCAACGGCGTCGCGGCGAACTGGCTCGACGCACGTCGATATCTCGTTGCTGATGCATTGCCAAACCAGAACGACTGGTCGAATTGGCTTTGTGCGTCTCTCTCGGGCAGTGCAAAAGGTTGCTTGAACGACACGCTGCCTGCTGGCGACGTTTTCATCACGCAAGGTTTCATCGCAGGCAACGCGACGGGT
>JBBSUF010000117.1:0-5565 GCA_038235185.1 Lysobacterales bacterium
CCCGCGCCTGCGCGGCAGCCTGCGTTACGGTTTGGCCAACGTCAGCCGTCGGCCCGCCACCAGCATCGCGCAGGTCTCGGCATTGGGACTGGGATTGATGGCGTTGCTGCTGCTCGGATTCGTGCGTACCGACCTGCTCGATCGCTGGCAACACTCGCTCGCGCAGGACGCGCCCAACCGCTTCCTGATCAACGTACAGGCCGACCAGGTATCGCCGGTGCAGGCCTTCGTGAAGTCACAGAATCTTCCTGCGCCGACGTTGTTCCCGATGGTGCGTGGCCGCCTGCTGTCGCGCAACGGCAAGCCGGTCGAAGCACCAACCGAGCAGCGCGGCAATGACGACTCCATGGATCGGCCGCGCGCGGATCGCGAATTCAACCTGTCGAGCGCTGCAACACTGCGCGCCGACAACACCATCACTGCCGGCACGTTCTGGCCTGCGCAAGCATTGCGTACGCCACAGATTTCCGTGGAGCAGCGATTTGCCGATTCGCTGGGATGGAAACTCGGTGATCGCATCGCCTTCGACATCGCGGGCGAACGCTTCGAGGCACCGATCACCAGCCTGCGCAGCGTGGATTGGGAAAGTTTCAAACCCAACTTCTTCGTCATCGCTTCGCCCGGCGCGCTTGATGCGTACCCCGCCAGTTACGTCACCGCCGTCAAGGTGCCGCCGGCCGACACGCGCTTCACCGCCGCGCTGGTGGAACGCTTCCCCAACGTGTCGGTGATCGACATCGACGCCGTGCTCAAGCAGGTACGCACCACGGGCGATCAGGTATCGAAAGTCGTGCAGGTGGTGTTCTGGTTCTCGCTCGCGGCCGGTGTGCTGGTGTTGCTGGCCGCGATCAGTGCCAGCCAGGACGAGCGCCTGCTCGAAGGCGGCGTGATGCGCGCGCTTGGCGGCAGCCGCCGGCAATTGCGCATGGCGCAGGCCTCGGAATTCGCCGCGATCGGGCTGCTCTCGGGATTAGTCGCCGCGATTGCGGCATCGATCCTGTCTGGGGTCGTGGCAAAGCGTGTATTCGACCTGCCGTGGACGCCGAACTGGACGCTCGCCGTGATCGGCGGTGGCATCGGAATGCTGGCTGCCCTGCTGGCAGGATTGTTTGCAACCCGTCGCGTGCTGGATGCGCCGCCGAGCTTGGTCCTGCGCGAACAGGGATGACTGCCGCCGGCAGACCCAGACGCCCGTTCAATGGGTCTGAAGCGGATCGGTGCCTTTGGTGGATGTTCTAGACATGAATGGCAGTTCATGACGGGGGAGTATGCTCGACTACTGTTCGGGCAGTGATCGATGCAAAACGCGAAGCAAGTCATCCAGTCGGCATTGACGCAACTGTCCACCGACGGCGCGGATGCCTCACATATTGCGCGCGGGGCGATCGCAATCTTGCATGCCATCGATGCGGCCTTGGGGCCGATCATTAGCCGGCGCGGCGTGGCAGCGTTGTATCAACGCAGTCTGTTCCTGATCCGGCCCGGCTTTCCGTGGCTGGTCGCGGTCTACGAAGGTGCACTGGTTCCTGGAGATTTCTCGACCCTGCAGACCGCGCTGGCGGAGCAGTCCGCCGAGGATGCCATGCTCGGCACGATCGCCCTGCTCAACACATTCCATGACCTGCTGAGCAGCCTGATCGGCGAATCGTTGACCGACCGCCTGCTTGGACCCATCTGTGACACCCCTTCCAGCGGCGACGCCGTACAGGACATCGAGTCATGAAGGACAAACCGATCATCCATCGCCTGAAGACCGGCGTACCGGGGCTGGACGAAGTCCTGGGCGGCGGACTGCCGGAGTTTTCGTTCAACATCCTTGCCGGCGCGCCGGGCAGCGGCAAGACCACGCTGGCGCATCACATGATGTTTTCGCTGGCGACACCCGAGCGGCCGGCGATCTTCTTCACCGTGCTTGGGGAACCGCCGCTGAAGATGCTGCGCTACCAGCAGCAGTTCGGGTTCTTCGACGAGGACAAGATCAATCGCTCGATCCGCTTCATCAATCTTTCCGATGACATGGCATCCGGCGACCTGGGCAAGGTACTGGCGCGGATCGTGGCTGCGGTGGAACTGCACAGCCCGGGACTGGTCTTCGTCGACTCATTCCGCTCGGTGGCCATCGCCGGGCAGGACAGCGAAGCGCAATCCTTCCTGAGCCTGCAGCAGTTCGTCCAGCAACTGGGTATGGTGATGACCAGCTGGCAGGCGACGACCTTCCTGATCGGCGAATACTTCAGCGAGAGCGACCCCAATCCGGTGTTCACCGTTTCTGATGGGCTCATCTGGTTGCGCCAGAGCGTGGATCGCAATTCCGTGGTGCGCAAGCTGGAAGTCACCAAGATGCGTGGCCAGCCTTCGCTGCCAGGCAAACATACCTTCCGCATCAACGACTCCGGCATCCAGGTGTTTCCACCGGCGCAAGTGGCGGTGCGGGGTGAAGCAGTCTCCAGTCCGCCTGTTGGTGCCCCGCTCGGCATGGGCGTGCCCGGTCTGGACGAGTTGATGGGTGGCGGCTTGCCGCGCGGCTATTCGCTGCTGGTGGCAGGCCCGTCGGGTTCGGGCAAAAGCATCCTGGCGGCGGCGTTTCTTGCCGAGGGTGCGCGCCAGGGAGAAACCGGCGTGATCGCGTCCTTCGAGCAACGTCCGAGCCTGTCGCGCAACCGGATTGTCGCCGACCTGATCGATCGTGGCGCCGTCGGCCTGATGCGCGCACCGGAATCGGACCTGTCGGTCGATGAGATCACTACGCTGGTCCTCAATGAGATCCGTCGGGTCGGCGCCACCCGACTGGTGCTGGATTCGTTGTCCGGCTTCGAACTGATGATGGCGCCCACCTTCCGCCAGGACTTCCGCCAGTCGCTGTACCGGATGGTGACCGCGCTGGCCAGCACCGGTGTCACGGTGCTGTTGACGACGGAGCTGGAAGACCGCTACACGGATCTGCGCTTCAGCCCCTACGGCGCGGCATTCCTGACGGACGCGATCATCGTGCAGCGCTACATCGAGGTCGACAGCAGGCTGCTGCGGATGATCGGGGTGGTGAAGGTGCGCGCCGCCGCGCATTCCGACGAATTGCGCGAGTTCACCATCGACGACGACGGCATCCACATCGGCGCGATGCTCACCCAGTTCCAGGGCTTGTTCGGCGGGCGGCCGAAGCGGCGCAACGAAGACAATGTCGATGATTCCAATGACGACGTGGCCAATGGCTGAAGTCGACTCATCTGTGAGTGATTCTTCGTGATCAGCGCCTCCGACAGCCCGTCGATCGCGGTGGAAACGCTTGCGTCGCTCAACCGGCAAGCCGACGACGTACGCATCGAACTGGCGCGATTGCGTAGTCATTTAAGTGAGGTGAAACAGGAGATCGGCAGCCAGCGCAGTGTCCAGTTGCTGGAAGCCAACGAGTATCTGGTGGCTGCTGCGCTGCATGCAAACACGATCGCCGACACGGCGGTCAAGACCATCGCCGACATGGTCAGCACCAACCAGCGCGACCCGCTGACCAATACACCCAATCGCGCGCTGATGCTGGAGCGCCTGGACAACGCCATCGCGTTGGCGCAGCGGCATGCTGCATCGCTGGCAGTGCTGTTCGTCGATGTCGATAATCTCAAGACGATCAACGACACGATGGGCCACGCCGCCGGCGACAGCGCGCTGCAACTCGCCGCACGCCGGCTGGAATCCGTGGTGCGCGCCACCGATACCGTCAGTCGTCATGGTGGTGATGAGTTCGTTGTGCTGCTGGCCCAGATCGGTCAGCCGTCCGAGGCGGCGGCCATCGCCAGCAAGATGCTCCATGCGCTGGCGCTGTCAACCCAGATCGACGCGCATGCCGTCAGCCTGCAGGCCAGCATCGGCGTCGCCCTTTATCCCCAGCACGGCACCACGGCGGCCGCGCTCATCGCGGCGGCAGACGCGGCGATGTATGTCGCCAAGCGGCGCGGCGGCAGCGGCTTTGTCCTTCACGACCAGACCTTGCCGATGGATCCGCGGCTGGAACTGTCCGCGCACGAAGTCGTCCTGCGCCCTGTGATGGCCGAACACGTTGCAACCACCGAACATTCGCCGATGGCCGAATTGCGCGAGGCCAACGAGCGCCTGGTCATCGCCGCACTCACCGCCCAGGAGTTGAGGGCACTGGCAGAAGAAGCCCATGGCCGGCAGATCAAGTTCATGGCGATGGTCGCCCATGAATTGCGCAATCCACTCACCCCGATCCGCATGGCCGCCGGCATGCTGAATCTGTCCGGCACTGACGAGGCACGTCTTGCGCGCCTGCAGGGCACCATCCAAGCGCAGGTGACGCACATGGCGCGGTTGGTCGATGACCTCCTCGACGGCTCGCGCATCAGCACCGGCAAGCTGCGGTTGGAATACAGCGCCGTCGAACTCGCCGGGATCCTGACGTTGGCGAAGCAGACCTGCGAGCCGGCAATGCAGGCGCGCAAACAGCATTTCGACATTGACGTGCCAGCCCCACCTGTTGTCACACAGGCGGACCCGGTGCGGCTGGCGCAGGTGTTCAGCAACCTGCTCGACAATGCATCCAAATACACCCCTGCCGGTGGTCACATCACACTGTCGCTGGCGACACAGGGCAACAAGGCGATCGTCACCATCGCCGACAACGGCATCGGCATCACCGCCGGGGCGTTGCCGCATATCTTTGATCTGTTCGTTCAGGACGCCGGCGCATTGACCCTGCACAGTGGCGGGCTTGGAATTGGCTTGGCGGTGGTACGTGAACTGGTCGAAGCGCACGGCGGCAGCGTCGTGGTGCGCAGCGATGGCCGCGACAAGGGCAGTACCTTCGTGGTCACGCTCCCGCTGGCGGATATCACTGGCGATTGAGTTGACGGCCGCTTGGCAACGGGGATGTTACCTACCCTGCGATGACTTGCGCCGTGGCGACGTGCGTTCGTCCACGCCCGCATCGCTTCCGTGGGAATACCGGGGATGCACCACCACCTGGTTGCGTCCGCGACGCTTGGCCGCGTAACACATCTCGTCGGCGACGTTGAGCAACTCGACACCCGTTGCGGAATCGTCGTGGAAATTCACCTGTCCCACGCTCGCGCCGATGGTGAATTCCTGTCCCTGCCAATGGAAGCGGAATCTCTCAAGCCCCGAACGGATCTTCTCCGCAACGACCGTGGCCTGCCCCGGCTGGCAATGCTCCAGCAGCACCGCAAACTCATCGCCACCCATCCTCGCCAGCGTATCGTGCTCGCGCAATTGCTCACGCAACAGCACGGACAGCTGCCGCAACAGCTCGTCACCGGCGAGATGACCTCCACGATCGTTGACGGTCTTGAACCGGTCAAGGTCGACGTAGATGATCGAGTGGCAGGCATGCTTCCCGCGTGCCGAGGTGATCGCGCGCTGCAGCTTGGACTCGAAGGCGCGCCGGTTGTGCAGCCCGGTGAGCGAGTCGTGGTTGGCCTGGTATTTCAGCTCGTCGGTGAGGCGGCGGGTGGCGGTAACGTTACGGAAGGTCACCACGCATCCGATGGCAGCTTCGCCATCCTTGGTCATCGGCGTGATCGCTCCCTGCACGAA
>JBBSUF010000118.1:0-5523 GCA_038235185.1 Lysobacterales bacterium
GGGCATCCTGCGCTTGTCGCTATCGAAGACGGACGATCACCTGAACGTGCCGAGCCTGGTCAAGACGCTCGCCGATACATTGGAAACGGCGCTCGGGGGCCCGCTGAAAATCCGGTTCGAGAGCGCGCCATCCAGCAGCGAAACCCTGCACCAGCGAAGTTCACGCGAACGTGATGCGCTCCAGGTGGCGGCCGAATCGGCATTCCTTGCCGATGCCGGTGTGCAGCAGTTGATCCACCAGCATGGCGCGATTGTCGTGCCGGATTCCATCCGACCTTTTGAAGAATAAGAGCACCCAGACATGCGTGGAAACATCGCCCAACTCATGCAGCAAGCGCAGAAGATGCAGGAAAACATGCAGCGCGCGCAGGAAGAACTCGCAAGCGTCGAAGTCATCGGCAGCGCAGGCGGTGGCATGGTCAGCGTCACGATCACCGGGCGCATGGAATGCCGCAAGGTGCGCATTGATCCGGGCGTGATGTCCGATCCGGAAATGCTGGAAGACCTCATCGCCGCCGCGTTCAATGATGCCGTCGGCAAGGCCAATGCCACGTCGCAGGAAAAGATGGGGGCGGCTACCGCTGGCATGCCGATTCCGCCTGGTATGAAGCTGCCGTTCTGAGGCGCTCCTGCACCCCATGACATCCTCACTGCTTGAGCAACTGATCGAAGCCTTTCGCATTCTCCCGGGTGTTGGGCAGAAAACCGCGCAGCGCATGGCCTATCACGTACTGGAGCGCGAGCGCGAAGGTGGCAGGCGCCTGGCCGGGGCCTTGGGTGAAGCCGTGGAGCGCATCGGCAAATGCGCACGATGTCGCGATTTCAGCGAATGCGAATTGTGCGCCACCTGCGCCAGCGCAAGTCGCGATTCGCAGCTGCTGTGCGCGGTGGAGTCCCCGGCCGACCGGTTGGCGATCGAACAGGCAACCGGTTATCGCGGGTTGTATTTCGTGCTGCAGGGACGATTGAGTCCGCTTGATGGCATCGGGCCGCGCGAGCTCGGACTGGACCAGCTCTCCGCGCGCCTGGCGGAAGGCGAGGTGCAGGAACTGATCATCGCCACCAATCCGACGGTGGAAGGCGAAGCGACGGCGCATTACCTCGCGCAACTCGCACGCCAGCAGCGCGTGCGACCGAGCCGCCTGACCCACGGCGTACCATTGGGCGGTGAGCTTGAATATGTGGATCGCGGCACGCTCTCACATGCGTTCGGCAGTCGCAGCGAGATGCCATAGCGGTTTCAGGCTTTATTCCTGCTCAATCACGGATGCAGTTCATGACCGACACCACCATCTTCGACAAGATCATCCGACGGGAAATACCGGCGGACATCGTGTACGAGGACAATCATCTGATCGCATTCCGCGACATCGCACCGCAGGCCCCGGTGCACGTGCTGTTCGTGCCGAAAGCGCCGGTCGCGACCCTCAACGATGTGCAGCCAACGCAGGCCGATCTTGTTGGGTGTTTGGCGATCGCGGCCGCTGATTACGCCAAGCGCGAAGGTTTTGCGGAAAACGGGTATCGGGTGGTGATCAATTGCAATGGTGATGGAGGACAGACGGTCTTCCAGCTACACCTGCATTTATTGGCGGGCGCGCCGTTGGGCCGGTTTGGTGTCGCCCGATAGCGCATCTGCGTCAGCGACTCACCACCAGCCCCACCACGGCCATGGCGCGGGACGGGTGATCACGTTGACGCGTTCGCGCACCGGCCACAGGTACACGACATCCGCAGCGACACGCGGGAAGCGGTAGTCGTAGCCGCCGATCCGCCGGTTCTCGTAGCCGTCGACGCGTCCGGTGAATGTGACCTCGCGATTTTTCTCGAACAAGGCCGGGTCGTAAAAACCGCTGCGACAGGCGATGAAACGTCCACCGACGGCGTCGCTGGACCAGTACGGACGACCGAAGACATCGAGTCCGGTCGACAGCATTTCAAAGCATGTACGGTTTTCGCCAGGCTCGACCGCGACGATGCGCCCACCCCAGCGCACGACTGTATTGGTGCTGTCGCGCTCCACAGCTTGGCGCGGCGTGATGGTGACGAATTGGCCCTGCAACGGCTTGGGCTCCGATGCGCAGCCTGCAAGCAATGCGGTGGCCAGCGCGACCGCGACCAATGGTTTGTTCAGTGGTTGGGCTTTCATTTGAGGCTCCAATCGGTGCAGTCAGTTCACGGTACGGGACGATGCCGGCGCAGTGCCTGGATCAAGCTGTCGGCCTGGACGCCGGATTTGGGACCAGCGTACCGCCAATTGTTGAAACGCAGGCTAAGTTGCCGTAATGCCGTCGCGTCAGCAGGACGCAGAAGGCTGACGCGTTCAGCCCAGTCGGTCGCTGGTTCGTCGGGTTCGCGGGCGAGGCCTCGTCGCGCATAACGCACAGTGAGCCGGTGCCAGGCGCGCAGCACCGGATCGCGTTCACGTTCGGCCCTCGCCGTCAGCCATGCCATCCACAGCACGGCCAGTGATGCGGCGCCGATGAACAAGCCGATCAGCCGCCCGGAGTCGATGTCGTCGAATCCAATGGATCGTAGCAAGTGCCGCTGGCGGGCGGCGTCGAAGCCAAGCGCGAAATCATTCCAGCCACGTCGCAACCAGTCGCTGGCGTTGAACACCCGCGTCGGCAACAGTCCACCGAACAACCCATCGGCGCCCGGCGCCCGGTCCGCCAGCGTGTCGTAAATGCGCTCGGGTGCCACTGCGGCGGTGGGGTCTTCGCGCACCCAGCCGCGACCGGGTAGCCAGACTTCCGCCCAGGCATGGGCGTCGGAACGGCGCACCTGCCAATAGTCGCCAATGGGATTCCGGTAGCCGCCCACATACCCGGTCACCACGCGCGCCGGAATCCCGGCCGCACGCATCAGCACCACGAAGGCCGAACTGAAGTGTTCGCAGAACCCGGCCTTCTGGTCGAAGAGGAATTCGTCGACCGAATTTCGTCCGAGCAACGGTGTGGCAAGCGTATAGACGAAATCCTTGCGGATCATGCTCATGGCGCGCTGCACGATGGCCTGGTCGGCAAACGCGCCGTTGTTGCCGGCTTCGCGACGCCATTGCCGTCCCAACGCCAGCGTGCGCGGGTTGTAGCCGTCGGGCAGGGCGAGCGCCATGCGGCGCAGGGTGTCCTTGAGCACGGGTTCGAAGGCGACCGGCGGCGCCGAGTGGATGCGCCAGCGGGTCAATGCCGACAGGGGATGAGCGACGTACAAACCGTAGTCGAGCGACAGCTGCGTGTCCGGCGGCGCGACGGTCGGTAAATCCAGCGCGACCAGCTGGCGGCCATCGGTGGGTTCGATTTCAACGCTGTAATCCCACCGCGTAGCGCCTGGTGTGACGGGGGCGGGAGGAATGTTGCGCAGCCATTGCGCCTGGCTCCAGGTGCGGCCATCGAAATTCCATAGAACCGGCCCGCGCCAGTACATCTGCGTCATCGCTGGCGTGCGACCGAAATACTGCACACGCAGTGCCGTGCTGTCGTCGTTGAGCAGGTCGACCCATTCACCCGGTGCCATGTGGTCGGATAACCCTGGCCGCGCCATCGCGCGCTGCGGTACGCCCCATAGCGGTGTTGCAAGACGCGGAAACAACCAGAACGCAGCCAGGGCAAGCGGCAGTCCGATGGCAACCAGCTTCCACACGGCAGTGAAGCGATGCCAGGCCGGCAGCGGATGGCGACTGTCGCCGGTTTCCAGTTCCGTCAGGCGCAATAGCGCTGCAAGCACAAGAGTCGCCCCGGTGAGGCCCAGGATCAGTGACAGCGGTCCCTGGTCGAGCAGGAACGTCGCGAACGGTGCGAACAACGCAAATCCGAGCAAGCTGCGTGCATCGCGCAGCGTGAAGGTTTCCGACGGCTTGATCGCCAGCATCGCGGCCAGCAACGCGCAACCTGTGTCGCGTCCGAATGCGAAATGCGAAAGGGTCAGCACCGCCCCGATCAATCCTGCTGCCAACAGCAAGCGCAGCAGCGCATGCAGGGGTCGTCGCCATGACATTGCTGCAACCGCGACGCCGGTGATGCCGATCCCGAGCCCCAGCCGCGCCGGCAGTTGCAGCAGCAACGGCACCAGGCAGGCAGCGGACGCCATCAATGACCACAGGCGGCTTTGTCGATCCAGTGCAATCGAACGCGCCACGTATCAGCCGGTCGCGTTTGGAGTGGCGCCTGCAGGCAGGAGTGCCAATGCGCGCAGGCAAGCGTGGCGATGTTGCATTCCCGATGACGGACCTAATGAAGGTTGGCCGGGAAGGTCGAGTCGGTAACGGCGGCCGTCGCGCTCAGCCTCGTCAACCCAGCGTGCAAGGCGACGAATGCGCGCTTCGTAGGGGAGTGCGGTCAGTTGCCGCCAGTCGAGGACCACATCGGCGCCCAGTGGCTGCTCGTATTCGCGCACCAGCAACGCATCACGGCGTGCCGACGGCTTCCAGGCAATCGCGCGCCGAGCGTCGCCACGCCGGTAGGTGCGCAAGTGATGGACGTCATCGCCGGTGGGACGTAACCGTGCCAGTGCATTCGCACCTGCGCCTTCGGGCAGCGGTGGCCCATGCGGTTCCGGCGCGGGGTACACCAGCAATGGCGCGTCCGGCCAGACATAGGCCCAGGCGCGGGCCAACCCGAGTGGACGCGTGGTGGAAATGCGCATGCGATCGGCATCAAGCCACCCGCGCTGATGCGTCGGCAGCGAGAGCGTCGCCTGACCATTGCCATCGACCAGCGACAGGGTCGTCGCCACGCCTTCGCACTCCACGCGCAGGCCACGTCGTTGGCGGCCAGGCTGGGCGCGCGCATTCACGCGCAGTTCCAGTGGCGCGCCCGCCGGGACGGGTTCCGCGCCAATGGCGGTGATCTGCAATCCGGTCAGCTGCAGGTGCGCGGCAAGCAGGCTGGTGTTGGCTGCGCCGGCCAATAGAAGACCGAGCATCAGCGCCGGATTGTTGTTGTAGTTGAGACCGCCCAGCCACATCGCGAGCAACAGCAGCGAGAAAAACAGGCCGAACCGCGTGGGCAGGATATAGACGCGGCGACGATCAAAGGACACCGGCAGCGATTCGGGCTGCCGCGGACGCGCCAACAAAGCCAGCCGACGACGCAATCGTTGCCTCGGGGCGGTGAACATTCAGTCGACCGCCACCGCATGCAGGATCGCCTTCGCCAATGCCCCGTGGTTACCGGCGTCGGCATCGGCGACCAACCGGTGGGCCGCGACCGCAGAGAACAGCGCCTGCACGTCTTCAGGCAACACGTGAGCGCGACCGAGCAGCAGCGCATAGGCGCGCGACGCACGCAGCAGCGCGATGCCTGCACGCGGCGACAAACCCACGCGCACGCCAGGATGTTGCCGGCTGCGGGTCATCAACGCCTGTACGTAACCGATCAACGCTTCGCTGGCATGCACGTCACTCACCGCGTGGCGGAGTGCCAGCACATCGACTGCACTCAACAGCGGTTTCGCTTTTGCGATCAGGTCCCGCCGATCGCTGCCACCCAGCAGGGCGAGTTCGGCTTCCTCACCCGGATACCC
>JBBSUF010000119.1:0-5436 GCA_038235185.1 Lysobacterales bacterium
AGGAGTCGCCGTGCACCTCACTCTCATCGCCGCCCTGGATCGAAACTTCGCCATCGGGAAGGGCAATGCATTGCCGTGGCATCTGCCGGCGGATCTCAAGCGGTTCAAGTCGCTGACGATGGGCAAGCCGGTCCTGATGGGGCGCAAAACAGCCGAGTCGCTGGGTCGCCCGTTGCCGGGGCGCCGCAATCTTGTGTTGACCCGCCAAGGAACCGTGCCGTTTGCGGTAATGGAAATCGTCGCCAGCCTCGAACAAGCGCGTGACGCTGTCGAAGGCGCTGAAGAGTTGTGCGTCATTGGCGGGGGCGAAATCTTCAACCTCACACTAACTCTGGCGACGCGAATGCACCTGACCTGGGTCGATGCCCGGGTGTCGGATGCGGATGCATTTTTCCCGCGATTCGATGCAGATCAATGGACCATCGACCACCGCGTTCCGCACCCGGTCGATGCGAAGCACGCGTTCCCATTCGAGTTCGTTGACTACGTCCGCTGAGTGCGCGTGGAGCGTGGGCGCTGATGTGACGCGTGCTTGCGCGACTGCGGCTTGTTTGCGCGTGGTGTTGGCATTGCCGCGGGGGTGTCACGCCCTGCGACCTGGACCAATCGCAAATCCTCGCTGTCCACTTGCAACGCGGTGAGCTTGCCGCCCCAGACCGCGCCGGTATCGATCATGTGTACGCCATGCCCGATGAGCAGCCCAAGTGTCGACCAGTGACCGCAAACTATTTTCAGGTCGCGCTCCACCCGGCCCGGCACGGAGTACCACGGGTAGAGACCAGCCGTCTGGGTGCCAGGAGCGCCTTTCTGGTCGAATGCAATGCGCCCACTGGGTGTGCAGTAGCGCAGTCGCGTGAATACATTGATGATCGCGCGGTCGCGCTCGCTGCCGGCAAGTTTGGGCGACCACGCCGGGCGATCCCCGTACATGTTTTTCAAAAGTTTATGGAAACCGTCCCCGCGCAGGTGCTGCTCGACTTCGCGCGCATGGGATTCGGCTTGCTGCGTGGACCATTTCGGCGCCAGCCCAGCGTGCACCATCATCCAGCCCAAGGTGCGGTCGACATGCACAAGAGGTTGCCCGCGCAGCCATGCCAGCAAGTCACGGCCATCCTCGGCGAACAACACGCGCTGCAGATCGGCATTGACCTTGCGTTGTTCATCGACATGGCGCTCACCCACCGCCAGCAGTGACAAGTCGTGGTTGCCAAGCACCACGACGCTGCTTGCGCGCAGGGAATGGACCAGCCGTAATGTTTCCAGCGACTCGCCACCGCGATTGACGAGGTCGCCGCAGAACCACAGCGTGTCCACGGCGGGATCGAAGCGGATGCGTTCGAGCAGCCGCTGCGTGGGCGCGTAGCAGCCTTGCAGGTCGCCGATAGCCCAGATGCTCATGCGACGGTACTAGCTCAATGCAGCGTGCGCGGCACTGACAACGTGAATTCCGGAATGGGCGCGTCAAACCGGGTGCCGTCATCCGCAATCATGTCGTAACGCCCGTGCATCGTGCCCAGATGCGTTTCGAGGACCGTACCGGACGTATACGAGAAATCTTCGCCCGGTCGCAGCCACGGCTGCTCCCCGACCACGCCTTCGCCATCGACTTCCTGCACGTTGCCATTGGCGTCGGTAATCACCCAATGACGGCCGAGTAGCCGCGCGGGGATCTTGCCGTTGTTGCGGATATGGATCGTGTAGGCGAAGACATAGCGATCCTGCTCGGGCTCGGATTGCTCGTCCAGATAACGCGTCGCCACGTCGATGTCGAAACTGTAATCGCTGTCCATGCGCCCAGTGTAAGGGTGCGACGTGAACGCCGCACATCGGGATCACTTGGTGTCGGCGACCGGCACGTTCGCCAAGCGGATGAAATCCGCCACGGCCAGCTGTTCGGCGCGCAAGTGAGGCTGCACGTCGGCGGCGACCAGGGTAGCGCTGTCGACGACGCCATCCAGTGCATTGCGCAGCGTTTTTCGCCGTTGTCCAAAGGCCGCGCGCACGACATCGCCGAATCGTCGCGGATCGTTGATACCAATCGTGTCGGCCGCGCGCGGCACCAGCCGCACGATCGCTGAATCGACTTTGGGCGCGGGCCGGAATGCACCGGGCGGCACGGTGAACAATGGCGTCACCGTGCAGTACGCCTGCAGCATGACGCTCAGGCGGCCATACACCTTGCTGCCAGGGCCGGCGGCCATGCGTTCGACCACCTCCTTTTGCAGCATGAAGTGCATGTCGCGCACAGCGGCCGCGTGGTCGAGTGCATGGAACAGGATTGGCGAGGACAGGTTGTACGGCAGGTTGCCGACCAAGCGGATCTGGCCATCGCCGGCGAGTGCGGAAAAATCCACGCCCAGCACATCGGCGGCGATGAGGGTGAGGTCCCCATGCGATCGCGCGGCATCGGCGAGCGGATGCAGGAGGTCGCGGTCGAACTCGATCGCGGTGAGCGCGCCATGGCGATCGAGCAACGGAAACGTCAATGCGCCCTGGCCGGGGCCGATCTCGACGATGCGATCCCCCGGTCGCGGATCGATCGCAAGGACGATCATGTCGACCACGCCGTGATCGTGCAGGAAGTTCTGTCCGAGGTGTTTCTTGGCGCGATGGACGGGGTTCAAAGGCGACTGTGTCCTTGTTGCACGATATGGAGCTTTGGTGCGACCTACGCGGGCGAATGCGTTTTCCGGGCCTTCGCCATGCGTGCGCAGGTCTCGATCGCGGCGTACAGGCTCGACGGATCAGCGAGGCCACTGCCGGCGATGTCGAGCGCGGTCCCATGATCGACGGCAACGCGCGGGTAGGGTAGCCCCAGCGTGAGATTGACCGCATGCTCGAACCCGCTGTATTTCAGCACTGGCAGGCCCTGGTCGTGATACATCGCCAGCACTGCGTCGAAGCCACGCAGCTTCTGCGGCAGGAAGGCGGTGTCGGCCGGCAACGGCCCGATCAACTGCATGCCTTCGTTGCGCAGCACATCGAGCACGGGCGCGATCACATCCAACTCCTCGCGGCCCATATGACCATCTTCGCCTGCATGCGGATTCAGCCCGAGCACCGCGATCACTGGTGCCGACAGCCCGAAATCGGCACGCAGCGAGACGTGCAGGATGCGCAGCGTGCGCATCAATCCAGCGGGGTTGATGGCATCGGCGACAGCACGCAGAGGGAGATGCGTCGTCGCCAACGCCACGCGGACGATGTCGTTGGCGAGCATCATCACCACGTCGCATTTCGCCTGGGCGGCGAGAAGTTCGGTGGTTCCGGTATACGCGATGCCACCGTCGTTGATCGCGGCCTTGTGAACCGGGCCAGTGACGAGGCCATCGAACTCACCGCGCAGGCAGCCTGCCCCCGCGGCTTTCAAGGCCTCGATCACACTGGCGGCATTGCCTGGATCAGGCGTCCCGAATGTCACCGGGGCGAGGTTGGGAATTGCGAAAAGTGGCAGCGATCCGGGCGACGATGGCGTGCCGGAGGCGGTCAGTTGCAGCGGTAATCCAAGCGCCTCGGCTGCTCGTGACAAGCAATTGCCATCGCCGAAGACCACCAGGTCAGCGGCCCATTCGAGCTGAGCCGCGCGGACGCAAATCTCCGGTCCGACGCCGGCCGGTTCCCCAGGCACCAGCGCAAGACGGGGCCGCGGCATTCAGCCGCCGGCGTGGGGCGGAGCAGGCGCCGGCGTGGCGGGCGAGGCGGCATCACCAATACGAATGTCGACGAAAGCTTCATTGCGCATGTCGCGCTGATCGCGGTTCCATTCGTCTTCAAGCTTACGTTGGCCAATCGTCTCGCGAGCTTGCGCGCGGCGGTTTTCGTCACTGACATCAGCTTGGCGGGTGCCAATGCGCTGGACGATATGCCAGCCAGCCTGGGATTTGAATGGCGCCGATACTTGGCCATCCTCCAGCCCGGCCACTTGCGCGCCGAACTCCGGGCCGAAGCTATCCTGCGTGAACCAGCCGAGATCGCCGCCCTTGCCCGCGCTGTTGGCGTCATCCGACGCCTGCTGGGCGACAGTTGCGAAGTCGGCCCCACCGGCCAGGCGTGCACGCAGGGTGTCGATCTTGGCCTTGGCCTGTGCGTCGCTGACACCGTCATCGGTGCGTACCAGTATGTGGCGCGCGTGATACTGCGTCACCATCTGTGGCGCGGCCTTGCTGGCATCGCGCGTTTCGACCAGTTGGACGAGCTGGAACCCGCTGGGGCCGCGCGTGGGCCCGATGATCTGGCCGGGCTTCATGCTGCCGATGGTCGCAGCGAAGGCAGTCGGAATCTCGTCCAGGCTACGCCAGCCCAGGTCGCCGCCTTCCAGCGCGTTGGCGCTGTCTGAATACCGCACCGCTGCGGCCGGGAATTTCATCTCACCCTTGTCGAGTAGCGTCTTGATTCCATCGGCCTTTGTCTGCGCGGTGGCGATCTGTTCGGGCGTGGCGGATTCGGGCAAGGCGATCAGGATCTGCGCCAGGTGGTATTGGGGGCCGCCATTGGCTTGCGCGGCGAGCGCGGCGTCGACTTCGGCATCAGAGACGCTGATGCGGGTCTGGGCGAAATGCTGGCGCATGCGCTGGATGGTCAATTCATCGCGCAATGAACTGCGGAAGTCAGTGAACGACTGCCCTTGCTGCGCAAGCTGCGCTCGCATTTGATCGGGCGTCATCTTGTTCTGCTGGGCGAGATTGGCGACTGCGGCATCAACCTCTTCGTCGCTGACGTGGATCCCGGTCTCGGCGGCGCGGGCCACGCCCAGCCGCACCAGGATCAGGCGTTCGAGCACCTGCCGCCGGAGGATGTCTTCAGGCGGCAGCTGATCCGGGCGCGAGGCGTATTGGGCGCGGACATTGCGCTCGGCGCGATCCAGTTCGCTTTGCAGGATGACGTCCTCATCCACCACTGCTGCAATCCGGTCGAGCGGCTGCGTGCCCGCTGGCGATTGCTGGGCAGATGCGGGCGAAAACGCGGAGAACGCCAGACACGCGGAGAAAAGGGTGATGGCAAGCGAACGGGCGAACACTGAGTTCATGGCGTGGTATCTAGGGGAGTATTGACGTCGCCGGTTCCGGGGTTGGCTTCGGAGGGCGGTACGAGGTAGAGATCCTCGCGGTAATAACCGAGGATAGCACGGCGCAAACGGCTCTCCGTGTCTGCGCCCGCCGATCCCAGGCCCTTGAGTTCGATCTCGAGCTGGATGGCGTTGTTCAGCTGACCTTCGCGATTGCGCAGGTAGCGACGCCCGACCAGCCGTACCGCGAGACAACAGCTGTCCCACTGGACGCCGGCGATGCCCTCAAGCAGCTGGGGGGATTGGTTGAGGGCCGGATTCGGACTGGGGAAGCGATAACGAGAATAATAATAACGCCCGACCAAGCTCCAGGCACTGGTCAACGGGTACAGGAACGACACATCGACCTGATTGAGCAGATTGCGACGATA
>JBBSUF010000120.1:0-5359 GCA_038235185.1 Lysobacterales bacterium
CGCCAGTTCCGCAACTACTACAAGAAGGCGTCGACGAAAAAGGGCAACACCGGTGAAAACCTGTTGCAGCTGCTCGAGACCCGCCTGGACAACGTGGTCTATCGCATGGGTTTTGCGATCACCCGTCCGTCCGCGCGCCAGCTGGTCTCGCACCGTGGCGTCACCGTCAACGGCAAGCCGGTCAACCTGCCGTCGTTCCAGGTCAAGGCGGGCGACGCGATCGCACTGTCCGAGCGCGCGCAGAAGCAGTTGCGCGTGCAGGAATCGTTGACTGTCTCTGCGCAGATGGATCTGTCGCCGACGTGGGTGGAAGTCGATTCCAAGCAGTTTGCCGGCGTATTCAAGGCCGTGCCGGATCGTGCTGACCTGCCCGCCGACATCAACGAAGCGCTGATCGTCGAACTGTACTCGAAGTAATCCATTTGCAACGCGCCTCCGGTTCGCCGGGGGTTGCAGGAGACGCCCTACATGACGGTTACCGCCAACCAAGTGCTGCGCCCGCGTGGCCCGCAGATCGAACGTCTCGCCGACAACCGCGCGAAAGTCGTGATCGAGCCGCTGGAGCGTGGCTACGGCCACACGCTCGGCAACGCGCTGCGTCGCGTGCTGCTGTCGTCGATTCCGGGATTCGCCATCACGGAAGTCGAGATCGACGGCGTGCTGCACGAATACACCACGGTCGAAGGCTTGCAGGAAGACGTGCTCGAGGTGCTGCTCAACCTCAAGGACATCGCCATCCGCATGGGGACTGGCGAAAGCTCAACCCTGAACCTGTCCAGGCAGGGCCCGGGCGTGGTGACGGCAGGCGACATCAAGACCGACCACAACGTCGAGATCCTCAATCCCGAACACGTCATCGCCCACCTGACCAAGGACACGGCGTTGAACATGCGGTTGAAGATCGAACGCGGTTTTGGCTACCAGCCCGCTGCTGCGCGCCGTCGTCCCGATGAAGAAACCCGCACGATTGGCCGGCTGATGCTGGACGCCTCGTTCTCGCCTGTCCGCCGTGTTGCCTACGCCGTCGAATCCGCTCGCGTCGAACAGCGGACCGATCTGGACAAGCTGGTGCTGGACATCGAAACCAACGGCACCATCGATGCCGAGGAAGCCGTGCGCACGGCCGCCGACATCCTCAGCGACCAGCTGTCGGTGTTTGGCGACTTCACCCATCGCGACCGCGGTGCGGCCAAGACCGTGGCGACCGGTGTGGATCCGGTGCTGTTGCGTCCGATCGACGATCTCGAGCTGACCGTGCGTTCGGCCAACTGCCTCAAGGCCGAAAGCATCTATTACATCGGCGACCTGATCCAGAAGACCGAAGTCGAGTTGCTGAAGACTCCGAACCTGGGCAAGAAGTCGCTGACCGAGATCAAGGAAGTGCTGGCACAGCGCGGCCTGGCACTCGGCATGAAACTCGAAAACTGGCCGCCAGCGGGCGTCGCTTCGCACGGCATGATGGGCTAATACCGCAACCGGGCAATCCATGCCTGGGTGCGGTTTCACAAAGATCTGAAGGGATAAACGACCATGCGCCACCAGAAATCCGGACGCAAATTCAGCCGCACCAGCGCGCATCGCAAGGCGATGTTCGAGAACATGGCCGCGTCGCTGATCAAGCACGAATTGATCCGCACCACGCTGCCCAAGGCAAAGGAACTGCGCCGCGTTGCCGAGCCGCTCATCACCATGGGCAAGGTCGACGGTGTCGCCAATCGCCGCCTCGCGTTTGCATGCCTGCGCGACAAGGAAGCCGTCGGCACGCTGTTCACGGTGCTTGGCCCGCGTTACGCAACGCGTCCGGGCGGTTACCTGCGCATCCTCAAGTGCGGATACCGTGCCGGCGACAATGCGCCTATGGCGTATGTCGAGCTGGTGGATCGCCCGGAAGCCGTCGAAGCGGCGTAATCCGCCAGACAGGGCAGTCGATGAAACCCCGGCCAGGCGTCGGGGTTTTTTTATTCCCCATGACGCGGATAATGACGCCAGCTCCTTTCGGAATTTTGCCGTGCAACTAAACGCCATGCGGTGGAATTTTCGCGCCCAGTGCCTGCTCGGCGTCGCCGTCTGCACGGCATTGCTGGGCTTCGCCTTGTATACGCAACTGCACGGCGGTCTCGTGCCGTGTCCATTGTGTATTTTCCAGCGCATTGCCTTCACTGCGACCGGGCTGGTGTTCCTTGTGGCAGGTTTGCATGCGCCGCGCAATGAGACGGCCCAACGCGGTTATGCAACCCTGGCGTTCCTCGCGGCAGCCATCGGAATCGGGATTGCCGGTCGCCACGTGTGGATCCAGCATCTTCCGCCCGACCAGGTGCCATCGTGTGGCCCTGGGCTGGATTACCTGCGCGAATTGATGCCGCTGACCAGCGTGATCCGGAAGGTGCTGACCGGCTCGGGCGAATGCGCCAAGGTCGACTGGACCCTGTTTGGCCTGTCGATGGCCGAATGGGGTTTGGTCTGGTTCCTGTTACTGGCGATCTGGGCCGCCTATCTGGCATTACGCAAGCGTTGAAGCCCGCACGCGTCACCAGTGCTACCGTGGATGCTGTTTCCGTATTTTTGTTCGTGCTTGGTCGGCTGCAGTGCATGCTTGATCGGGCACGATCGTCCGACAGAAGATGGATAATTTTTTTGAAACCCGATGATGAATAATTCCGAGCGCAACCTGCAGCCCGTGAATGTCCCTGACGATTGGTTACCTGACAGCTGGCGCGGGCGTCCTGCGCTGCAGTTGCCGGTGTATCCGGATGCCGCCGCGCTTGCCGAAGTGCAGGATGAACTGCATGGCTTGCCGCCGCTGGTTACGTCGTGGGAAATCCTCGCGCTCAAGCAGCAGCTTGCCGAGGCCCAGGACGGGAAACGCTTCCTGTTGCAGGGCGGGGATTGCGCGGAAAGCTTCCGCGAATGCAGCTCGGCGGTGATTTCCAATCGCCTGAAAGTCCTGTTGCAGATGAGCTTGGTGCTGGTGCATGGATTGCGCCGGCCGGTGGTGCGCGTTGGTCGCTTTGCAGGGCAATACGCCAAACCGCGATCAGTCGACGATGAAACCATCGATGGCGTGACGCTGCCGGTTTACCGTGGGGACATCGTCAACGCCCCGGAGTTCACCGAACAAGCGCGTACGCCAGACCCGCGTCGCATGATCAAGGCCCACGCGCGTTCGGCGATGACGATGAACTTCGTGCGCGCGCTGATCGATGGTGGGTTCGCCGACCTGCACCACCCCGAATACTGGGACCTGGGCTGGGTCGGACATTCGCCGCTGGCCGATGAATATCATCAGATGGTGGAGGGCATCGGCGACGCGGTTCGTTTCATGGAAACGCTGTCGGGTTCGGAAGTCCATAACCTCAATCGTGTCGATTTCTACACCTCGCACGAAGCGCTGCTGCTGCCTTACGAGGAAGCGCAAACGCGCGAAGTGCCTCGCCAATGGGGCTGGTTCAACCTCGGCACGCACTTCCCGTGGATCGGCATGCGCACCGCGGCGCTCGATGGCGCGCACGTCGAGTATTTTCGCGGCATCCGCAACCCGATTGCATTGAAGGTCGGTCCCTCGGTGACACCGGATCAGTTGCTTCGACTAGTCGATGTCCTCAATCCGCATGATGAACCTGGCCGACTGACCCTCATCCATCGCATGGGCGCGACCAACATTGCAGCCCGGTTGCCAGCGCTGCTGGACGCCGTCCGTAATTCAGGCCGGCGTGTGTTGTGGATCTGCGACCCGATGCACGGCAATACCGAAACCACGGGAAATGGGTACAAGACGCGCCGCTTCGGCAACATCCGCAGCGAGTTGGAGCAGGCGTTCGATCTGCACGCTGCGGCCGGGACACGTTTGGGTGGGGTGCATCTGGAACTGACTGGTGAAGATGTCACCGAGTGTCTGGGTGGTGCGCGCGAACTGACCGAAACCGATCTGGTGCGTGCGTACCGCTCGACGGTCGACCCACGGCTGAATTACGAACAGGCGCTGGAAATCGCGATGTTGATCGTGCGCAAACAAGGACAGATCGCGGCGCCGACGCCCGCTTGATATCCGCTTTGAATGCTGCGCATGCCCTGGCTGACGGCAATGGACAGCGTGCCGGCCTTGGGGGTCTTAATAACGACGTCGGCGGATATCGCGCGCCAGCACCAGCACCACCAACAGGTTGATGGCCAGCACCACCACGGCCGGAATGCCCGGGTGGTGCCAGAGTGCATACAGGTCCAGCGGCAGGTAAATCGCGGCTGTCAGGCAGCCCAGCCATGACGCCCATGCGCGCGCGCGCCACAGCCCCCACGCCTCGACCAGATGCAGTGCGCCATAGGCCATCACCACCGCGGCGGCCCAATGCACCGCGCCGGGGCTGATCTGTCGGGCGAACAGCGCCAGTGCGCCGTGATCGGGATCCAGCTGGAACCGCGCGATCAGCGAATGCACCCAGCGCTGCAGTGGCAACGGCCCCAGGAAGGCTAATCCGCTGGCCGCAAGTAGTGCCAATACACCCTTGGTCGCTTCGACCAGGGCAATGACATGCAGTCCCGGGTGCGCGTGCGGATTTGGGTTGTAGTGCGGGTGGGAGGGGTCGAGCTGATGATTGCGCATGAGTCGCGCAGGCTAACCCGGCAGGGCGGCCGCCGTCGACATCATGACGACGGTAGCCTGTCGAACTTCAACCGCGCGAGGCGCGTTTGCGATCTGTTTCGCTGAGATGCTTCTTGCGCAGGCGGATTTCCTTCGGGGTGACTTCGACCAGTTCATCATCCTCGATGAAGTCCAGCGCCTGCTCCAGCGTGTATTTGATCGCCGGCGTCAGTTTGATGGCGTCATCCTTGCCCGAGGCGCGCATGTTGGTCAGCGGCTTGGTCTTGATGGCATTGACCGTCAGGTCGTTGTCCTTGGAATGGATGCCGATCAGCTGGCCTTCGTACACGTTGTCGCCTTCGGCTGCGAACAATTTTCCGCGCTCTTCCAATGGACCGAGCGAATACGCAGGAGTCGCGCCCGGCGCATTGGCAATCATCACGCCGTTCTGTCGCTTGGCGATGGCGCCCATTTCCTTCGGGCCGTAATGGTCGAAGACATGGAACAGCAGGCCCGAGCCCTGGGTCAGCGTACGGAATTCGTTCTGGAAGCCGATCAAGCCACGCGCCGGGATCATGTAGTCCAGTCGCACGCGCCCCTTGCCGTCGGACTCCATGTTCTTCAGCTGGCCCTTGCGCACGCCGAGCTTCTCCATGACGCCGCCCTGGTGCACTTCCTCGATGTCGACCACCAGCTGCTCGACCGGCTCCATCAGCGTGCCATCGATTTCCTTGATGATGACTTCCGGACGCGACACGGCCAGCTCGAAACCTTCACGGCGCA
>JBBSUF010000121.1:0-5224 GCA_038235185.1 Lysobacterales bacterium
CGCTGGGTCGATCCGGCGAACGCGCGTATTCAAACGCAGATCGATGTCGTGTTGTTTGTAAAACGCCATCGATCGCGGCGGCAACACCGTGGCTTCGCCGGTCCCGGCCAGCCGACCCTTGGAAAGATTCGGCCGATCGTACGGCGGCGCGGCATCCGCGCTCAACATCGTGATCGTGCCCGCGTAACCTTGCTGGCGCAGCATTTCCGCCGCAGCGTTTCCCGCACCGCCGCCGCCTACGATCACCACCGATCTGGGTGTTTCGGGTATGGCAGCGGGATCGCGCGGCGTTGGCTTCAGCTTCTCGCGCACATAAACGGTGCCCACCTTCTGTTCGATCGGCGTGGACTGACCCACCACGTCGCGCACATGCTCGACACGCCAGACGGCAATCGGATCCAGCGCCGGCGCGCGCACGGACGCACCGGTATCGAGCCGGAAGCAGGCGTGGTGCCACGGGCAACGTATCGAGTTCTCGACCAGCAAGCCATCGACAAGGGGTGCGCCGTAGTGCGTGCAGGTGGCGCCGATCGCAAAAAACGTATCACCACGCCTGGCCAACAGCACCGGTTCGCCGTGTGCATGTCCCAGCAACATGTCGCCGTCGGGAATCGTCGTGCCATCGACGCCCTGCGTGAAGTCAGGACCGCCCAGTTTGTTCTCGGCTTCGCTCATGTCCCATCCTCAGTAACCTGTGTAACGTCTTTCAATTCGCCCAGCATCACGCGGCATTGCGCTGCGACTCGCGACCTTAGACCGTAGACGTGCTCCGTCGGGCCGCTCGGCCACCCCCGGCCGCGCAAACGCCGATGCTCGCAAGAATGATCCGCGCAATCCTATCGCCTGGCCATGGAAGCCGGGGCCGATCTTCACCGCGAACGGAACGACCCAGCAGGGTGGACGCCATGCTCCGGATGCAAAAGTCCGTTGCGCGGAAAACACACTGACATTACCTCGCGCCGCGTATTGTCCGGGTGATGGCGATGGGATCGGTGTCGGAACGCGTCTCGCTGAACATTGCCTTGTGAAGCGCCCTGCCTGGGACGCTTTTCAACATTGTATTGGCCGTTTTCGAACACGCAGGCACCGCTTCGCCAGGTGCGAACGTTGATCATCGACATCCGTAATTGTTTCGGGTCGACAGCTCTGGCGATTGCATCGGCGCGAACAGATTCACCAGCCATGAGGATTCCGCAATGACGAACACGAAACCATCGTCCTTCGAGACGATCCCTGTTGGAACCGCCGTCACCTGGCACTACCGCAGCGCCATTGGCCACGGCACGGTGACCGGCGTCCACAAGCACGGCACGACGGCCGCCAACACGATGTACTCGATCAAGCAACATGACCACCATCCTGGCGAACCCGCTGTGGTGCACCATTCCGGCGAAGCACTGACCCGCGCGCGGAAGTAAAAAATGGCGATCGCGGAATCCACGCCCATCAGGATCGGACGGGAACGCGAGGATAGTCTGTCCGGCTACACGAAGGCGCCAACAGTCGCGGGATGAGCGATGCTGGCTTGTATCAACTGGCGACGCGCTTCCATGTGTCATAGGCGCATCGAGTGAACCAGCGATGTTGCAGGCGGTCCGATGATCTTCGTGATTGCAGCGATCGTGCAACAAAAGGTGCACGAGGGTGAATTCCGTCGCGTGACTTTTACATCCCGGCGGGCGCTGGCTGGAACGCATGCGTCACGCGCCAGACTGCATCGCCGACATCGTCCGCGATCAGCAGCGCGCCGCTCGTGTCCTGCGCCAGCCCGACCGGCGCGCCATACAGCTGTGACGCATCGTCGGAATGGAAGCCGGTGACGACCGGCTCCGGCACGCCGACTGGCATGCCGTGCTGGAAGGCGACATGGACGACCTGGTAGCCACTCAGTGGCGAGCGGTCCCAGCTGCCATGCTCGCTGACGAAGGCACCGCCCTGGTATTTCGCGGGCAAGGAGTTGGTTTCGGAGAACAGCAGACCCAACGCGGCGACGTGCGAGCCCAATGCGTAATCCGGCTTGATCGCCTTTTGCACCAGGTCCGGTCGCTGCGGCACGACGCGTGTGTCGACGTGCTGGCCGTAATAGCTGTAAGGCCATCCGTAGAAACCACCCTGCTGGACGGAGGTCATGTAATCGGGCACCAGGTCCGCACCGATCTCGTCGCGTTCATTCACGATCGCCCAGAGCTTGCCTGTCTGCGGCTGCCACTGGAGCCCGGTTGGATTGCGCAGTCCCGACGCGTAGATCCGGCTGGCGCCAGTGGCGACGTCGACCTCGAGCACGTCCGCGCGCCGGTATTCGACGTCCAACCCGTTCTCGCCGATGTTGCTGTTGGAGCCGACGCCGACATACAGCTTGCTGCCGTCGGGGCTTGCCAGGAGTGCCTTGGTCCAGTGGTGGTTGATGGTGTCCGGCAGATCGGCCAATTCCTCGCCAGGCGCGGTGATCCGCGTCTGCCCCAGGGTATAGGGAAACTTCACGATGGCGTCGGTGTTCGCGACATAGAGGAAGTCGCCGATCAGCTGCACGCCAAACGGGGAGTGCAGGTTCTCAAGGAGGATGTGCTGCTCCCATTCGCCGGCGGCGCCGTTCTTCATGCGCAGCAACGTGATCCGGTTTCCGCCTTTCGCACCCTTGCCCGACTTGTCCATGACCATCCCGGCGAACAGTTGCTTCGGGGTTGTCACGGGCTCCGTGCCCGGACCGTTGGATTCCACCACCAGCACATCGCCGTTGGGCAGTGCGTAAAGCTGGCGAGGATGCATCAGGCCACTGGCAATCTTTTCGATCTGCAGTCCCGCGGCCACCGTGGGCGTTTGACCCCGCTTCCAGCCGACCCCTTTCGGCACCTGCATCGGCGGTACCAGGAAGTTCCGGGCCGCCGGCAGCGGCGGCGCACTCCCCGACTGCTGCGCGGGCTCGAGCGATGCTTTGCCGCTGCATCCGCCCATGATCACGGCGAAAGCCAGCGCCAGGACGCCGCGATGGAGAGGACTATTCATGGACGAAATTCCCGGGCGTGGCGTGTTGCACCGCCATGATGACGTGGCCAATGGACAGCAGGATGACCGTGCAGGCCGAAAGCCAAATGCCGGCGGGAACCACTGCGTAGGCATCACGACTGTGCACGAGCATGTTGAAGATCGCCGCGATGATGGCCACAAGGTTGAGCCAGAAGTCGAGCCGCTGAAAGCGCACGGCGGTGCGGCGGGACGTCATCCAGACCTCGACCAAGTTGACAAGGCGCGGGAGGATGGCAAACAGAAGGCCGAACGTGATGAGCCACGCGGCGCCTTTGTCCCACAGCATGACTGCGGTTCGGGCGTACACGATGTCGAAGATCAGTGCGGCGAAAAAACAGCCGAACGGAATCGGGTTGAAGAGGCCATAGACGGCAGTGGCAACGACAGAGCGACGCGATGCGGCACGGGAAGCCATGGCTGCTGTCTCGATCAGGAAGGAAGGTGAATCTTGCGCCTGTAGCGTGCACCGGCATTGTCTCCAACGCACGGCTGCGTGATCGTGATGGGCGCACGCAGTCCCCGTTCGGGCCCGGGCGCTGCGGCTCTCGAGCACGCTGAAGCTGGCAATTCGGCGCGCTGACGCCTGGGTTCAGGGTCCAGGGTCCAGGCAGTCATGCAGGCAACTGCGTCGCGGCAACGAGCGAACGCCGCTTGCCCGTCGCCGGGTCGAAGACATGCATCGCATCTGGCTGGATCCCCAAGGCAATCGATGCGCCCACGACAGGGAGCGTATCGGCGTCGAAGCGCGCGACCAGCGCGTGCTGGCCCAGGCGCAGGTTGACGAACACTTCATTGCCCACGGGCTCCACCACCTCCACCTGCGCATCGAAGGACGCTTCGCCATTGCGGGCGGGATGCAGCGCTTCGGGGCGCAGCCCGAGCTGGATGTCCTGTCCGATCCACGCATCCGGCACGGACGTCATGCCCAGCGGGATGCGTGCGCCTGCATCGATTTCGAGCCAGAGCCCGTTATCGCGCTGCAGTCGCCCGGGGACGATGTTCATCGCCGGACTGCCGACGAACGTGGCGACGAACAGGTTGGCGGGCGCACGGTACAGCGCCATGGGCGTATCGATCTGCTGGATGACGCCATCCTTGAGGACCACGATGCGCTGGCCCAGCGTCATCGCCTCGATCTGGTCGTGGGTCACGTACACCATCGTCGCGCCGAGCTGCCGATGCAGCCGCGCGATCTCCACGCGCATCGACAGGCGCAGCTTGGCGTCGAGGTTCGACAGCGGCTCGTCCAGCAGGAACACCTGCGGCTGCCGCACCAACGCCCGCCCCAATGCGACGCGTTGCCGCTGGCCACCGGACAACACGGCGGGTTTGCGTTCCAGCAGTGGCTCCAGCTCCAACGTCTGCGCGGCCTCGCGGACGCGCACGTCGATCTGGTCGCGCGACAGCCCACGCAGCTTCAGCGCGAAGCCAAGGTTCTGGGCGACCGTCATGTGCGGGTATAGCGCGTAGTTCTGGAACACCATCGCGATGTCCCGCTCGCTGGGGGCGACGTCGTTCACCGTGCGTTCGCCGATCCGCAGCGTGCCGGAGGTGATCGACTCCAATCCCGCGATCATCCGCAGCAAGGTGGACTTGCCACATCCCGACGGCCCCACGAGGACCAGCAGTTCGCCGTCGGTGACCTCGAACGTCGCCCCCTCCACGGCGACGAATCCGTTTGCATAGACCTTGCGCACGCCTTCGAGCTTCACACCCGCCATCGAATCCCTCGCCGCCCACGCCACCATGCAATTGTGCAGATGCTGGGCTATTCTGCCATGTAATCGTTTCCACGCCGCTCGCACCGTTGGGAAATCCGCGCATGACCGAGTCGCCGAACGCTGGATTCGCATTTCCAGAGGGATTCCTCTGGGGCGCCGCCACCGCCGCCCACCAGATCGAGGGCTCGCCGCTGGCGGATGGCGCCGGGCCGAGCATCTGGACGCGCTTCGCCCATACCCCCGGCATGACCCTGCACGGCGACAATGGTGATGTTGCGTGCGATCACTATCGGCGCTGGCCTGACGACGTGCGGATGATGCGCGAGCTCGGCCTGAAGGCGTATCGATTCAGCGTGTCGTGGTCGCGGATACTTCCCGACGGCACCGGCGCGGTCAACCAGGCGGGCCTGGATTTCTATTCCCGCCTGGTCGACGCGTTGCTGGAGAACGGCATCGAGCCATTCCTGACCCTCTACCAC
>JBBSUF010000122.1:0-5178 GCA_038235185.1 Lysobacterales bacterium
CCTAGCCAGGTATTCGGCATCGCCAAGCAGTGTCACGGCGTCGGCATCCGCATTACCCACTCCGTGCACCGACCCAAAATGACGATCAGCGCGCGGCAACATCGCGGTCGGGCCGTCGTCCCCAAAACGCTCGTAGGCCGTGCCATCCGGTGCGCGTTCGCTGCGCACGCGGGCGACGAACAGTGTTTGCCCATAGTCATGCGACTTCGTGGCGATCCCTAACCCATCACGCACGCCGCTGTGCGTTCCGTCTGCCGCCACCAGTAGCCGCGTGGAAAGCTGGGATTCCCCACCGTCACTGGCTACACGGATGACGCAGCCCTCTTGCGCATGGCGATCGACTCCGACAAACCGCGCCGGCCGATAACGCGTCAACCCGGTGAGCTCGATCAATCGTGTTTCAAGCGCATGGCCGAAATCGCGCGCCACCACGACTTGACCGAACGATTCGCGCGCGTAATCCGATGCGTCCAGTTGGACGCGGCCGAAGTCGCCGGCACGGCTGACATGGATGCGACGGATGGGTGCGCCGGCCAACTGCAATTTCTGCATCACGTCCAATGCAGTCAGCGCGTTGACCGTCGCTTCGGCAAAGCTGAGGTTGCGTTCGTCGAATACCGCCGGCAAGGCGCCGGCCGGCGTGGCTTCGACCAGTCCCACATCAACGCCGATCCGATCCAGCGCGATCGCCAGGCTCGCGCCGACCAGCCCGCCACCGACGATGATGACGTCATGGTGCGCCGAGTTCATGCTGCTACCGGAGTCATGGGAGGGAAACTCATGCGAAGGAGGTTTGCTGGTGTGCGTTATGCTAACGGTTCCTGCTGAACGACCTGCGCCGACCGCCATGAATCGCCCCGCTCGCACTGCTGCGCCCACTCCTGCCGCTGCGCCCGGCCCGCTGGTCCTGGCTGGACTGGTGCTTGTCGCCGCGTTGACGCGCTTGCTGCCGCATCCGCCGAACTTCTCTCCGGTCGAGGCGATCGCGCTGTTCGGTGGCGCGTATTTCGCGGCCAAGCGCTGGGCCGTCATCGTGCCTCTGATCGCCATGCTGATCTCCGACCTGGCGCTGGGAATGATGAACGGTGGGACGTATCTGGACTATTTCGTCAGTGCCCATTTCCTGACCGTGTACGCCTGCATCGTGCTGTGCACCGTGCTGGGCTTCGGGCTACGCAGCCGTGTTACTGCGGCGCGCGTGCTGACGTATTCAATTGGCGGGTCGGTGCTGTTTTTCCTGGTCACCAATTTCTCCGTGTGGGCCACGGCCAGCCCGCTCGACGCCAGCCCTGCGTGCACCATCGGACTGGGCGCGTGCTATGCCGCTGCCATTCCTTTTTTCCAGTGGACCGTGCTTGGGACGTTGTTCTATGGCGCGGTGTTGTTCGGCGGCTTTGCGCTTTTACGCCGCCAGCTGCCCGCACTGCGCGCACAGACGGTGTAGTGCGTCTCCGGGCTGCAGCTACCTATGGGCAATCGCCTCAGCAAGATCTATACGAAAACCGGTGACGACGGCACCACCGGTCTTGGCGACGGGACGCGCGTGGCCAAGGATTCCGCGCGCGTGGCGGCCTACGGCACGGTGGATGAAGCCAATTCATCCATCGGGATGGTGCTGGCCAGCCCGCTGCCTGACGATATTGCGCAGCTGCTAGTCACGCTGCAGCACCAGCTGTTCGACCTGGGTGGGGAGTTATGCATCCCAGGGCACGCCGCTGTCTTCGACGCCGATATCGATGCGCTGGAGGTGGCGCTGGATCGGTACAACGAACCATTGCCACCACTGAAGGATTTCATCCTGCCCGGCGGCGGTGAAGCAGCCGCGCGGTGCCATGTCGCCCGTACCGTGGTTCGGCGCGCTGAACGCGAAACGGTCACCCTGGCGCGCCACGATGTCGTGCGCCCCGAGGCGATCCGGTATCTCAACCGGTTGTCGGATCTCCTCTTCGTGCTGTCGCGCGTGCTTGCGCGCGCCAGCGGACACGGTGAAGTGTTGTGGAAACACGATCGCCGGAAAGTCTGAACTGGCGTCCGAGGCGATTCCTCAATTCAGCATGCACGTCTATACGCATCCAGCCTGTCTTGAGCACGACACCGGCCCCGGGCATGCCGAACGGCCTGAGCGCCTGACTGCCGTCACCAGCGCTTTGCGCGGGGCTTTTCCCGATGCGCTCGATTGGCGGGACGCGCCCCGCGCCACGCATGAACAACTCCTGCGGGCGCACACGCCGTCGCTGCTGCATCTGGTCCTCGACAGCGCGCCGACGCAACGCATCCAGCTGGATCCCGACACCGTCTTGTCGCCGGATTCCGCCGAGGCCGGCCTGCGCGCCGCCGGTGCGGCGATCGCGGCCGTGGATGCCGTGCTGGCCGGTGAAACCAAGCGCGCGTTCTGCGCAGTGCGCCCACCCGGGCACCACGCGACCAGCGATACCGCGATGGGGTTCTGCCTGTTCAACAATGTCGCCGTGGCGGCGCTGCATGCCATGCAGGCGCACGGGTTGACGCGGGTGGCGATCGTTGATTTCGACGTACATCACGGCAATGGCACGCAGGCGATCTTCGAACGCGATCCGCGTGTGCTGTACCTCAGTTCGCACCAGATGCCGCTGTATCCCGACACAGGCTTTGCGCATGAATGCGGCGTCGGCAATATCGTCAATGCGCCGCTGCCGCCTGGCGCGGGCAGCGAGCTGTTCCGTGCGGCCTGGGAAATGCAGCTACTGCCAGCGCTGGATACCTTCGCGCCGCAATTACTCTTGTTGTCCGCCGGCTTCGACGCACATCGGCTTGACCCACTGGCGCAATTGCAGCTCGAATCCGGGGATTACACCTGGCTGACCACGGAACTGGTCGCGCTGGCCGACCGCCATGCGCAGGGCCGCATCGTGTCCCTGCTGGAAGGTGGCTATAGCCTTGAGGCACTAGGGGATTGCAGCGTGGCACACGTAGAAGCGCTCATGCCGGCCTGACCGCCTCTTCGCAAACCACCCGATTCCCGATTACAGCGTTTCTGCATTGCCGCACCCGGATGGATACGGCAAGCTAACGGCCGATTCCCGTTGACGGATGCCCGCGTGCGCCGAACCCTACGTTTGCTGCCATTGCCGTTGTGCATCGCCTGGTCCCTATGCGCCCATGCCGCCAGCAACCGCCCGGCTGACTATCGCCTCTGCCCGATCCAGGACGCGGTGCCCGCCTTTGCCGATGCGCCACCTCCGGCCGAGACCACCACCCCGCCGCAAGTGCAGTCGCAGCAACCCACCGATATCGCTGGCGACCAGCTCACCGGCACCAATGAAAACCCGGAATTCCACGGCAACGTCGTCCTGCGCCGAGGCGATCAGTTCTTGGGCGCGCGCCAGCTCGACTACGACAAGCAGACCAGCAAATACGTCGCCCAAGGTGACGTGCGGTATCAGGCCGCGGGCATCCGCATCGTCGCCGATCGCGCGGAGGGGGACCAGAACGCCGACACGCATAACGTGCAGGACGTGAAGTACCAACTCCTGTCCCGACGTGGCAATGGCGGTGCCGAACACATCGAAATGCATGGCAGCCAAGGCGCCTTATACGGGGCGACGTATTCGACCTGCCCCCCGGACGACCGCCGCTGGCAGCTGCGCGCCCAGCGCATCGACATCGATACCGATGCCGGCACCGGTGTCGCGCGCAAGGCCGTGCTGCGCGTGGGCCGGGTACCGGTGCTCTACGTGCCGTTTTTCCCCTTTCCCATCGACAATCGCCGCCGCACGGGCCTGCTGTACCCGACATTGGGATCGTCCAACCGCAACGGGTTCGATTACCGGCAGCCTTACTACATCAACCTCGCTCCGAATTACGACCTGGAGCTGACGCCGCGCCTGATGACCAGCCGTGGCCTGCAGTTGGGTGGTGAATTCCGCTATCTGACCGAGCACGGGCGCGGTGTGCTGGACGCGGCCTTCCTGCCCCAGGATCGCTTGACCTCGCGGGAGCGGCAGGCCGAAACCGACGACTTCCTGCTCAATGGGTATGACTTGGCCAACCGCCGCAAGGACAACCGCGGTTTGTTCCATTTTGGCGCCAGCCAAGACATCAGCCCAACGTGGCAGGCGCGCACCAACCTTAACTGGATCAGCGACACCCGCTATCTGGAGGATTTCCACAACAACCTTAATGGCCTGTCGCCTTTTTCAGTCACCAGTAGCATCGGCTTGTACGGTCACGGCCAATATTGGGATGGGGCGATCACCGCTGATTACCAGGAGCTCGCCGATCACACGCTGACAAAAGCAGTCCTGCCTTACAACCGCCTGCCGCGGGCTGGGTTCCGGTGGGAGAGGCCCTACACGCAGTGGCTGACCGCTGGGGTGAATGCCGAGGCTGTGCGTTTCCAGGATCCAGTCAAGCCTGGTGGTTCACGCTTCGACCTGAAACCCTACGTCAGCCTCCCCTTGGAAGGCGATAGCTGGTTCGTCAGGCCCACTCTGGCCTGGCGATATACCGGTTATCAGCTGGACAACGGTTTGGCCAATCTGATTGCAGTAAGCCGCGCTCAAGCAGCCTTCGGCGCAAACCCTACCCCGGCCCAGATCGCCGGTTTCACCAATACGAATCCGAGCCGAAGTTTGCCGATCGCTTCGGTCGACGCTGGGCTCTATTTCGACCGGGATGCGGTGTGGGGTGGTCAGACTTACCTTCAAACCTTGGAACCCCGCTTGTTCTACCTGAATGCACCGTACCGCAACCAGGACGACCTGCCTCTATTCGACACCCAACCGCTGACCTTCAGCTGGGGGCAGCTGTTCCGCGACAACCGCTATACCGGCGCCGATCGCCAGACAGATGCCAACAATCTCACGGTTGCCTTGACCAGTCGTCTGCTGCGTCAGTCCGACGGGCACGAGAAGCTATCCGTCAGCCTAGGGCAGATTCACTACCTCAACGACAGCCGAGTGACGATCCCGGGTGAGACGCCAGTGGAGCGCGGTCAGTCCGCATGGGTTGCCGACAGTACTTGGGCGGTCAATGATCGCTGGTCAATTGGCGCGTCCTACCAATGGGATCCCAAGTTTCGTCGACAGGATCTTGTCAGCTTCCGCTCCCGCTACCTGGTCGGGGATGACGGCATCATCAACTTTGGGTACCGTTATCGTCGCAATCTGCTCAATCAGGTCGATGTGTCGTTCCTGTACC
>JBBSUF010000123.1:0-5138 GCA_038235185.1 Lysobacterales bacterium
ACCCGATCCTGCTGGACACGCCGGGACCCGCCGACGCCGGAGTGCGCCTCGGCAATGCCAGTGGCGTGCTGCCATATTCGATCCTGGTGTCGCCCGACGGGCGCCTGCTGAAGCAGCGCATCGGGCCGTTTGCCGATGGCGATATCGAAGCGTGGGCGCAGGACTGATCTCACGGACAATCGTTTAAATCCAGCCAACGTCGTCGAACTGGACACCATTGGCGGCTTCACGCAGACTGCGCGTCCCCCGCCCGGTGTCCCGGATGCCTAACCTGCTGGTCCTGCACGGCCCCAACCTCAACCTGCTCGGCACGCGCGAGCCGGACGTCTATGGCCATTGCACTCTGGCCGAGATCGACGCCGACCTGCGCCGTCGCGCCGAACGCGCGGGGCATACATTGACCAGCCTGCAATCCAATGCCGAATCGGTCCTGGTCGATCGCGTCCAGTCCGCCCGCGACGATGGCACCGACTTCATCCTGATCAATCCCGCCGCCTTTACCCACACTTCGGTGGCCCTGCGCGACGCGCTGGCCGCGGTCACCATTCCATTCATCGAAGTACACCTGTCCAACCCGCACGCCCGCGAACCCTTCCGCCACACCAGCTACTTCAGCGACCTGGCCGTTGGCATCGTCAGCGGCTTCGGCGCGGACAGCTATCGCTATGCCCTGGAAGCCGCGCTTGCGCGGCTGGACAAATGCTAAAGCCGCGCTTGCGCGGCTGGACAAACGCTAAAGCCGCGCTTGCGCAGCTCGATTCCCGACTTCCACCTCAGTACTAGAAAGAGAGACCAGCATGGATCTCCGCAAGATCAAGAAACTCATCGACCTGCTCGAGGAATCCAACCTCGCCGAGATCGAGATCAAGGAAGGCGAGGAGTCGGTGCGCCTGGCCCGCACCCCGCGCGGCAGCTACGCGCCCGCGCCGCCGATGATGTACGCGCCAGCGCCCGCTGCGACCACTGCCAGCGCCGGCCCCGCGATGCCGATGCTGTCGCCGACCGAAGCCGCCACCGGCAGTCACTCCAAACCGCAGTCCGACTTGCCCGAAGGCGACATCGTGCGCGCACCGATGGTCGGCACCTTCTACACCTCGCCGGCGCCGGACAAACCCGCGTTCGTCAGCGTGGGCCAGGCGGTCAAGGCCGGCGAGACGCTCGGGATCATCGAAGCCATGAAGATGTTCAACCCGATCGAGGCCGAAGTCTCCGGCACGGTGCTCAAGGTGCTGGCCGAAAGCGGGCAGCCGGTTGAATTCGACCAGCCTTTGTTCGTGATTGGCTGAAGTCTTTCGACTTCACTTCACTACGCCCAGGACGAACGGAACCCTCATGCTAGACAAAGTCGTCATCGCCAACCGCGGCGAGATCGCGCTGCGCATCCTGCGCGCGTGCCATTCGATGGGCATCCGCACGGTCGCCGTGCATTCCACCGTGGATCGCAACCTCAAGCACGTGGCGATGGCCGATGAGTCGGTCTGCATCGGCCCGGCGGCATCGGCCGACAGTTACCTCAACATGGCCTCGCTCATCGCGGCGGCCGAAGTGACCGATGCCCAGGCCATCCATCCGGGCTATGGTTTCCTCAGCGAAAACGCGGATTTCGCCGAGCGCGTCGAGCAATCGGGTTTCATCTTCATCGGCCCGCGCCCCGACACCATCCGCCTGATGGGCGACAAGGTCGAAGCGATCCGCGCGATGAAGGACGCCAAGGTGCCATGCGTGCCGGGCAGCGGTGGTCCGCTTGGAGATGACGTCGCCACGAATATCGGCATCGCACGCAAGATCGGCTATCCGGTGATCGTCAAGGCCGCCGGCGGTGGCGGCGGGCGCGGGATGCGCGTGGTGCACACGGAGGCGGCGCTCGCCACCGCGATCGCGACCACCAAGCAGGAAGCCAAGGCCGCGTTCGGCAACGACATGGTCTACATGGAGAAATTCCTCGAGAACCCGCGCCACATCGAAATCCAGGTGCTGGCCGACGGCCAGGGCAACGCGATCCATCTGGGTGAGCGCGACTGCTCGATGCAGCGCCGGCACCAGAAAGTGGTCGAGGAAGCACCCGCGCCGGGCATCACTCCCAAGCAGCGCGCCGAAATCGGCAAGGTCTGCGTCGACGCCTGCCTGCGCATCGGGTATCGCGGCGCCGGCACGTTCGAGTTTTTGTACGAGAACGGCCGCTTCTATTTCATCGAGATGAACACCCGCATCCAGGTCGAGCATCCGGTCACTGAAATGATCACCGGCGTCGACCTCGTCCGCGAGCAGTTGATGATCGCCGCGGGCCACAAGCTGTCATTGAAGCAGGGCGACATCGTCATCGATGGTCACGCCATCGAATGCCGCATCAATGCCGAAGACCCCGATACCTTCATGCCATCGCCTGGTTTGATCCAGCATTTCCACGCGCCGGGCGGTCCTGGTGTGCGCGTGGATTCGCACATCTACGAAGGCTACCGCGTGCCGCCGAACTACGATTCGATGATCGGCAAGCTCATCGTGCATGGGGCCGATCGCCAGCAGGCCATCTGCCGCATGCGCGTCGCATTGAGCGAACTGGTGGTCGACGGCATCAAGACCAACATCCCGCTGCAACAACGCATCCTGTCCGACGGTGGTTTCCAGCAAGGCGGGCAGAACATCCATTACCTCGAGAAGCGACTGGCGGAGCGCAAGGAAAAGTCGTTGCTGATCGTCTGATGCCCTTCCTCGAACTCACGCTGCGCTGCCGCGAGACCGAGCAGCCACGCTACGAAAACGCGCTGGAAGACGTCGGTGCACTCGCCGTGACACTGCTGGACGCCGATGCCGAGACCGCGAACGAGCAGGCCATCCTGGAGCCCGGGGTCGGCGAAACCCCGCTATGGGATGCGCTGGTGCTGACGGCATTATTTCCGCACGACACCGATGCGCTGCTGCTGCTCGCAGCGCTGGACGCGTTCGACCCGGCGCTGGATTTTTCGGCCGCACGTTTTCGCAAGGTTGACGACCAGGATTGGGAACGGGTGTGGATGGACCAGTACGTGCCACTGCGGTTTGGCACACGCACCTGGATCGTGCCGTGGAACCAGGCGTTGCCGGACGATGCATCGACGACTGTCGATGCCGCGATCGTGCGCCTGGATCCCGGACTGGCGTTCGGCTCGGGGACGCATCCGACCACCTCGCTGTGCCTGCAGTGGCTCGATGCGCTTGCCACCGGCGGTGTCTTGGCGGGTGCGGCGGTCCTGGATTACGGCTGCGGTTCCGGCATCCTCGCGCTGGCGGCGCTCAAGCTTGGCGCGGCACGCGCGATGGCGATCGACAACGATCCGCAGGCGCTGCTCGCCACGCGTGACAACGCCGAGCGCAACGGTGTCGGCGACCAGCTCACGGTTTGCCTGCCCGCCGATGAAACCATCGCCACGTATCCGGTTGTCGTCGCCAACATCCTTGCATCCGCGCTGGACCAGCTTGCCGACATGCTCGCAGCGCGCACCGCAGCGGGCGGTCGCATTGCGTTGTCAGGCATCCTCGTGGGTCAGGAAGATGCACTGCTGGCGCGATACGCGCGGTGGTTCGACGAACTCCAGGTCGCGCGCGAAGGCGACTGGGTGCGCATCGACGGTCGACGTCGTGGTTGATGGCGGGCCAAGTGGTGACGCCGCGTCCCAGCATGTTTGAATAGGGCGCATGTTCGTCCTCTGCCCCCATTGCCAGTTCCTCGTCGCGCTGGATCCCGTCAGCGGCCTGCCACCGGAACATTGCCCGCGCTGCCACGACGCGTTGCAGCCATCGATTCCGCCCCAGGTGTCGACGCCAGGCGACACGCCTGAATTGCTACCGGTCGAACCAGAGCTTCCGCCACCACCGGACGAATCCGAGCTCGCGGTCGATGAGGAAGCCGATGCGGTCGTACCAGCACCAACACCAGACGCCATCGAACCCAACTCCGAGGCATCGGTTTTTGCCGGCCGTCCTGTAAAAACGTCGATCAACTCGCCAAATTACCGCTGGCGAATTCCATCCATCATCGCCGGATTGACGTGCCTGCTGTTGTTGCAGATGCTGCTTGCGGATTGGGCTCCACTTGCGGCCGATGCGCGTTGGCGACCCATGTTGTCCACGCTGTGCGACATCCTGCGTTGCAGGTTGCCGGCATGGCATGAACCCGACGCATTCACATTGCTGGAGCGCGACGTGCGGCCCGATCCGCAGCGCGGTGGCATCCTGCACGTCACCGCCAGCTTTCGCAACGATGCGCGCTGGGCGCAACCTTGGCCTTCACTGTTGCTGACGTTGTCGGATGTCGACGGCCGCGTTGCGGGTACGCGGCTGTTCACTCCGCGGGATTACCAGGCGTCCGGCACAACGCAAAAGACGCTCGCCAGCGGCCAGGATGCGCGCATCGCCATCGACATCCTGGAACCGACGCCACAAGTCGTCGCATTCACCTTCGACTTCCGCTGACGCCGAGGCTTGACGGGCGGATAAGGCATCCTCGGCATTGGCGAATGAGTCGTACGCGCGCTAGACTTCCTTCCCCGTCGCAACTGGCGGACGTTGCGTTTCGCGCTTGACTGTTGCAGAGGGGATTCATTTGAACGCTGCCGACCGTACCGACGCCATCGGCACTTCATCCCGCACCACTGCGCGTCCACCACTACGTGAGCACGTCGCCAATTCCGTGCGTCGTTACCTCGGCGACCTCAATGGTTGCGGTGCGAACGATCTCTATGAAATCGCGCTGCGCGAGCTCGAAATCCCGCTCTTCGTCGAAGTCCTACAACATTGCGATGGCAACCAGAGCCGCGCGGCGGCGATGCTCGGAATCCATCGCGCCACGCTGCGCAAGAAGTTGCTGGATTACGGCATCGCTTGAGTAACGCCGCTCTTTGTAGGAGCGGGTTTGGTCGCGAGCGCATGTTGGGCCGCATTTGATCCATGCAAGCGGGTTTACGACGCGCGGGGGCGTTGGGTCACATTCGTAATGGGGATTCCGGCGGCCCGCTATAATCCGCTTCCCTCCTGCCGACCTTCCCGCATGTCCGCTGATCGTGTCCGCGTGCGCCGCGCGCTGCTGTCCGTTTCCGACAAGACTGGCTTGCTTGACCTCGCTCGCGCGTTGAGCGCGCGCGATGTTGAACTGGTGTCCACCG
>JBBSUF010000124.1:0-5097 GCA_038235185.1 Lysobacterales bacterium
CCTGCACGATCGCCAGGCCGATGCCATGCCCCTGCACCCGCTCATCGCCGCGCACACCGCGTTGAAGCACATGTGCGATTTTCTCGGTCGCGATGCCCGGGCCGTCGTCGTCCACGGCAATCAGTACGCCCGGCCGACGCTTGGCTGCGGTCGCTCCGACCTGGATCGTCAGCAACACGCGTGACTCTGCCCACTTGAAGGCGTTTTCGAGCAGGTTGCCCAGCAATTCCTGCAGGTCGCCTGGCTCGCCGTGGAAACAGGCTGCCGGATCGATATCGAATTCGCAGATGACGCCTTTTTCGGCGTAGATTTTTTCCAGGCCACGCACGATCTGTTCGGCATGCGGTTCGATCGCGATGGGTGCGGCGAACAACGTGTGCCCACTCGATGCCGCGCGCGACAGTTGGTAGCCGACCAGGTCGTTCATGCGTCGCAATTGGGTATCGAGTTCCTCGCGGAGTTCATTCGCGTCGGCCTCGTTGTCCAGCCGCGTGCGCAACACGGCCAGCGGGGTTTTCAGGCTATGCGCGAGATCGGCAAGCGTGTTGCGCTGGCGATCGAGATTCTCGCGCTCGCTTTCGACGAAGGCGTTGATGCTGTCGGTCAGTGGCTCCAACTCGCGCGGATGGCGCTCGCTCATGTGCGCCGCCTGTCCGCGTTGCACGCGCTTGAGTTCGTCGATCACCCGTCGCAACGGCAGCAGGCTCCAGCGCAGGATCACCGCCTGCAACAACAACAACACGACGCCAGCAATCCCCAGGTAGCCCCACAGCGCCTGGCGGAAGACGCGCACCTGCCGTGGCAGCGTGCCAGCATCTTCCATCACGTAAATGGTGTACGGGAATTCCGCGTTGTCGCTGCGGGTTGCATCGACCAGGCCTATGCCGTAGCGATACACCTCACCCCGGGGTCCGTCGCTCTTGGTGATGCGCAGTGGGCCATCGAAGACTTCCTCGTGCCCGCCGAGCATGCTGCCCCGCGGAATTCGCGGACCCTGCGCCGAGCCGGAAAACCAGACGCCGTTGGGCAATTCGATATCCGCATACAAGCCCCCGCCTGGCCGATTGAACCGGCCATCGGGTGGAACTTCGGGCGGGATCAGCGAGCCATCCCGCGCCCATTCGATATCCCCGGCATAGGTAAACGCGTAGGCCTTGAGGCGCTCGCGCAGACCCTGGCCAGCAACGTCGACGAATGCGCGATCCAGTGAAAATCCGGCCAGCGCCAGGAACGCAATCAAGCCCAAGCTTGCAGCCAGAAGCTGCCGCGACTGCAGTGAGCGCGGCCGCCATTGCAGCAGCGGTTCGCGGGCATCAGGACTTGCATCGGATGCGCCCCCCGACAGACCCACGGCGGGACTCGCGGCGGAAGAAGCAGGCTCACTCATCGCGACCGGCTCGCGGCGTGATGCGCAACATGATCAAACGTTGCGCAACGGCCCACTCATTCCTCGGTGCGCGGGATCGCGAAACGGTAGCCGCGACCGCGAACCGTTTCGATGGGCTTGAGAGTGCCATCGGGATCCAGCTTCTTGCGCAGGCGGCCGATGAAGACTTCCAGCACGTTCGAATCGCGATCGAAATCCTGCTGGTAGATGTGCTCGGTGAGATCAGCCTTGGAGACAAGCTCACCCGCGTGCATCATCAGGTACTCAAGCACCTTGTACTCATAGCTGGTCAGGTCGATGTTGCCGCCGTTGACGCTGACCGTCTGCGCCGCGAGGTCCAGCACCACCGGGCCGCACTCCAGCGTCGGCTTGCTCCAACCCGCGGCACGGCGCACCAGCGCATTGATGCGCGCCAGCAGCTCCTCCACATGGAACGGCTTGACCAGGTAATCGTCGGCGCCGTGCTTGAGGCCTTCCACCTTGTCCTGCCAGCTGGAACGCGCGGTCAGGATCAGCACCGGGAATTGTTTGCCCTCATCGCGCAGGGCTTTCACCAGCTCCATGCCGGACATCTTGGGCAACCCCAGGTCGATGATGCCAACATCGAATGGCACCTCGCGGCCCATGTAGAGGCCTTCCTCGCCATCCTGGGCGGCGTCCACCGCAAAGCCTTCGCGTTTCAGGCGTGCCGCCAGCGTTTCACGCAAGGGGGCTTCATCTTCGACGAGCAGGATACGCATGGGTCACTCCGAGGCTTGGCCGACGGCCTTAGGGAGTCAGGGTGCCCTATTCAGCCGTCGTGGCAATGTGTAGGCAGCACCTTGGCGAGAAGAGTCTCGCCAAGGGATCAGTTGGAAGGCGGCTCTGGATCAGACGGACGGGACTGCGGATCGTCCATGTAGACACGCACGCGGCCGTGCTCGTCGACCGTCTTGATGCGATTGACGTCGCGTCCATCGAATGGAATGCGCTCGGCGCTCAAGACCTGGTCGCGGGTATTGCGCTCGATCCTGCGCACGCTGTTGGACAAGGCATCCTCCCTGTGCCCGCGCGCGTCTCCTTCCGCCGTCTGCGGAAGCGAAGCACGATCAGCTGCAGGGGGCCGCGCAATCGCCCATCCACTGAACGTCGCACAGGCGAGGGTCAGCAGGAACAGGGGCAGATGGCGGCGCAGCGGCATGGGGGATCCGGCAGGGGTGGGAAAAGGAACGAGGTGATTGTTGAAAGTTGGCGGTGAACATGTCCTTAACTTTTCCCCCGCATCATGCCCTGCGGTTCAGCCGGACCGGTCCCATCACGCGCTGGGCCTCAAAAAATTTCCCCGATACAGCACCGCAACGACCCGCCCGCGGCCTCGATCGCATCCAGCTCGACGCTGCCCACCGCGAATCCAGCGTCGCCCAATCCCTTGCGGCTGGCCAGGGTCAAGGCGCGTTCGGCGGTCGCGCTCATCCAGACTTGGCCCGGCGACAACGCAATCGCATTGCCGGCAAACGCCGCATGCTCGGCGGCCGACAACACGATCGCGTGTGGCGCATACATCGCAGCGATGGCCTCCACCACGGCCGGATCGGCGAAGCCTTGTGGGCAGATCATCGCGGCCCGCCCGGCAAGCACCGCGAGCACGACATTGGTGTGGTACTCGCCCGGTGCCAGCGCAAACATCAATGTCGCGCGCAAGCCAAACGTATCATGCAGCAGGCGCGCACCCGCCTCGTCGCAACGCTCGGACAATCCGCAAAACCCGATCCCACGCGCGCGATCGATGACCAGCGCGCCGGTGAGTTCGCAGGCATGTGGCTGCATCGACAGGTCGACCGCTTCATAGCCAAGCACGTTGCCGAAGAATTTACGGATGTCCGCACGCAACGCTTCCTGCTGGCGCACCGGGTGGCGCATGCGGCCGACGATGTAACGTGGCGCGGAATGCGACGCGGAATGCGCGGTGCCGAAAACATTGTTGGGGAACAACGCATCGGGCGTCGCCGGATCACCGGCGAAACACACCACCGGCAGTTCGCTGGAAATCGCGCGCTGCAAGTCGCGATGCTGTTGCGAGGCGCGTGCTGCATCGAAGTCCGATGCTTCCGCCATGTAGCGATTGTCTTCGGCCGATTGTCCGGCCAGCCGGAAACCATCCGGCGCCACCAGGAAGGCCGCACGCGCCGTCGCTGCACCAGCATCCGGCGCCAACGTGCGTGCGAACTCGACGAATGCGGAAACATCATGCGTGATCATGCAGCCAGCCTCGAATCCAATTGCGTATGGGTCAGCGCCGATTCAATCAACGACCAGTCCGCACCCGGCTTGTGCGCACCTTCACTCAACACCTGCCGGAATGCACGCCCGCCGCGTTGCCCGTGGAAGAGTCCGAGCACATGCCGCGTGATGTGCTTCAGCGCAATGCCCTGCGCCAGCCATGTTTCGATATGTGGGCGGAATGCACGCAACAACGTGGCGCGCTCCAGCACCTCGCCGCCGAACAACGCCACATCAAGTCGATGCAGCAGATAAGGATCGTGGTACGCCGCGCGCCCCAGCATCGCGCCGTCAGCGTGCGCAAGATGCGCGGTAGCCGCGTCCAGTGTCGCAATGCCGCCATTGACGATCACCGCCAGCTCCGGACGTTCGCGCTTGAGTTGATACGCCCACTCATACCTCAGCGGCGGCACCTCGCGATTCTCCTTCGGCGACAAGCCCTTCAACCACGCATTGCGCGCATGCACCACGAAGGTGCTGCAACCGGCCGCAGCCACCTGGTCGATGAACGCACGGAAGACTTCGTAATGCGCGTCGTCGTCGATGCCCAGCCGGCACTTCACCGTCACCGGCACATCGCAGGCCGCGACCATCGCCGCCACGCTATCGGCGACCAAGGCCGGCTCGCGCATCAGGCACGCGCCAAAGCGCCCGGCCTGCACCCGATCGGACGGGCAGCCCACGTTGAGGTTGATCTCATCAAACCCATGCGCCTGCCCGATGCGCGCCGCCTGCGCCAGCAACGCCGGCTCGCTGCCACCCAGCTGCAACGCAACGGGATGCTCGACCGGATCCAGCGCCAGCAACTTGCCCCGGTCGCCCTGGATCACCGCATTGGCATGCACCATCTCCGTATGCAACCGCGCATGCGGCGCCAGGATGCGGTGGAAGACACGGCAATGCGTGTCGGTCCAGTCCATCATCGGGGCGACAGATAGGCGGAGGGCGGCGGGATCTATCAATTTTCTATGTTTTTCAGACACTTATGTTCCCGCAGACTCACCCAAGTTCCCCCGATTACCCTCTATTTCCTATTACTTGTGTACCAATAGTGTACCAAGCTAGGCTTGGTACACCGATGGCCACCTATCAAACTCGCAGCGGAAAAGTCCGCGCCATAATCAGGCGCAAGGGCTTCGATCCGGTCTCACGAACCTTCCCCACCAAGACGGCGGCACGCGTATGGGCGGAGCGTACCGAAAGGGATCTCGCGATGCATGAAGCACATGGTCGTGCGGAGGGTGACAGAGATACGGTTGCCCAGCTATGTGACTGGTACGAGATCTATGTCCGCAATCTGAAAACAATTTCTGTGACCCAACGGGGCAACCTGACTCGACTCCGCGAAGGTTTGGGCCATAAGATCGCCTCGAAGTTAACCGCCGGAGATGTGATTGAACACACGAAAGCGCGTCGCGATGGCGAACATATGACTAGCAAGGGAGTCCTCA
>JBBSUF010000125.1:0-5067 GCA_038235185.1 Lysobacterales bacterium
ATCCCGCCCACCACTTGCCGCCGCCCCGGCGCAGTGCTAGTTTCGCCTCACCGGCACGGGTTTCTCTGCCGCACCCTTCCCAAAACCTCTTTTCTTTCCCAACGCCGCTCGCGCATCGCGGGCGCTCGCCGCTTAGCGAGGAATTCGCACTTGTCCGACAACACCCCCGATTCCGGCGACATCGCCGAAAAACCCGCGCGCAAGCCGCGCGCGCCGCGCGTGCCCGCCGCCGAACCGGCTGCGCCTGCGCAGGCTGTGTCGCCGCCACCGGCTGTTAGTAGTCCGCCGCCGGCTCCGCCATCCGCCGCTGCGGCGCCCAGCGCCCCCCAGGCCGATGGCGGTCAGCCCGCCAGTAGCGCGAACAATGGCGCGGGCAACGTGCCCAACCCGCCGCGCGACAACGACCATCAGAACAACCGCCGCGAGCGCTTCCGCAATCGCCGCGACCGCCCGCGCAATGACCGGCCACGCGATGACGGCATGCCGCAGGACAACAACAGCAACGAGCAGCAGAACCTGCAACGCCCGGCCAACATCCCGGAAGGCTTCCCGCAGTATTCGCTCGGCGACCTCAAGCGGATGCCGGCGCAGAAGCTGCTCGACATCGCCGAGCAGCTGAACATCTCCGAAGGCGTCGCCCGCGCACGCAAGCAGGACGTCATCTTCGCGGTGCTCAAGGTGCTCACGCGCCATGGCGAAGGCGTCGCCGCCGACGGCGTGCTGGAAATCCTGCCGGACGGCTTCGGCTTCCTGCGCGCGGCCGAGGCGAGTTACCTTGCCGGCCCCGACGATACCTACATATCGCCTTCGCAAATCCGCCGCTTCAACCTGCGCACTGGTGATCACCTGTCGGGTCGCATTCGCTGGCCAAAGGATGGCGAACGCTATTTCGCGCTGGCCGTGGTCGACACCATCAATGGCGAGCCGATCGAGGCCTCGAAGAATAAGGTGTTGTTCGAGAACCTGACCGCGCTGTTCCCGCGCCGCAAGTTCCGGCTTGAGCGTGGCGATGGCTCGACCGAAGACATCACCGGCCGCATCCTGGATCTGATGGCGCCACAGGGCAAAGGCCAGCGTGCGCTGATCGTCTCGCCGCCGAAAGCCGGCAAGACCATGATGATGCAGCAGATGGCCACGGCCATCACCCACAACCATCCCGACGTGCACCTGATCGTGCTGCTGATCGACGAGCGGCCCGAGGAAGTCACCGACATGCAGCGCACCGTGCGCGGCGAGGTGATTTCGTCGACCTTCGACGAACCCGCCGGCCGTCACGTGCAGGTGGCCGAGATGGTCATCGAACGCGCCAAGCGCCTGGTCGAGCACAAGAAGGATGTCGTCATCCTGCTCGACTCGATCACCCGTCTGGCGCGCGCCTATAACAACGTGGTGCCGTCGTCTGGCAAGATCCTGTCGGGTGGTGTCGATGCCAATGCGCTGCATCGCCCGAAGCGGTTCTTCGGCGCCGCGCGCAACGTCGAGGAGGGCGGCTCGCTGACGATCATCGCCACCGCATTGGTCGAGACCGGCAGCAAGATGGACGAGGTGATCTACGAGGAGTTCAAGGGCACCGGCAACTCCGAGGTGCACCTCAACCGCCGCATCGCTGAAAAGCGCGTCTACCCCGCCATCGACATCAACCGTTCCGGCACCCGCCGCGAAGACCTGCTGATCGAGCCGGAGTTGCTGCAGAAGATCTGGATCCTGCGCAAGCTGCTGCATGGCATGGACGAGATCGGCGCGATGGAGTTCCTGTTGGACAAGATGAAGTCGACCAAGTCCAACGACGAATTTTTCTCGTCGATGAAGCGATAGACAAGTTTCGCTTCGAAGGGGGCTTGAATCCGCATTAGCCAGCGGAACGTCGCACCAAGGGCGTTTCGGTGCGCAGCAAAGATGATCAACGAGCCAGGCTGCTCTCGCCTGGTTCGACTCCCGCAGAGGACTGGGTGGCGAGGCGGCTTTCGGCTTCCACCCGGTTGCGTCCTGCGCTCTTTGCGCGATACAGCGCCTCGTCGGCGCGCATCAGCCAGCTCGCTGTGTCGTCCCCATTGCGCAGCAGGGCCGTGCCGATCGAGACCGTCACGATGTCGTCGTGATAGCGCAGTTCTTCGGCAACACGTGCACGCAGGTGTTCGCAGAGCATCGCCAGGCCGTCGGCATTCACGCCCGGAAGCAACAGCACGAACTCCTCCCCGCCGATGCGGAAAAACCGGTCGAGCTTGCGGATGGAGCGCTCAACCAGCGCTGTAAACGCCAACAGCGTTGCATCGCCGGCTTCGTGCCCATAGCGATCGTTGATGCGTTTGAAATGATCCAGGTCGAGCACGGCGAGACCGTACGCGCCGAAATTCCGCTGATGGGTTTCGATCGCAAGAAGCAGTTCGTGTTCCATCGCGCGTCGGTTGTTGACGCCGGTCAGCGGGTCGTGCTCCGCAAGAGCCTCCAGTTTTTCGCGCTGGCGTGCCGTGCGCTGGGCGAAAATCCATGCGTTTGCACAGACAACCGCGGCGGTGGCCAGGAATGACAGTCGATGCAAATCGCTGTCGAACATCCGCCCGTCGATCACCAGCCAACCGATCGCAAGTGTCGAGGCGACCAATGCCCGACCGCGACTGATCAGCAGGAAGTTGGCCAGCAGCAACGGGTACATCCACAGCAGGCCCAGCCACCCGAGCAACATCGCCGCCGCCACGCCGCCGCTGCTGGCGAAGATGGCGAGCAGCAATCCGGCACGCTCTACATTACCTCCGTACCACGCGTACGCCACGCATGCCAGCAGGGACGCCGCGACTGCGGTATCCATGCCGGCGATCAACCATTCCCCCTGCGTGAACCGGTAGATCGCAAACGGCACGATGCCCAGCACCGCGACGAGGCCGAAGGACACCACGATCGCAAACTGGAAATCCGTGCGCAGGCGGGACAGGGACATCATCGTTCCCTTGCAGGGTCAGGTTGCAGGACTGCTTCGACAGCCGGATCAAGCGCCGGTTCCATCGGGGGCATCAACGCCGAACTTCAGTGTTTCTGCATGCGCCCGGGTTTCCTTGCCATGGCCGTCCTGCCCCGACGATTGGAAAGCATAGCCGAAGACTCGCCATGCAAAGGTTCGCGCCATACTCCGTGCAAGGAGGTGCCCATGCACGGTGGTGGTCTAGAACTCGCACTGGTGTTCCTGCTGGCGGCCGTCATTGCGGTGCCGGTATTCAAGCGGGTGCGCCTTGGGGCGGTGCTCGGGTATCTGGTGGCGGGCGTGGTGCTGGGGCCGTTCGGTTTGCGCGTTGTCGGTGATGCCGCGCCGGTGCTCGCGGCGAGCGAAATCGGCGTGGTGATGCTGCTGTTCGTGATCGGACTGGAGTTGTCGCCTGCACGCCTGCGGGTCATGCGCAAGCCTGTGTTCGGTGTCGGCGGGTTGCAGGTGCTGTTGTCGGCGCTGGCGCTCGGTGTTTTGGCACTAACGGCGGGGTTGCAATGGAGGGTTGCGGTGGTGATCGGGCTCGGCCTGGCGCTGTCATCCACGGCCGTTAGCTTGCAACTGCTAGCCGAACGCAAGGCGCTCACCAGCAATCACGGCCGACTCGGCTTTGCGATCCTGCTGTTCCAGGACCTCGCGGCGATCCCTCTGTTGGCCGCGATTCCGCTGCTCGGCGGTGCCGTTACGCACGCATCGCGACCGCTGTGGTGGATGGCGTTGCAAGCCGCACTCGCCATTGCGGTCCTGGTGTTCGGCGGACGACTGTTGCTGCGGCACCTCTTCCGCATCATCGCGCGCACGCGCATGCCCGAAGTGTTCACTGCGACCGCGTTGCTGGTGGTGTTGGGCAGTGCCTGGTGGATGCAGCTGGCCGGGTTGAGCATGGGGCTGGGTGCGTTCCTCGCCGGTGTGTTGCTGGCGGATTCGGAATTCCGCCATGAACTCGAAGCGCAGATCCAGCCATTCGAAGGCTTGTTGCTCGGCCTGTTCTTCATGGCGATCGGCATGAGCATCAACCTGCAGCGTGTCATCGCCGAGCCGATGATCATCGCCGTGGGCGTGGCGATGTTGATGTCGGTGAAGTTCGCGGTGTTGTTCGCGGTCGGATTGCGACCGGGCCGACTGGAGGTCCGAGAGGCGTTGCTGCTCGGCAGCGTGCTGGCGCTGGGCGGCGAATTCTCGTTCGTCATCTTCGGCGAAGCGCAGAAAGCAGGGCTGCTCGACAGCGTCCTGCGCGACCGGCTGGTGGCGATCGTCAGCCTGTCGATGGCATTGACGCCGCTGCTGCTGATCGCCATGGCGCGCTTGCTTGCTGCTTATCCGCAACGCACGCAGTCACGCGCGTATGACGTCATCGACGACCAGCATCCGCAGGTGCTGATCGCGGGATTCGGACGCTTCGGCCAGATCGTCGCGCGGTTGTTGCTGGCGCAACGCGTGCATTTTGTCGCGATCGAGCACAGCCCCGAGCAGGTGGATTTCGTGCGTCGCTTCGGCAGCCAGATCTATTACGGCGATCCGGCCCGGCTGGAGCTCCTGCGCGCCGCGGGGGCTGCCAACGTCAAGGTGTTCGTGGTTGCGGTGGATGATGTCGAGACAAATCTCAAAACCGTTCGCCTGATCCGACGCGAATATCCAGAGGCAAAAGTCATCGCGCGCGCCCGCAATCGCAGGCATGCGTGGGAGCTGATGGATCTGGGCGTGGAAGTCGTGCGCGAAACATTCTTTTCCAGCCTGCACATGGGCGAGCGTGTATTGATGGCGATGGGGATGCCGGAGGCCACTGCCACGCAACGTGCGCAACGCTTCCGTGAACATGACGAGGCATTGCTGCGTACCCAGCACCAGGTCTATGACGACGAAGCCGCGCTGATCCAGACCTCGCAGGAAGCACGCAAGGACCTGGAACAGTTGTTCGCGGCCGACCTTGGCGAAGGCGTGCTGGGCGGAATGGTGGAGCGCGGCGAATGACTTTGCCAGATTGAAACCGCTGGCAATGACGTTGAAACGATCCAGCGATTCGCGGAGGGATCGGTGAGTCGAGCTTCCGCGCCCTAACGCGGCTCGCGCAGGAAGCGTGCCATCGACAC
>JBBSUF010000126.1:0-5054 GCA_038235185.1 Lysobacterales bacterium
CGCGACCGCCATCGGTGATGCGATCGGACTGGCAGTCAAACGCCTGCATGCGCAACCGGCCAGCCAGCGCGTGATGATCCTGTTGACCGACGGCGTGAGCAATGCGGGCATGCTCGATCCGATGAAGGCGGCGCAACTGGCGCACGATGAAGGCGTGCGCATCCATACGATTGCGTTTGGCGGTGGTGATGCGCAGTTGTCGGTCTTCGGCATTGCGCTGCCCATGCCGGGTGCCGACGACGACACCGACGTTGCCGGATTGAAGCGCATCGCCGACCTCACCGGCGGCAAGTCCTTCCGTGCGCGCGATACCGAAGAACTCGCCGGGATCTACGGTGAAATCGAGCGCCTGGAGCCGGTGAAACAACCCGGGCAAAGCGTGCGTCCGCTGGTCGAGCGTTATCCGTGGCCGCTGGGCGCGGCGCTTGCCTGCGGTCTGCTGGCGTTTGCGCTGCCGCGGCGGATGCGCGCATGAATGTCGACGCCTTCATTGCAGCTCTGACCGCCTTGCACTGGCTCAGGCCGCAATGGTTGTTGGCATTGCTCGTATTGCCATTGATGGCCTTCTGGTGGCGCGCGGCACATCGGCGACGCAGTGTCTGGCGTGATGTGATCGACGCACATTTACTGCCGCATCTTCTGGATGCTACCTCCAGCGCAAGTGCAAAAGGCGGCTTGTGGCTCGGCCTGCTTGGCACCGCGCTGGCCATCGGTGCACTCGCCGGACCATCGTGGCAACGCGTCGAACAGCCCTTGTGGCAGCACCGCGCGCCGCTGGTGATTGCGCTGGATCTGTCGAGTGCGACGCTCGCCGGTGACCTGCCGCCATCACGCCTGCTGCAAGCGCGCGCGAAGATCGCGGCGATCCTGCACCAGCGCGCCGGAGGGCAAGTTGGCCTGGTCGCCTTCGCCGACGATGCGTTTACCGTGGCGCCACTGACCGACGACGCCGAGAATGTCGCGCTGTTCCTGGACGCGCTGGAACCCGATGTCATGCCGACGGATGGCAGCCATGCCGATCGTGCAATCGCGTGGTCGGAAAAACTCCTGCACCAGGCCGGATTCGATCACGGCGATATTCTCCTGTTGACCGATCATGCCGATGCATCGGCGCGCAATGCGGCATCGTCCGCGGCGCGTGCCGGATACAGGGTGTCGGCGCTGGGGCTGGGCTCGCCCACCGGCGCAGCGTATCGGGATGCCGATGGCCAGATCGCACAAACGCATCTGGATGCTTCATCGCTGCAGTCATTGGCCAGCGCCGGCAATGGGAAATATGCGGCGGTGCGCGCGGGCAATGCAGACCTTGCTGCGTTGGGTGTGCTGGACCCGCCACGCGCCGATGCGATGGCGACGCATGGCGAAAAAACGCGGGTCTGGCGCGACCAGGGCTATTGGCTGGTGTTTCCGGTGCTGCTGCTTGCGCTGTTCGCGTTCCGGCGTGGTGGGATGCTGGCGGCGCTGATGTTGTGTGCATGGCTGCCGCTGCAGCCGGCACAGGCCGCGAACCACTGGTGGTTGCGCGCCGATCAGCAAGCGCATGCGCAACTTGAGCAGGGCGTGCAGGCCTATCGCCACAATGCATTTGCGGCGGCCGCGACACAGTGGAAAGGGTTGCCCGGCGCCGATGCGGCCTACAACCGCGGCAACGCACTCGCCAGGCAAGGCAATTACGACGAGGCGATTGCCGCCTACGATGACGCCCTGCGCCGGCAGCCGCACATGGCCGATGCGCTGGCCAATCGACAGGCGGTCGAAGCCGCAAAAAAGCGTCATCCACCTTCGGGCAAGCAGCAGGGGAACCAGAACGCGAATTCCTCGCCGAAGCAAAAGTCCGGCCAACAGCAAGGCCAACAGCAAGGCCAGCAGCAGGGCCAACAGCAAGGCCAACAGCAGGGCCAACAGCAGGGCCAACAGCAAGCTCAACAACGACCGAACCCATCTGACCCCCGGCAGGGTCAGTCATCATCGCAAGACCAATCGCCATCAACGGATCGTGCTGCCAGCGCACAGGCACAACGTGCGGCCGATGCCGCGCAGCGTCAGCGCATGCAACAGGCCATTCAGAATGGTTCTGCCCGCACAACCAAGGGCGAACCGGTGGAGCGTCGCGCCGAGACATCGGTGCAGCGCGAACGCCGTCTCGCCAATGAGGCCTGGTTGAGGCGCGTTCCGGATGATCCGGGTGGATTGTTGCGTGAGAAATTCCGGATCGAATACGAACGCCGCCAGCAAGGAGGCAACTGATGGCGTGGACCATGCGAATGACTGGAGCATGCGCGATCACGCGTGTGCTCACGCTATTGCTGCTCACGGTGTTGACGTGCCCGGCGATGGCGCAGACGCGGGCATGGCTGGATCGCGACCGCATTGCACTCGGCGAAGCCGCCACGCTCAACATCGAGACCGACCAGGCAATGGCGTCGTCGCCGGATTACTCGCCGTTGCTCGGCGACTTCCAGCTCAGCGGAGACAGCAACAGCCGGCAGTTCGAACTGATCGACGGCGTCAGCCACGTCCGCGTGCTGTTCGCGGTCGCGCTGCAACCCAAGCGTGAGGGACTCATCACGATTCCGCGCCTGAGTGTCGGCAACGTGCGCACGCAGCCGTTGACCTTGACCGTCAGCGCGCCGGTCGCTGCACCAACGCATGCAGATGGCGGCGTCTTCATCGAAAGCGAAGCCGATGCGCAGGAACCCTATGTGCAGCAGGCCGTCGGATACACGGTGCGCTTGTTTTCGGCGACGCCACTGGTCTCCGGCCAGCTCGACCAGGTCACGCCTGATGGCGCATCGCTGCAGCGGATCGGCGATGACCAGCAGTACCAGCGCGATATCGCCGGACGCCAGTACATGGTGGTCGAGCGACATTACCTGCTGATCCCCGAGCGTAGCGGCACGCTGACGATTCCCGGCGCGCATTTCCAGGGCAAGGGTGGCGGCGGTGGTGGTCTGTTCGACGACCTGCTGGGCGACGGCCAGCGCGACCTGCGTGCGGCAAGCGCGCCACGATTCCTGAAAGTGCGCGCGATTCCAGCCGACGCGCCGCAACCATGGTTGCCACTGCGAGGATTGACGCTGCGCTATCTCGCGGCCGCGCAGCACGCGCGCGCCGGGGAAGCCGCCAGCGTCACCATCGAGGCGACGGCCGATGGCGCGACCGCGGCGCAGATGCCCGACCTGCAACTGACGGTGGGCGATGGTGCGCAGGTGTTTCCAGATCCCGCGCAGACGGTTGAAACCTTCAGCGATGGACGGCCACACGTTCGCGTGACGCGGAAATTCTCGATCGTGCCGGGACATGCGGGGACGCTCCACATTGGCAGTCCGCGACTGGCCTGGTGGGATGTCCGCGCCGGGTTGGCTCGCACGGCGTCGATGCCGGACATCGACCTGGACGTGGCGCCGGGCGCCAATGGTTTCGGTACTGCGCCCACCACGCCGTCCAGCGCGGACACCACGACTGCACGGACCAACAACTCGTCGCGAGTGCCGGGATTCCCGGGATTGCAATCCTGGGCGCTGGTCAGCGTGTTTTTCGCGGGGTTATGGCTGCTGACATTGGCGTGGGGCTCGCATCGCCGAGGGCAGGCTCCGGTCCCCGTCGACAACGAGCGCGCAGCACCGACGACTGACAGGAAGACCATGTCGATGGCCGACCTCAAGCGCGCACTGGATCATGGTGCGTTGGCTGATGTCGCTGACGTTTTGTGCGGGATGGCGTTGCCACCTGTGACTGATCTGGATGAGTTGTGCGCACGGCTCGATGACGGTGAGCAGCGGCAGGCCATCGTCGCATTGCAGCGCGCACGCTGGGCGGGCGACGGCGATGGTGTCGTCACGCGGACCAAGCTGCGGGAGGCATTCAAACAGGGGCCGCGTTGGCGGGTCATCCCAAGGGCGAAAAATGAAGCGTTGCCGCCTTTATATCCTCGCGACTGAGGCTATCTGCAGGCTGACCCGCTTTGCATGAACCATTGCAAGCAAGCGATTTAACCAACGTCATGCGACCATGCCCGCATGGATGAAGACCGCATCACCACGCCGTCGGCCACCCGCGAGGACGAAGCCATCGAGGCCTCGATCCGGCCCCGGCTGCTGGATGAATACCTCGGCCAGCAGCCGGTGCGCGAGCAGCTCGGCATCTACATCGAAGCAGCCAAGCGCCGCAGCGAGGCGCTCGACCACGTGTTGATCTTCGGGCCACCCGGCCTTGGCAAGACGACGCTTTCGCATGTGATAGCAAATGAATTGGGCGTCGGCCTGCGGACTACATCAGGGCCAGTGCTGGAGCGTCCCGGCGATCTCGCCGCGCTGTTGACCAACCTGCAACCACGCGACGTGTTGTTCGTCGACGAAATTCATCGCCTGTCGCCGATCGTCGAGGAAGTGCTCTACCCGGCGCTGGAAGATTTCCAGATCGACATCATGATTGGCGAAGGCCCGGCCGCGCGTTCGATCAAGCTGGACCTGCCGCCGTTTACGCTGATTGGCGCGACCACGCGTGCCGGCCTGCTGACCGCGCCGCTGCGCGACCGCTTCGGCATCGTTCAGCGCTTGGAGTTTTACAACACCACGGAGCTGACCGCGATTGTGCGACGTGCGGCGAAGATCCTCGATATCGCCTGCGATTCCGAGGGTGCTGTCGAAATCGCCTGTCGCGCGCGCGGCACGCCGCGCATTGCCAACCGACTGCTTCGGCGCGTTCGTGATTTCGCCCAGGTGAAAGCCGACGGCGTGATCACCAAGGTGGTCGCCGCAGCCGCGCTGGAAATGTTGAAGGTCGACGCCGAAGGTTTCGACAACCTCGACCGTCGCCTGCTGATGATGATCATCGAAAACTTCGATGGCGGCCCGGTCGGCGTCGAATCATTGGCTGCCGCCTTGAGCGAAGAACGCGGCACCATCGAAGACGTGATCGAGCCATTCCTGATCCAGCAAGGCTATCTCGTGCGCAGCGCGCGCGGGCGCATGGTCAGCCGCAAGACCTGGCTCTATTTCGGCTTGAAAGCGCCGCGTGGCGCGGCAATTCCCGAGCCTGGCGAGTTGTTCGGC
>JBBSUF010000127.1:0-5043 GCA_038235185.1 Lysobacterales bacterium
GGCTGGATTTAAGCGATTGTTTGACTTAAATCGCTAGTCCCGGACCCACCCTTCGATTTCTCCCTCGGCGAATGGCCCAATGCGCTGCTTGAGCAGGCGTCCATCCGGCGACACCAGGATCGAATACGGCAGCACGCCACTGACATTGCCTAGGCGAACACCGGCATCCGCGGGCCCCGGCGTGTCCAGCAGGATCGGATAGGCCACCGCGACACGTTTGAGGAAGGCACGCACGGCAATCTCATCATCGAGCGCGATCCCGACCACCTGCACGCCGTTGGCAGCATGTTGCGCGGAATAGCGCTGCAGCTCCGGCATTTCGCGCACGCAGGGTCCACACCATGACGCCCAGACATTGATGAGCAGGGGACGACCTCGATAGGCGGCAGGGACGTTGACCTTCGAACCGTCCAGTGCAGGCAGGGTCACGGTCGGGATGGATTGGCCCAGCCGGGCAACAGCCACTCCAGACGGCGGCTTTGAGGCATTCGCCGACAGCACCGCGTTCAGTGCGCGCTGGCCGGATTCGCTGCGGAGCAATGGGCCGGGGCCGGTCGTGAGCACGCTGGCGAAGACACCGAGCGCACCGGCAGCGAGCGCGACCAGCAGTACCTTGGTGGTGCCGTTCACCGGGCCGCGTGCTGGATGCGGTCGACGAATGGCGCGACCTTCTCGTACCCAACAAGGCGCAGTTCGCGATGTTCACCCTGGCCGCCGAAGAACAGCGTCGCCGGTGGCCCGATGATGCCGAAGCGCTGCATGAGCGCCTGGTCTACCGCGTCATTGGCAGTGACGTCGGCCTTGAGCAGCACGAAGTTGCCGAGCGCGGCATGCACGGCTGGATCGGTGAAGGTGTACTTCTCCATCTCCTTGCAGCTCACGCACCAGTCCGCATAGAAATCGAACAGCAGCGGCTTTCCCGCGGCGCTGGCAGCGGCGAGTTCGCGATCCAGATCGGCCGAGGACTTGATCGTGCGGAAGGCGAGTTCGCGTGTTTCCAGCCTGCCACCAATCACGCCTGCCAGCGGTTGCAGCGGATCGTTGCCGCCGCCAAGTGCGCCCAGGAGTTGCGCGGCACCGACCACCGCCAGCACCAGTCCGGCAAAACGTGATGCCAGCCGCGTACGCGGGCTGACGGTTGCAGCGGTGAACGCCCATGCCGCTGCGCCCAACGCCAGCAATCCCCACAGTGCCAGCGTCAACGCGCCGGACAGGATGCGCGACAGCATCCACACCGCAAGCCCGAGGAAGACGAATCCGAAGATCCGCTGTGCCGTCGTCATCCATGGTCCGCTGGTCGGCATCCCGCGACCCGCGGCCGCGCCGAACGCCAGCAGCGGCACGCCCATGCCCATCGCCAGCAGGAACAATGCCGCGCCACCGAACACAGGATCGTGACTCTGGCTGATGTACAGCACCGCGCCGGCCAGCGGCGGGGCAACGCACGGGCCGACGATGAGCGCCGACAGCGCGCCCATTGCCGCGACCCCGGCGAGTGAGCCGCCACGCTGGCGATCGGTCATCGCGCCCAGTCGCGAGCGCAGTGCCATCGGCAACTGCAGTTCGTACAGCCCGAAGGACGACAGCGCCAGCGCGACGAACAACGCCGCGAAGGCGATGATGATCCACGGGTTCTGGAACGCCACCTGCAGGTTGGCACCCAGCAAACCCGCGACCACGCCAGCCGCCGTGAACACCAGCGCGTTGGCGACCACATACACCAGCGACAGCACAAGCGCACGGCCGGTGCCCAGGCGCGTGCCGCTTCCTGCGATCAGGCCGGACAGGATGGGAATCATCGGCAACACGCATGGCGTGAATGCCAGCAGCAGGCCAGCACCGAAAAATCCGAGCAGCGTCAGCCATTTGTTGGATCCGGCAAGGGCGGACGCGAGCCGGCTGTCTTCGGCTGCGACTGGTGCCGCGGCATTGATGCTGGCTTCCAATGCGTCAGTGGGCGCGGTGGCATCTGCCGATTTAGGTTCCGCAATGACTGTTGCAACCGGGCGCACCGCACTGGCATGCGTGACTTGTCCAGCGGGCAACGCCAACGCCACCGTGCGCGTCATCGGCGGATAGCAGATCCCATCGGTCTGGCAACCCTGGAATGTCGCCGTCAGGGTGACATGCGCGGGATTCGCGTCCTGGCGCAGTAGCGGCAACGGCACATCGATCTGCTCAAAGTAGACGATGACATTGCCGAAGTGTTCGTCGCGATGCGGGGTGCCTTGCGGCCAACGCGGCGTGCCAGTCGTGATTCCACTCGCCCCCGTCAACCCGAACGATGCCTTGTCGCGATACAGGTAATAGCCCTTCGCCGGAGTAAACCGCAGCAACAACGTATTGCCGTCGCCCACGATCGCCTCGAACCCGAACGCCTGTTCCGGCGGCAACGGCTTTGCATCCATCGCACCTGGAGCAGCGCCCACCAGTGGCGCATTACCACCGGCAAGCGAGCGACTCAGCGCATCGAAACCGCCGTCGTCGGAGGGCGCGGATGCGGCCGCCGGCAATGCCACCGTCAACATCCGCGTCTGCGGCGGATAGCACACGCCAAGATCGGCGCAGCCTTGGTATTTGACCTTCAGCGTGACGCTGTCAGCAGTCGCGGTGCCCGGCAGGGAGCCGACCACCTGCTTGCGATAGGTTTCCACCTGCCCGAAGAATTCATCGTGATGCGTTTGACCGTGCGGCAGCTGCAACGCCTGCGTGCCGAAGCCGCTGACGGCCTGCGCACTCATGCGCTGTTTGTAGAGGTAGTAACCATCGGCGACGCGCCAGCTCAGCACGATGCGGTCGCGGGTGGGCGCGGAGGCGGTCAGCGCGAAGGCCTGGTCCACCGGCAACAGGTCGGACTCGTCCACCGCGAGCGCCGGAGCCGCCACGCACATCAGCGCGCACATGAGCAACGACGCGAGCACGCGGCGAAAACGGGACAGCATCACCATCACAGCATCACCTTATTGGCCACTTGAGTCTCCAGTGCCCGTATTGTCGACGATCCATTCCAGGTACCCCGGTAGTCCGGCGGCCACTTCGACCCCCAGCACTTCGGGGAGTTCGTATGGATGCAGGGAGGCGATGCGCGCGCACATCGGTTCGAACTGCGCCCGTGTCGTGTTGATCGACAGCATGATCTCGTCCGCTCGTTCGATCGCACCTTGCCAGCGGTAAATGGACTGCACGCCGGGCAAAAGCGTTATGCACGCGGCATGGCGCTCGTTGACCAGAGCCTCGGCAATGCGCCGAGCGGTGTCGATGTCGGGGCAACTGCAATGGCAAATGAGGACGGTCACGACACGATTTCGATAGCGCACTGCAAGCGGCGGTCGCCCAGCCTAGCCCAGCGAGGTGCCGGTGGCTTTGCCGGGGTGTCGCGTCGAGCCTGCCTCGACGTGCGCACGCGCCATGCTCTCGCGTGATCGCCCGGTGCGTTGCGAGGCCAGTTGCTCGATTATGTCCACCAGCGACACGCGCGACTGCGCCGAAACATCCCGAAACGCGTGCAGCAGCCGCAGCTCGATCGGCTCGTCGATCAGCAGCGCGTCGGCGGTGGGGACAGAGTCCATGCGGACCTCGTTGCTCAACGCCATCGCGCCACGACCGGTGGCCAGCCACTCGAACTGCACACCCGTCACCACGGCAAGCTGACGCAGGTGCTCGACACTGGGATTCTTGGCCTGCGTTGATTCCCAGTGACTGACGGCGCTGCGCTGGACGCCAATCAGGCTGGCCAGTTGCAACTGCGACATTACGGCATGCCGGCGTGCCAGCCGGATTCGCGATTGGGGTGTCATCAAATTCCCATTGGCGCGTTGAGAAGATGGGAATGTTACTACTGCTCACGTGGTTAGAGATACTCACCCATACTTGTGCGCTATCGGTATCCATACGCAACGTAAGATCCACATTCCAATGGCTTTTATTACATTACGATAACGATATTCACGTTTTTTGCTCACCCACCCTCTTCACAAATCGCCCCCAGGTCGCAATTCTTGCTGGGCCGACATGGATGTTGGCTCCAGACGCCCCCGCGTTTGGACAAGGAGGAGGCATGGAGGCGACCCAAGGCAGGATGCAAATTGGGCACAGGGATGGGGAGGGATAGCGAGCGGCATTTCTGGCCATCCTCCTGACAATGATCCGGGAGGCGGGTGGCCAGCTGGACGGGTCATAAGAAGCCCAACGCCAGCGCTAGCGAGAAACGACAAGGCCTGCGGATGCGGGCCTTGTCGTTTCTGGGCCCTGTTTACCCAGCGTGCGTCTGCCTTCCCGCGATCCGTATGACGCCGTGGCTCCCTTGAAACCCAGGCCATGTGCCCCATCTCGTGGACAGTCCCGTCAAGGGCATTTGTGTCGCCGGCGTTTGGCACTCTCGTCACTAGAGTGCTAACATGATCGGCCGTTTCCCAGCCCAATCAAGCACTTAAGAGGTTGTCTATGAATATCAAGCCGCTTTACGACCGCGTCGTGATCAAGCGCATGGAAGAAGAAAAGATGTCCGCTGGCGGCATCGTCATCCCCGATTCCGCTGCCGAAAAGCCGATCAAGGGCGAAGTGCTGGCCGTCGGTGAAGGCAAGGCGCTGGACAACGGGTCGACGCGCGCGCCCAAGGTCAAGGTCGGCGACAAGGTGCTCTTCGGCAAGTACGCCGGTACCGAGGTGAAGCTCGACGGCACCGACATCCTGGTGGTGAAGGAAGACGACATCTTCGCCGTGATTGGCTGATCGACGTCGCTGTTCACCGGTTTTAACCCCCATTTCTGAAAATATCTTGAGGTAATCGCAATGGCTGCCAAGGAAATTCGTTTCGGTGAGGACTCGCGCGCCAAGATGCTGCGCGGCGTCAACATTCTCGCCAATGCCGTCAAGGCAACACTCGGCCCCAAGGGCCGCAATGTCGTGCTCGAGAAGAGCTACGGCGCCCCGACGATCACCAAGGACGGCGTGTCCGTCGCCAAGGAGATCGAGCTGGCCGACAAGTTCGAGAACATGGGCGCGCAGATGCTGAAGGAAGTCGCGTCCAAGACCTCCGACAAC
>JBBSUF010000128.1:0-5038 GCA_038235185.1 Lysobacterales bacterium
TAATGCGCGGTGCCCTTCCATGGGCACGTGCTGGTGTGCGTGGACTCACGCAGATGCTCGCGCACCAGCGAATGCGCTGGAAAGTAATGGTTGTTCTCGACGATGACGGTGTCGTCGCTGTCGGCAAGCATGGCGGTGTGCCAAGTGGCTTTCATTTGGTGATCCCTGCGGGAAGTTCGTGTGAGTCTGCACGCTGGTCCGTAAGCCTGAGTGACCCCAATCCGGCTGCCGCATGAACGGAAGTCCGTGGCACTGCAACAAATCACTTCAATTTGACGTTATGGCAGCGACCCTTCCGCCTGTTCATCAACTGTAGAGGACATTGCCCATGCATCTCAAATTGCTCCCCATCGCCCTGATTGCTGTCGCGTCGCTTGCTGCATGCACGACCCGTCCGGTCGTCGTCAACACGCCCGGCCCGGGCGCCACCGTGGTCCAGGTGCCCGTCCCCGCCAACGGAAATATGCTGCAGACCGATGACGTCAAGGAAAACTTGGCCAAGGGCATGGGCACCGACGCGTCCGGCATCGACGTGAAGGTCGATGGCACCACCGTCTACCTCACCGGACATGTCGCCACCAGCGCACTGCGTGAGAAAGCGCATGAAATCGCGCATGGCACGCCCGGCGTCGTCAACGTCGTTTATGATGGTTTGACCGTCCAGTAACGGTTTACTTCCAGCATTGCAAATGCGCCAGCGTGGTTGCATACCGCGCTGGCGTAATTGCATCCGCCTTCGTGGATGCAATCGCGACCTCGCTGGGACCATCCGCCGCACATGCCTTTGTTGTTGATTCCCTTGTTGGTATTGGCGCTCTTCGCGTTATGGCTGGTGTTGTTGCCGTTGTCGTTGTGGGTGCGCTATCGCAACGGCCGGGCACGGCGTCGGGCCCAGGGCTGGATGGTGCGTGGCAATGCGTGGTTGGTGGCCGTGTCGCTACCTGTCTTCGTTTTCTCCTCGTGGGTGACGACGCGCTGGGTGCCCGATGCGTTGCCAGATGCGGTGGTTGGGCTGCTGGCAGGCGCGTTGCTTGGCATCATCAGTCTCTGGCTCACGCGCTTCGAGCGTGAGGGCAACACCCTGTGGTACACGCCGAACCGATGGCTGATGCTGGCGCTGACGATCATGGTCGCCCTGCGCATCCTTGCGGGGCTGTGGGTGGGTTGGCGGCATCTGGCCAGCCACGCGCCCGATGCAATGGCTGCGTGGCTCGACGCGGGCGCATGGGCTGCAATCGCGGGGCTATTCCTCGGCTATGGCGTCGCCTACCTGTGGGGGTTGCGCGCGCGCTTGCCGCGTTGATGCAGGTGCTTGCTGCGTGGAATCAACGGCTGCTTCATCGCCGCTTGTCGTACCAGATCCCCAGATGCTCGCGGGAATGCAACAGACGTCGACCGTTGCGAATGAACTGCGTAAGCAGGTGCAAGTGGCTGACTACGCCGAAAGTGCGCAGCTTGCGATCGGAAGTGACTACTGATTCGCGCAGGATCACGAACTTGCCGACGGCTGCGAGTGCGCGGCTGATGGCGACGTCTTCGCCTGCATACCACCGCTCATCGAATCCTCCCGCCGCGTCGAACGCCTCGCGCGTGCAGAAAATGAAGCAGCCCGGGGCAATTCGCGTCCAGCGGAACACGCGCATCAGCAGCGCAGTAAATGCACGCTCGCTCCAGCTGGCGACAACGAACCGCACCGCGCAGCCACCGCCTGATGCGCCTTCGTCCAGTGCCTTCATCGCAGCGGCCAGGACGTCGCGATCGATGCGCGTGTCGGCATCGACGAAGACCAATCGCTTGCCGTCCGCGACAGCCGCGCCGGTATTGCGCACGGCGGCGATCTGTCGATGTGCGACGCGCACGACCCGGGCGCCGTGTAGCTGCGCGAGTGGGGCGGTGTCGTCGGTCGATGCATCGTCAACGACGATGACTTCATACGTCAGCGACAGCGCCGTAGCGGCCGCGTGCAGCGCGTCGAGCGAATCGCCGATCAGCGCCGCTTCGTCGTGCGCCGGGACGATGAAGGAAATCATTCGGCCACCTTCAATTGCGCCTGTTTCCACGCGCGAGGGGATGCCCCGCATTGCGCACTGAATGCGCGCGACAACGCGGCGGAGCTGCCGTAGCCGACGTCTTCGGCGATGCGTTCCAGTAGGCGACCCTGTTGCAGCAGATCCTTTGCCAGGCTGATCCGATATGTCGCGAGGTAACTGGCTGCAGGCACGCCGACCGTCTGCGCGAACGATGCTGCAAAGCGGCTGCGCGACATGCCGGCGCGGGCGGCGAGGCTGGCAAGTGTCCACGGCTCGCGCGGCGCGTCATGCATGGCAGTCATCGCGTGGACGAGCCGTGGATGCGAAAGACCTGCAAGTGGCCCTACCGCCAGGCGCCCGCTGTCGAGCAGGTGCCGCAGCACGATCACAAGCACGGCTTCAAACAGGCGGTCGACGATGATCTGGCGACCGCATCGCTGTGCGAATGCTTCCTCGAACAACAAATCCAGCACGGCAGTCGCGCTGGACAATTGCGCCAGCGGCACGATCACCATCTCCGGCAATGCCTGTGCAAGCGGGCTGCGGCCGCTGCCGAAACAGATGTTGGCGCAAGCGAGGTCCGCGCCGGTGTCCGGATCCGTCAGGAAACGGTGTGCCAGGCCAGTCGGATACAGCACCAGGCTTGGCTGTTCGATGCGCATGACAATGCCGGCCGCATGCTGCGCGCGCACCGGGCCGCGCCGGATCAGGTGCAGGTGGCCGGAGCCGTCGTCGGAGCCAAAGTCGTGCAGCCCGCATAACGGGCCCGAATGGAACATCCGGGCACTCACGGAGAAGCGCTGGAGCAAGCCTTGGAGTCGGTCGGTAGTCATTGGGACGAATTGGCAATAAAACTGGACTTTACGTGATCAAGAGTCCCTACGGAAGGCGGACAGTCTACCTGCGCCGCCGGCGCTCTCTTCGACCTCAGGAACCATCGCCATGTCCCGTCTTCCCTTGCTCAGCCTCGACACCGCCCCGTCCGGAAGCCAGCCCGCCTTGGCGCAGATCGCCTTGGCATTTGGCGGCATCCCCAACATGTTCCGCACTGCCGCCAATTCGCCGGCCGCCCTGGCGAGCCTGTGGGGCAGCTTTGCGGCCCTTGGTGGCGGCACGCTGCCCCCGGAACTGCGCGAACTGATCGCGGTGGGCATCGCCGACCGCAATGCCTGCCATTACTGCCTGGCCGCGCACACTGCGCTCGGCCACAAGGCAGGCATCAGCCATGAAGATCTGGCCGACGCGCAACTCGGACGCAGCGGAGATCCCAAGACAGCAGCTGCACTCGCCTTTGTGCTGAAGGTCGTCGACCAGCGCGCCGCGATCGATGGCAGTGATGTCGACGCGCTGCGTGCCGCGGGTTTCGATGACGAAGCGATCGTGGAGATCCTCGCGACCATTGCGCTGAATATCTTCACCAACTATCTCAATGTAGGGTTCGATGTGCCGGTGGATTTCCCGCAGGTGCAGTTGCGCCACGCGGCGTGATCACCCGACTCAGCTGGCGTCTAGGCCGGCTGAGTCGTCACGCCCCATCATGGGTTGTCGAAACCTGTCCTCTGGGCCCTTCAACCTGAACCTGGGAGGGTCGCCACGTGCGTCCGCTTGTCGCAAAAGCGCTCTATTAACCGCTGGCTCATTGGGGCAGGCGCACGCTGGGCGGACATTTTTCGCAATCGGAGCTTCGAATGAACCATAAATTTCGACATACGATCCTGTTTTCGTTGATGGGTGGCCTGCTGCTGTCGGCCAGTGCTTGGGCGGCGTGGGATCACGACGGCATGTTCAAGCGCATGGACACCAACAACGATGGCCGCATTTCCGCAAGTGAGCACGCGGCCGCTTCGCAGGCGATGTTCTCCCGCATGGACGCCAACCATGACGGCATGATCAGCGCAGCGGAGATGGCGGCGGCTCACGAGCATCGTGAAGCCGGGGAGCGCATGGAGCATCACGGCATGCATGGCAACCCGATGGCGATGATGGACACCAACCACGATGGCGTCGTGACCGAAGTGGAAGCCACTGCATTCGTCCACACCATGTTCGCGAAAATGGATACCAACCACGACGGCAAGGTGACCGGTGATGAAATGAAAGCAGCGCACGAGAAGATGGAAGGCGACCATGACGGAGATCGCGACGCCGCCGGCATGGATGCAGTCAAGGACGGACATGACCACGATGGCATGGCCGACATGCATGGGATGCACGGCATGCGTGGCATGCATGGGATGGGCGCCATGATGGATACCAATCATGACGGCAACATCACCGCCGCCGAGCATGCTGCGGGCGCGCAGGGGATGTTCACGCGCATGGACACCAACCATGACGGCTACCTGTCCAAGGGAGAGGTCGAAGCCGGACACAAGCATCAGTAGCAGTTTGGAATGCGTTGGAACTGATACAAAAAGCCCCGCTTCAAGCGGGGCTTTTTCATGTTTCCTGATGATCGATTCCAAGAGCAACAGCGCGCTTTGGACGATCAACCCTTCAGTCAGCGCAGCATGCCTGCCGAGGCCTTCGGCATCCTTGAGATGCCGTTGCGCTGCACGGTACGGCGCCTACTTGCGCGCGCTGATGATGAAGCTGCCGAACGAGACACCCAATGTGTGGCCGGTGCCCTTGCCGGTGAGCGCCAGCGAGATCGAACCTTTGGTCACGACCTGCGCCTTGGACGTTTCGCCACTGCCGGAATTTGCTTCCGCGGTCGCGTAGCCGCCGATCAGGTCGTGGACATCGGACACGGGGGAAAACTTGCCGACGCCATCCTTGATGTCCGAGTGGCCGAAGGTCAGGCCGCCACCTTTCGATTCAATGGCGACCGACAGATGCTGGCCGTTGCTGCAGGAGATCTCGCCGGTGCCTGTGGAATGCTTGTAGAACGCGCCACCACCGGACATGTCGTAATGCATGGTGCAGTTGGCTTCGGCCGCGAATGCTGGGGTCAGTGACGAGGCCAGCAACAACGCGGCGCTGCCGATCAGGAATGTGCGCATGGATGA
>JBBSUF010000129.1:0-4961 GCA_038235185.1 Lysobacterales bacterium
CAGAACCACACCAGGCTGATGAGCATGCCGACGCCGGCGGCGATGAACACCACCTTGTAGGAGGGCATCGCATCGCTGCCAAAGATCTTTTGCGCCAGCAGCTGGGTGGCGATCGGCGCGATCATGGCACCCAGGTTGATGCCCATGTAGAAAATCGTGAAACCAGAATCGCGGCGCGGATCGGCCTTCGAGTAAAGCCGACCGACCATGGTCGAGATGATCGGCTTGAACAGGCCGTTGCCGACAATCACGGTCGCCAGGCCGAGATTGAACATGCGCGCATCCGGGACCGCGATCAGGAACAGCCCAGTCGCCATGATGACCGCACCAAGCAGGATCGAGCGCTGGAAGCCGATGAACTTGTCGGCCACGTAACCGCCGAAGATCGCGCCGGCGTACACCAGTGCGAGGTAAGCACCGTATAGCTCGCTCGCCGGCTTCTCCCCGCTGGCATCGCCGCCGTGGAACTGCGCCACGATGTACAGCACCATTGCCCAACGGATGCCGTAGAACGCGAAGCGTTCCCAGAACTCGGTCATGAACAGCATCCACAACGGCTTGGGGTGCCCGAGGATCTGCGTGAACTCAGGCGGCTCGTTATCACCGCCACCAAGCGGTACGGCCAGCGGCGGGCCCGCCGGTTCGGCGGCGTTGGATGCGGTGGTGTTCATGCAGGACATTCCCCAAGGTTGCAGCAAGGACAGCCCGCAGCTTTAACTGCCACGCGGCATGGCGTCAAACAAATGCGATCGTGTTGCGTTGCAACATCAAGCCGGCAGGTCACTTCCGTAGGCGCCGCCCGCCCCGATCACCGTGCGCACTTCGAACAGTTCCGGGAAAAATGTCAGCTCCAGCGCCTGCTTGAGGAACCCGACGCCGCTCGAGCCCCCCGTGCCGCGCTTGAAGCCGATGATCCGCATCACCGTGCGCATGTGGCGGAACCGCCAGAGCTGGAATTGCGTTTCCAGGTCGACCAGGTCCTCGCACAACTGATAAGCGACCCAGTACGTGTCGCTGTCTTCATAGATGCGCTCGAACACCGGCACCAGCGCCGGATCGAACACGTGTGGCTTTGACCAGTCGCGTTGCAGATAGCCGGCAGGGATCGCATGCCCGTGGCGCGCAAGAAAACGCAATGTCTCGTCGTACAAACCCGGCGATTCCAGCGCGTCGCGGAGCACTTCGCTGCCTTGGATGTCATGCGCGAACACCTTGAGCATCGCCGCATTCTTGTTGCCCAGAAGAAATTCCATCGTCCGGTATTGCAGCGACTGGAAGCCCGATGCCGGCCCGAGGATATGGCGAAACTGCATGTATTCCGAAGGCGTCAGGGTTTCCAGCACCGACCACATGGCCGTCAGCTGGACCACGACGACCTTGCAGCGCGCGAAATTTTTCTGGCAACGGCCGATCTCGTCGGCGCGCAGGTGCGCGATGGCGGCGCGCAACTCATGGATCATCAATTTCATCCACAGCTCGGCGACCTGGTGCTGCACGATGAACAGCATCTCGTCGTGCTGCGGCGGCTGCGCTCGCGGCTCCTGCGCCGACAACAACCGATCCAGGCGCAGATAACCGGCATAGGACAACCGGTCGGTCAGATCGGTATGGATACCGTCCTCGAACGGTCTTTCGTTATTGTCGATGGTCATGTACGGATTCTAGCCTGCAAGGCCCAGCCGACCCTGCCATCAGGCATCCCTCCAGGCGGTGCGACACCGGAATCGCACCGCGATTCGCTATCATCGGGGTTCCGCCCATTTCCTGCCGACCCGGTTGCCGCATGACCATCGCCGCGCACTTCGACATCGAATACCTGCAATACCTTGGCACTGACGGCAAGCTGGTTGCCGACCTGCCCAAGGGGTTCAATCCCAAATCCCTGCTGCCGCTGTTCAAGCAGATGCTGTACGTGCGCGTGTTCGACACCAAGTCGATCGCGCTGCAGCGCACCGGCAAGCTCGGCACCTACGCTGCCTGTCTTGGGCATGAAGCGACGCATGTCGGCATCGGCGCCTCGATGCAGCCCGAGGACGTGTTCGCACCAAGCTATCGCGAATATGGCGCGCAGTTCATGCGCGGCGTGCAGCCACGCGAAGTGCTGATGTACTGGGGCGGCGATGAACGCGGCAATGATTTCGCCGGTCCGAAAAACGACTACCCGTGGTGCGTTCCGATTTCGACGCAGTGTCTTATGGCCGCTGGTGCCGCGCTGGCGTTCAAGCTACGCAAGGAACCACGCATCGCGGTGAGTTGCTGCGGCGATGGTGGCTCATCGAAAGCGGATTTCTATGCGGCTGTGAATTCCGCCGGTGCGTACAAGTTGCCGCTGGTGCTGTGCGTGATCAACAACGGCTGGGCAATTTCCGTCCCGCGCTCCGCGCAGACGGGTGCGGAAACGCTGGCGCAGAAGGGCATCGCTGGCGGATTGCATTGCCTGCAGGTCGATGGCAACGACCTGATTGCGGTGCTCGAAGCCATGCGTCGCGCCGGCGAGCGCGCGCGCAGAGGCGAAGGCGGCAGCGTGATCGAGTTTCTGACCTACCGACTGCACGACCACACCACCGCCGACGATGCGCGTCGGTATCGCGGAGAAGACGAGGTCAAGGCTGGCTGGACGCGCGAGCCGATGCTGCGCCTGCGCACCTATCTCACCGCGCTCAAATTATGGGACGACGCGCAGGAGAAAGCGTGGCTGGAGGAGTGCGGCAAGCTGATCGATGTCGAGATCAACGCCTACCTTGAATCCAAGGTGCAACCGGTCGAGGCGATGTTCGACTTCCTCTACGCCGATCCACCACCGGACCTGCTTGCGCAACGCGCGTCGGCGATTGCACTGGAGAAGCGCAATGGCTGATAAGGCTCCCGCGGCAGCCGCGCCAGCAACACCTGCGGCCATTACGTTGATCGAAGCGATCACACAAGCGCTTGCGTACGAGATGCGCAACGACAGCACGGTCGTCGTGCTCGGCGAGGACGTCGGTGTCAATGGCGGCGTGTTCCGCGCCACCGCCGGGCTGTCCGCGACCTTCGGCACCGAGCGTGTGCTCGACACGCCATTGGACGAAACCACGATTGCAGGACTCACCGTCGGCATGGCCTCCCAAGGCATGAAGCCCGTCGCCGAGTCGCAGTTCGACGGCTTCATGTATCCGATGGTCGACTTCATCGTCTGCCACGCGGCGCGCATGCGCTACCGCACGCGCGGCCGGCTGACCTGCCCGATGGTCCTTCGCGTGCCGTGGGGCGGCGGCATTCGTGCCCCCGAACATCATTCCGAGGCGAACGAGTCGATCTTCACCAACGTGCCCGGCCTGCGCGTGGTGATGCCATCGTCCCCCGCGCGCGCCTACGGCCTGTTGTTGGCGGCAATCCGCGATCCGGATCCGGTGATCTTCTTCGAGCCCAAGCGCATCTACCGCCAGTACAAGGAGGTGGTGCCGGACGACGGAGAAGCCTTGCCGCTGGACGTCTGTTATGTGCTGCGCGATGGCTCCGACCTGACACTGGTGACGTGGGGCGCGCAGGTCAAGGAAACGCTTGAGGCCGCCGATGCGCTGGCGAAGGACGGCATCAGCGCCGAGGTCATTGATGTCGCCACGCTGAAACCGCTGGACTTCGCAACCATTGCCGAGTCGGTCGCGAAGACCGGTCGTTGCGTAATCGTGCACGAGGCGGCAAAGACCGCCGGCTTCGGTGCCGAGATCGCGGCGCGGCTGGCCGAGGAATCGATGTTCGACCTGGTCGCGCCGGTCGAGCGCGTGACCGGCTACGACACCCACATTCCACTGTTCCGGCTGGAGATGAAATACCTGCCGAGCGTGGACAAGATCGTCGCTGCGGCGAAACGCGCGGTTGCGCATTCGTAGTAGGGCGGGCCCAGGCCCGCCGTTATTCGCAACATCCATCGACAACCACGGTGGGCCAAGGCCCACCCTACGGAAAATAGACATGGCGACGAAACCCGCTTCAACCAAACAATTCCTGCTCCCCGACCTCGGCGAAGGGCTGCCGGACGCGACCATCGTCGAATGGTTCGTCAAGGTCGGAGACACGATCAAGTTGGACGACAACCTCGTCTCAATGGAAACCGCGAAGGCGGTGGTCGAAGTCCCCTCGCCCGTCTCCGGCAAGGTGTTGCGACTGGGCGGCAGCGAAGGCGATGTCATCGTCACCAATACGATGTTGGCGGAGTTTGAACTGGATCCATCGTTGCCACAGCGCGCCGAGGGCCAGGACACCGGGCATCACCATGGTGGCGCGCCGGCGATGGCGCAGGAAACACACGGTGGTGCCGGAAAAGACGCGCCTGGCAACGATCACGAAGTGATTGCGTCGGACGACGGTGGCACCATCAGTGATGACGGCACTGCGGCCCCGAAAGGCGAACCCGGGACCCGCACCGAAGTGTTGCGCGAAGACAGCGGCACCGTGGTCGGCGCAATGCAATCCTCCGATGCCGTACGCAGCGAAGCCGCGGTTGCGGTCGGCGGCGTCAAGGCGATGCCCGCGGTGCGTGCGCTGGCGCGCAAGCTCGGCGTCGACGTGGCACGGGTACGTGCGACCGGTACCGACGGCGTAGTGACGATGAACGACGTCAAGCAGGCCGCGGCCGATGGTTCCGCGAAGGTCGGCGCTGCCGCAACGATCCACACCGTGCAGCCCGCCGCGTCTGTGCCGGTCGCATCTACACAACGCACATCCGTGTCCGCAGCCGGCAAACCGATGCGCACGCAATCGCCCGCCGTCGAAGCAAGCGGCCAACCCGAACAACTCAAGGGCGTGCGCCGCAACATGGCGCGCGTCATGGCCGATGCGCATGCGAAAGTCGTGCCGACCACGCTGTGCGACGACGCCGACCTGCACGCGTGGATCGGCAAGCAGGACATCACCGCACGCCTGATCCGCTCGATCGTCGCAGCGTGCAAGGCCGTGCCCGCGCTCAATGCCTGGTTCGACGG
>JBBSUF010000130.1:0-4898 GCA_038235185.1 Lysobacterales bacterium
GAGCACGATCAGGTCGAGTTCGGATGCGTCGACCCCGGCAGCTTCCAGCGCGCGGGTTGCGGCATGGAAGGCAAGATCGCCGGTGGTTTCGCCCTCGGCAGCGACGTGGCGCTCGCGGATGCCGGTGCGCGAGACGATCCACTCGTCGCTGGTGTCGACGAACTGCTGCAGGTCGACATTGGTCAGCACTTTTTCCGGCAGGTAGCTGCCGGTGCCCACGATGCGGGAATAAATCCGCCTCACCGTGCCCTGAACCATCGACGCCCGGCCCGCGGCCTGCTCACTCATGCGCGATCCCATGGTTGTGCTGTGGGGCAAAAAAGGAACCCGTGGATCTTGCAGACCGCGGCGCGATGGCCGCGATCACCCCAGGATTGGTCCCGGAGGATCAATCTTCCTCGGCGACCCTGGTCTTCGGCACGATCACCTGCTTGCCGCGGTAATACCCGTCGGCGGTGATGTGGTGGCGGATGTGGGTTTCGCCGGAAGTCTTGTCTGTCGACAGTTGCTTCGCGCTCAGCGCGTCGTGAGCGCGGCGCATGCCCTTGCGGGACGGGGAAACGCGGGATTTCTGGACTGCCATGGGAGTGCTCCAACCTTCAATTCGATTCTGTGTCGATGCCCGGTCGCCGGGTCAATCGTCCTGCTTCTTTACGTCCGTTAACGCCTTCAAGGCCGAAAAAGGATTGGCTTGCGCCCGTTCTTCCTCCCGCACCGGCCAGTCTGCTTCCATCGCCTGCGTACCGGGCATTGCGGGAACCACCGGGACGGCGAGGATCAACTCATCCTCCACCAGCTCCGCCGGCCTCAGCATGCCGTCATCGGGCATCAGCAACGGCTCGTAACCTTCCGGCAAACCCGCCTCGTCGGCCTCGTCGCGGATCAACCCGAGACGTTGCACCAGAGTCACCGGATGCAAGAACCGCTGCAGCGAGCGCTGGCATTCCAGCGGCAATGCGGCATCGATCCGCAACTCGACATAGGGCACCTGCAATGAATCGCGATCGAACTCGAGCGCGAAGCTGACGGTGCCTTCGCCATCCTTGAATGGGTCATCGCACAGCGCATCGCGCAAGCGCAACATCGATGACAACGGCAGCGTGCCTTCGAAACTCCGCCGCGCCGCTACCATGCGCCAAGCATCCAGAGCTTCAGGTACTCGCGGCTCAGGTGACACAACAGGCAATTCAGCGAACATAAGCGGCGGAATGGTAGGCCTCGAGGCCTCCCCTGTCAAACCATCTGCCACCCCTGAACCCTATGCCGAAGCCGCCCACGGCTCGAATTTGCCCCGCGCAGGGGGGCACGGCAGACTGCATGACCTGCCTGCCCGGAGCGCCCGCTTGGCCATCGTCGTGTTGCTGCTGCTGATCGCCGTCCTCGCCGCGGGTCTTGCATGGCGTACTCGGCAGCGTAGCGCGCGTCGCCAGCATGCGATGACGCAAGTACTTGACGCCGCCGATGCGCTGGAGGAACGCCTGCGCACTGCGCGCGTGGAGATCGAGGCGATCGTTGGCAGCGATGAAAATCCTGTGCGCGACGCCATGCAGGAAATGCTGCGCCAGCGCCTGTGGCTTCAGCAGCATGGGATCGATGCCTCGCTGGACCAGCTGATCGCGGTGCGCGATTCAATCGACGCCGCCCGCCAGCGGATCGACCAGCAGTTGCTCGAAATCGAACGTGCGCGGACGCTGCTTTGAGCCCCACCGCCACCTTCCCGGCAATGCGTGCGGATCAAGGCTTCCCAGACTGACATGGCGTCGCGACTGATCCTCGCATCGACCTCGCAGTACCGCCGCGAACTGCTGGCGCGACTGCGGCTGGATTTCGATATCGCCGCACCAAGCGTGGTGGAAACCCGACTGCCGGGAGAGCCGCCACGCGCCTTGGCAATGCGTCTAGCAGCGGCGAAAGCCGCCGTTACCTGCGCGAATCATCCCGATGCTTGGGTCATCGGCTCCGATCAGGTTGCCACGTTTGATGACCACGTCCTGGGCAAACCCGGCACGCGTGATGCCGCCATCGCACAGCTTGGGTCCATGTCCGGGCGCAGCGTCGAGTTCTTCACCGCCGTGTGCGTGAGCCATGTCGATGGGCCTTGCTTCGATGCAATCGACAGCACCATCGTGCGGTTCCGCTCGTTATGCCCGGAGGAAATCGGCCGCTACGTCGATGCCGAGCAGCCATTCGATTGCGCGGGAAGTTTCAAGGCTGAAGGGCTGGGAATCACGCTGTTCGAATCCATCGAGTCAGGCGATCCCACGGCGCTGGTCGGGTTGCCGTTGATCGCCACGGCCCGTTTGCTGCGCAAGGCGGGATTCGCGTTGCCGTAATGCTGGGCGGCTTCATCACTGGATGGTGATGGGTTGTTCGCTCTAGTCCTCGACACTGCCATCGCTGCCATGCAGTCGCAGGCCAAGCCAGTGTCGGCCACTGCCGAAGGGAGCCGCATCGACGTGGGCACGAAAGCCGACATGCGGATGATGGGGATCGTTGGAGATCGGCCACAGGGCTTTTGGTCCGCCATCCAGTGCTCCGTAACTGGCCCGCGTCACGAAGTGGCCATCAAGCAGGATGTCGACCTGATCCAGCCCCACGCCGTCCTTGAATGCCCACCCGGACACATCGAAGGATCGCCCGACCTGTGACTCGGCAGCCGGACGGTCCAACCACGCCATCGCCGGCGTCGTGCATGGGCCAGCTGCGGTCGTCGTTCCCATGGCGAGCAGCAGGAAGCGCTGGCTGCCGTGATCCACGTTGACGACCTGCGGAGGTGGCAGCGGCCCGACCTGCGCGCACAACGCGTGGTACTGCTGCAGAAGACTCCTGAACGGGACTTCGGACACCCCGACGACAAGCAGCACTGGGCGCGCGCCGATATCGCGGCGGTTATGCACATCGAGGCCCCACAGTTTCAGTTGCGGCGCACGTCCGTGCTTGCGATTGAGCGGATGCGGCAACACGGCGATGTATGGATCGTCCAGCGCGAACCCGAGTTCGGCGCCGACCTTGAAATCATCGGCGATGATGCGCGTCTCCGGCGGCATCGTCGCGCGCAGTTCTCGCACGGCGCGCGCCAGCGGACTCCATCCGGCGAAATTGTTCGGGTACCACTTGGCTGCCGCCGTCTGTGCACGCAGCGACGGCACCGATACCGCAGCGTAATAACCCAGAATGACGACCAGGCCCAACGCGGCAAGTACTGTCGTCGACATGCGCAACCAGCGTGGCCATGTCCGCAACAAGGACGGCAACAGAGGCAGCAATGCGACATAGCCCGGTAGCGGCCAATGGAAACTGACGCGCTCGGTATCGGCAAAGAATCCAAGCACGAAAAATCCCGCAACCATGAGCGCGCCGAACCACGCGAAATAACGCGCGACAAGCGGATTGTCATCGCGTCGATGTCGCCATGCCGAAGCCATCATCGCGGCAAACAGCAGTGGGGTCACCAGCAACGCCTGGATCAGCACGAACCAGATGCCGCTGGCGTGGAACGCCCACGGATGGCGATCGATCAGCTGGAAACGCAATCCAGCCTCGGCATTGCCCATGTTCCAGGCCAGCAATGGTGTCCACGCCGCAGCGCCAAATGCGATCGCGACCAGGATGCGTGGATCACGCAATGCCTGTCGCCCCTGGGGAATCAGCAGCAGCGCCAGGAACCCTACGCCGACCACCGCGATGAAGCGGTAGTGGCTCAGCGCACCGATCGCCAAACCTACGGCCAGTTCCAGCGCCACGGTGGCGGATACACCTCGCAACATGCGCGTGCCGGCATCCAGGCACAGCAATGTCGCGAAGGTCATCGCGGCGTCCGGCAACGCCAGCAGGCCGAGCGTGCCGGCCAGTGGCAGCAACATCGCGAAGACACCGGCCTGCCAACCCTGCGTGGCGCCGAACTCGCGCGCGGTGATCCGCGCGACCAGCCATGGCAGGCAGGCGGCGATCAGGAGGAACGGCGCGCGCAACGCAAGGGGATTGTCGCCACCGATCGCCACGCCCAGCCGGGTCAACCACGCCGTCAGCCCAGGCAGGTCGGAATAGGCCCACGCCAGGTGTTGGCCTTCCTGCCAATAGAACGCTTCATCGACGAACAACGGCAGGTGCGCCGCCAATACGAGCTTGGTCAGCAGCAGTACGAGCCACAGGCCAATAAAACAATTCCGCGCTCGCACCTCGTTCCGCATCCGTTCGCGCCTCGTTACACTCGATTGACTGGCTTGTTGCGCTGGTTTCAGGATGCGCTACGCGCTGCGGATACGCTCACCTCATCGTGAGCGCCATCGCAGCAGTGTCGGCATCATCTGCGATCCGATCCTGACCGAGGTGCGCATGTCCGCAACGCCCGTGGCCACCAATATGCTAACCGACGACCTGCGCGAGGTCCTGAAACAGGCGCTGTCGCAGGTCAATACCTTGGTGCTCGGCAAGCCGCAGGAGGTGCGGCTTGCGTTCGTGGCGCTGCTGTCCGAGGGACACCTGCTGATCGAAGACCTCCCGGGCCTGGGCAAGACCACGCTTGCGCACGCATTGGCCGCCACGCTGGGCCTGGGGTTCCAGCGCGTGCAGTTCACCTCCGACCTGCTGCCGTCGGACATCGTCGGGGTGTCGGTGTTCGATGCCCAAGCGCGGCGTTTCGAGTTCCATCCTGGTCCTGTCTTCGCGCATGTGCTGCTGGCCGACGAAATCAATCGTGCGCCACCTCGTACGCAAAGCGCTTTGCTCGAAGCCATGGCCGAACACCAGGTGACTGTCGATGGGGTCACGCGCCCCCTGCCCGATCCGTTCTTCGTGATCGCCACGCAGAATCCGGTGGATCTTGCCGGCACCTATCCATTACCGGACTCGCAACTGGATCGTTTCCTGCTGCGATTGACGCTGGGGTATCCGGGTGA
>JBBSUF010000131.1:0-4884 GCA_038235185.1 Lysobacterales bacterium
AATTCGTGATCCGCAATCCAAACGCGAAAACCACCTGCGGCTGCGGCTCCTCGTTCACGGTGTGAATCCAGGACAGGGCCAGCACTTGGCGCTGCGCCACCCGCCGTTTGCCTTCGTCGAAGGCGCACTGGATCGCGCCGATCAGGTACTGCAGGCTGAGCGGATCGACCAGCAGGGTGACCTCGTCGGTGACGATGGCCATGTCATCCTCGCCTTGCTGCTCATCGAACTCGAATCCGTACTGGAACCCCGAGCAGCCACCGCCATGGATGTAGACACGCAGCTTGAGCGCGGGATTGCCTTCCTCGGCGATCAACTCCCGCACTTTCGCCGCTGCGGCAACGCTGAAGTCGAGCGGGCGCGGCAACGACTGGTATCCAGGCGCGGCGGAATTGGCGAGGGTGGCTTCCATGCATGAAGGATGGGACGTGCGGGAGCGCGATTCAACTGCATGGGCAGATACGAGGCGTTGTGCCGCAGGTCATCCGCCACCTTCAGGCTTTGCAGTAGCTTCCGCCCAGGTGAACGACTGCTCGACCACGGCCCCACCTTGTGGCTCCAGCCGGACCACCACGCGCACCGGTTGCAGGTCGGTGGGCAGCAGGACGTCGCCTTCGACCTGCTGGAAATACTTGAACGAGTAATCCAGCCCCGGGGGCGTGGGCTGCTGGCGCAATTGGGGCCAATCCAGTCGTTGCATGCGGCCCTTGCGGCTGCCTTCCACCGACAGCGTCAGCCGTCCTGTGTTGACTGCGCCACGGTTGAGGTTCTGGGTAAGGGTGGCGGTGAAATGCCAGGCTTGGCCTGTCTGGCGGACCATCTGCAGTGCATGCACGTTCAGGCCTCGACGCTGTGCGGTGCTGCCCACGAAGCGCGCGTAGAAGGCGACATCGGCGCGCAGACCGGCGATCTCCTCGTCGCGTTCGGCCAGCGTGCCCTGCAGGTCGCGATTGGCGTCACGACTGATCTGATCGGAACGGGCCAGCGTCGCCACGCGCTGGCGCAGGTCGTCCAGCTGCCTCTGTTGCGCCTGCAACTGCGGCTTGGGATCACTTGTCGTAGGGGCGAACACGCGCCAGAGGCCCCAGCCGCCAAACGCCATGGCGAACAGGAACACCACGATCACCGTATATGCCAAACCGTGGCCATGGGCAGGCTCAGCAGCGGCAGTGAGCGACGGCGACGGCACTGGTTCAGGGGGCGGGCCGGAGGCGGGCTCGGTCATCGCACCGGTATAGCGAGCCGGTTCACTCGGCGTCAAGCAAGGTGTGATGGCTCCTGCCGGTGACCGGGCGATAAGATCGCCTGGTTGCCGCCATGTGTCGTGGGTCTGCTTGGGAGCCTGTCATGTCTGAAGCCCATCTGTTTGCGATTGGCGTGCTGTTGGCCTGGTTGGCGGGTATCCGCGTGTACCTGACCGTTTTCGGCATTGGCTTGGCAGGCGCAATGGGTTGGCTGGATTTGCCGCACGCGTTGCAGGTGACCCAGTCGCCTTGGGTGCTCGGGGTGTCGGGGGCGCTGGCACTCGTGGAATTCTTCGCCGACAAGATCCCCGGTGTCGACTCTGGCTGGGATTTTCTGCACACACTGTTGCGAGTGCCGGCAGGGGCTTTCCTGGCGGCATCGGCCATGTCGCCGGACGGACATCTGGGCGTCGGCATGCTGGCGACCGGCGCGGGAGTTGCATTGGCAAGCCATCTGCTGAAGACCGGATCGCGGCTGGTGCTCAATACCTCGCCCGAACCGATCAGCAACTGGACCGCATCGGCGACCGAGGACACAGCAGTCGTGGGCGGACTGGCGCTGGCCTTCGTGCATCCGTGGCTGGGACTATTGATCGTGGTCGCCATCAGCGTGTCGTTGGCGACGCTGATCTGGTGGCTTTGGCGCAGACTTGCGCGCGGATTGCTACGCAGGCCACCACGCGCATCGGTCGTATAACTTGGCTGGTGGCCGGTGCGCATCAATCTGCGCGTGATGGTTCGTATGTCCTGCGCAGCTCTTTCGTTGCATACCTTGAATGGCCGCATCATGATGACTGTCATTGCCGCGTCGACTACCGCATGACTCGCACTCCCGAGCCAATCGATTCTTGTCCGTGCGAATCTTCAGGGGGAAGCCATGAGCCGGGAACCTGATGTCGCGCAAACCGTGCCAGTCGCCGTAACATCGGACGGCAGCGACGAAGCTCCATATCGCGTCCTGGTGGTGGAGGACGATGCCAGCCAGGCGCTGTTTGCCGAAGGCGTGATGCGCAGCGCGGGAATCCAGGCGCGTGCGGTGCGCACTGCGGCCGAAGTCATGCCGGCGATGGAGGAGTTCCGCCCCGAGTTGGTGTTGATGGACCTGCACCTTCCCGGCATGAGCGGTACCGAGCTGACCATGTCGATCCGTGCACACGCTGACTTCGCACATATCCCCGTTGTGTTCCTGACCGGCGACCAGGATCCGGAACGCCAGTTCGAAGCACTGGAGCAGGGCGCGGATGATTTCCTGAGCAAACCGATCCGCCCGCGTCATCTGATGGCTGCCGTGCACAGTCGCATCAAGCGCGCGCGCGCCCTCCAGCGCAAGCGCCCGGACGATGCCGGGCGCGATGCAGAGTCCGGCCTCCACTACCGCACATACCTGCTGCGATGCATTGGCGCGGCATTGGCCGCCGATGACGACGGGGGCGCGTTGTTCGTCGAGATCCAGAACGCCGCAGCGTTGCGAGAGCGCTACGGGTACGCAGGCTTCGAACATCTCATGCACGAGGTTGGTCGACGCTGTGCGCAGGTCGCTGGCGTGTACCCGGGTGCGCGCATCAACGACAGCGCCTTCCTCGTCTATGCGGCGGGTTGCGAGGGTGCACAACTCCAGACCCTGGCCCGAACACTACGCGACGGCATCGGCGACCCTCCCATTGAGTACGATGGCATGCCGCAGCGCCTGCGTGCGGTCGTTGGTTACGCGACGCTGGCCTTGTTTTCGGATGCGGGCAGCCTGCTGGATGCCGTCGAGCAAGCTGCCCGTACTGCTCGAAGTGCATCAATCGGACTGGCGGAGTACATCCCGGCGCCCATCGCCAGTGAACCGGCCGATGCGCTCGTCGCCGCGATGCGCGCCGGGCTGGCGGAGGACTCGGCGGGGAACAGCTTCGAACTGCTGTTCCAACCGATCGTTTCGGTCGCCGGCGGCGTAGATGCGCAATTCCAGACCCTGGTGCGCCTGCGCGATGCCGACGGCACGCTGCATCGTGCCGCGCGGTTGGTTCCGGCGGCCGAAGCTGCGGGGTTGATGCCCGACATCGATCGCTGGGTCCTGCGAGAGGCGATGGAGCTGCTGCATCGGCGGCAGGAGGACGGTCGCCATGTGCGTCTGTTCGTGTCCCAGTCCCCGCGCACGCTGGCCGATGAGGCCCATGCAAAATGGGTGCTGGAGCACATGGCCAGCCGCGCCATCGACAGCGCATCGCTGGTGATCGACCTGCGCCTGGACGACGCGCTGGTGCATGGCATGACGCTAAGTCATTTCGGCGAAACGCTGTTGCCTGACGGGGTGCGGTTGTGTCTCAGCCAGTTTGCACACAGCCCTGAAGCCGAGGCCCTGCTCCAGCAATTGCCGTTGGGCTACCTGCGGTTGTCGCCGCGATATTCCAATGCGCATTCGGATCCGCAACTGCGCGATGAGTTGCGGGGCGTGATCGATCGCGCACATCGTCTGGACTTGCAGGTCATCGGCCCACAGGTCGAGGACCCACAAAGCGCGGCCACGTTATGGATGAGCGGAATCGATTTCATCCAGGGAAACCTGGTGCAGCAGGCGGAGGTCAATCTTGAATTCGACTTCACGAATGCCGTGCTGTGACCATGCGGCGCCCTGAGTTGGATTGCAACGAATGAAGCCCGCCGGTGCGCCCTCGCCGATCGTCCGCTGGATGGCGCTCGGTGCCGCCGCCGGCGCAGCGCTGTCTGTGGCGCTGGAATTCTCGGGCTTCACCGGCCCCTGGCAAAGCGTGGCGCTGGTGCTGGCGCTACTGGCGGTGTTTGCCATCGTTGCGTTCCTGCTGGACACCGGGCGCCGCGAAAGACAATGGTTGAAGACCGACGAACGCGCACGTCGCGGCGAGGAAACCGTCGGTGAACTGCAGCGAGAAATCGACCGGCATACCCAGCTCGAACAGCAACTGATGCAAGCCAAGCAGGCCGCCGAATCGGCGGTGCTGGCGAAAGGCGAATTCCTCGCCACGATGAGCCATGAAATCCGCACGCCGCTCAACGGCATCGTGCCGATGCTCGACCTGTTGATGCAGGCACCGCTGGCGGCTGATCATCGAGAGCTGGTGCGCACCGCCTTCGCGTCTTCGCACCAATTGCTGCGAATCGTCGACGACATCCTGGACTATTCCAAACTCGAAGCCGATCGGCTGGAGCTTGAAACCACCGGATTCAACCTGCGCGAACTGATGGAGACGGTCATCCAGTTGATGGAGCGCGCGGCCGACTCCAAGGGCTTGCGATTGCAGTTGCACATCGATTCGTCCGTCCGCTTGCCAGTGCGCGGCGACCCGGTGCGCCTGCGCCAGGTGCTTGGAAACCTCATCAGCAATGCTGTCAAATTCACCGAGCGCGGCACGGTTGCGGTGAGCGTACGTCGCGTCGGCGAAAGCGCGGCGCAGCACCAACTTCGATTCGAGGTGCGCGATACCGGTATCGGAATCACGCCCGAAGCGCAGGCGCGCCTATTCCAGGCTTTCAGCCAGGCCGACGCGTCGACCACGCGCCTGTACGGAGGGACGGGCTTGGGGCTGGCGATCTGCAAACGCATCGTCGACCTGATGGGTGGGCGTATCGAGGTGCAGTCCGAACCAGGACGCGGCGCGACGTTCGCCTTTGACATCCC
>JBBSUF010000132.1:0-4433 GCA_038235185.1 Lysobacterales bacterium
GAAGCGGTCGGCCATCACGCCCAGCCGGGCACGCAAGTGCGGCACGGCAATCGCATCGGCTGGCGCCGGCAATTCTTCCGGCGCAGGTGGCTCGCACAGGATCACAGCCGCGTTCGCCGCCTTGGCCTGCGCAACGAAATGCAAACCATGCGTTCCAAATCCGCCGATGGCGACGAACGCATTGCCTGCACGAATCGAGCGGGTGTCCTGCGTCAACCCGGTGATCGCAAGATCAACGGGGATGCCGGCGATATCAGGCAACAGCTCCGACAGCAACATCGAGCGCGTCATTGCACGGCGCCCTGCGTGGTCGGGACCGGGGCCGCAGTGATGTGTTTTACGGCTTCGGGAGCCGTCGATTTGCTGGCCTGGGTCCTGGCGGAATGTTTTGCTTCGTCAGCTGCCTGCGCTGCCAGCCATGTATCGATGTCATCGGGCGGCACGTCCATCAACCGCAACGCGCCTTCCATGACGTGCCTGAACACTGGCGCCGCAACCATGCCGCCGAAATACGATCCAACCGTGGGGTCGTTGACTGCCACCACCATCGCGAAACGTGGCTTGTCCACCGGCACCAGTCCGGCGAAATACGCCACGTACTTGCGCTCGTAACTGCCGCCGCTGGCCTTGCGCGCGGTGCCCGTCTTGCCGGCGACGTGATAGCCAAGAATCGCGCCTTCGGTGGCCGTGCCGCCCGGCTCGGTCACCGTCTGCATCATCCCCATGATTTCGTGCGCGATGTTCGGCGCGAGGACCTGTTTCGGTTCGCTGCGCTGCCCCTTGACGAAGGTCGGCGTCAGTTCGCGGCCGCCATTGGCCAACGCTGCATACGCGCGCGCGATCTGCAGCGGCGTGACGTTCAGGCCGTAGCCGTACGCCATGGTCTGCTTGGTGGTGCCGCTCCAGCGCGCAGGCGGCGGGAACAATCCCGATGCTTCGCCCGGAAAGCCACTGTGCGTGCTGCTTCCGTAGCCGAAACGCCGCACGAAGTTGTAGAAGGTTTTATCCGGTACACGCCTCACGATCAATGACGCGCCGACATTGGAACTCTTCGTGATCACTCCTGTGGTGTCCAGCACACCGTAGTTGTGGTGATCGGTGGTGCGATAGTTGCCGTTGGCAATCCATCCCGGGTTGGTGTCGAAGCGCGTGTGCGGCGTGATCACACCCGCCTCGAGCGCTGAGGCGACGGTGAGCGGCTTCATGGTCGAGCCGGGCTCCATCAGATCGGTTACCGCGCGATTGCGATGAGCATCGCGGCTGGTGCCGTTGACGCTGTTGGGGTTGAACGACGGCAGGTTCGCCATCGCCAGCACTTCGCCCGTGTTGACGTCCAGCACCACCGCCGATGCGCTGCTTGCACCGGAGTCGAGCACGGCGCGCTTGAGTTCGCGATAGGTCAGGAACTGGATGCGGCGATCAATGCTGAGTGTCAGGTCCTTGCCCGGCTGGGCGGCGCGCACCAGGTCGACGTTTTCAACGATGCGCCCGCGACGATCGCGAATGACCTTCTTCGCGCCGGGGGTGCCACGCAACCAATCATCGAAGGCCAGTTCCACGCCTTCCTGGCCACGGTCGTCGATGTTGGTGAAACCCAGCACGTGCGCCAGCGCTTCGCCCTGCGGATAAAAGCGCCGGTACTCGCGCTGCGAGAACACACCGGGGATCTTGTGCGCAAGGATGGCGTGCGCCTCGTCAGGATTGATGCGCCGCTTGAGGTAGACGAACTCCTTGTCGCTGCGCTGGTCGAGCTTGAGCGTCACCTGCTCGACCGGCATGCCCAGCGCCTGCGCAAGTTCCGGCAGGCGATCGGGATTTTTAAGCAGTTCCGGCGGATTGCCCCAGATCGACTCGACCGGCGAGGACACCGCCAAGGGTTCACCATTGCGGTCGGTGATCATGCCGCGCGAAGTCGGAATGGCGATCTCGCGCAGGAAACGCTCGTTGCCCTGCGCACGGTAAAACGCATTGTCGAGCCACTGCAGGTCCATCGCGCGCCCAACAAGGGCCAGCGAACAAAGTGCCAGCGTGCCGACGACCAGCGCCAGCCGCCCGCGCAGGTTGAACTTCTGCGTGCGGCTACGCATTTTTGCCGTTTTTTGCGTGGCCCGGCCGATCATTGGCGCACCACCACGATGTCGCTGGTTTCCGGGAATTTCATCCCGAGTTTTTCGCGCGCGACCTGGTCGATGCGATTGCTTTCCGCCCACGTTGCCTGCTCCAGCTGCAGGCGGCCGAACTCGATGTTGAGATCGTCACGCGCATGCTCCAGCCCGGTCAAGGCGATGAACAATTGCCGGTGCTCATGGCGTGCGAACACGACGCCGATCGCGGACACCACGTTCGCGACGATCAGGGCGGCGAGCAGCAATCTCGCAGTCACGGGCCTGCCTCGCGTGCCAGGATTTGTGGCACGGCGACCATCTCCCCCAGCTTCTCGGCCACGCGCAACACCGCGCTTCGCGCGCGGGGGTTGGCGACGAGCTCGGCCGAATCGGCCTTGCGCGACTCGCCCAGGGCCCGCAGCGTCGGCGTGAACGTTGGCGCGACCGGCATCCGGCGATTGCCCGGCGGTGCTTTTGCATGCGCCGCAATGAAACGCTTGACGATGCGGTCTTCCAGCGAATGGAAGCTGATCACGACCAGGCGACCACCGGCATTCAGCCGCTCATAGGCCGCGGCGAGACCGAGTTCGAGATCCGCCAACTCGCGGTTGATGAAAATGCGAATTGCCTGGAAGCTGCGCGTTGCCGGGTTGCTGCTCTTATGGTGCTTGTCGCTGTTGACGCGTGGCACCGCCGTGGCGATCAGGTCGGCCAGCTGCGCGGTGCGTGTGATGGGTTGTTCGCTGCGTCGCGCCACGAGCACTTTCGCGATGCGGCGCGACATGCGCTCCTCGCCATAGGTCCACAGCACATCGGCGATCTCGCGCTCGTCAGCACGCGCCAGCCACTGCGCCGCGCTTTCACCACTGCCCGGATCCATGCGCATGTCCAGCGGCCCGTCCTTGCCGAAGCTGAAACCGCGCTCGGCAACATCCAACTGGGGCGATGAGACACCAAGATCCAGCAGTACGCCGTCCAGGCCTTCGCGGGTCGCATCCCACTGCGCGAGCTGCGCGAAGCTGCCGCGGCGGATCGCGACGCGTGCGTCGTTGGCGAACTCACGTTCGGCCACGGCGATCGCGTCTGGGTCCTTGTCCATCAACAGCAGACGGCCTCCGGGGCCGAGTTGTTCGAGCACCCCGCGCGCATGCCCGCCGCGACCGAAGGTGCCATCCAGGTACGTTCCATCCGCCACCACGCGCAGCCCGTCCATGACCTGCGTAAAGAGGACCGGAAGGTGGGCGGACGTGGCATCCGCACCACCGCCCGTCATAGCTGCAGGTCGAGCAGGCCGTCGCCCAGGTCGGCATCCGTCAAGGTCTGCCGGATCTGCGCGTGGTGCGCTTGCTCGCTCCACAATTCAAACTTGTCGCCCATGCCCAGCAGCACGGCCTTTTTTTCGATCCCGACCGCAGCCCGATGGCTGGCCGGAATGCTGATGCGGCCGCTGCCGTCGGGCTCGACGAAGCTGGCGGCGCCGACCAGCTTGAGCTGGAACATGCGACTGGTCTGGCGGGTACGAGGCAGCGCGTTGACCTGGTCGCGCACCCGCTCCCACACCGGTTGCGGGTACAGGTAGAGGCTGCCGGCCTCGAAGGGGTTGTAAGTGAGCACGAGACGATTGCCGCACTCATTGGCGACAAGCTCCCGGTAACTGGTCGGAATCGCCAGTCGGCCCTTGTCGTCGATCGTGATGGCGGTCTCGCCCTGGAACATCGCCCTACCCCGAATGGCCCGTCTCCGCGGGCTTGCCAACCATGGAAAACCACGAATTTCCCGGTTTCCCCACAAGTCGCCACCTTAGGAGTGGTGCACAGGGTTGTCAACAACTTTGCAGGGCAATTTCATCAATCCGCTCAATGACTTGCATCGAACTTCAGAGAATTCTTCAAGCTTTATCCACAAGATGCTGTTTCGTCTCAAATTTTGAGATTAGGCATGTTCCGCTTGGAGTGCCGAAGCCATGGGCCGAAGGTGTGGCAGGGCGTTGTGCGACGCAGCATTGGGGTGGGTGAACCACGTGATACGCGTTGCCGTAGACTGCGTGCGGCGGAGTCGGCTAGACAGTCGCGTCATCCGCATCCATTTCGGTGGAAGCGGGTGCCGAGGAAAGTCCGGGCTCCACAGGGCACGGTGCCAGGTAATGCCTGGGCGGCGCAAGCCGACGGAAAGTGCAACAGAAAGATACCGCCGATGGCTCTTCGGAGATCAGGCAAGGGTGAAATGGTGCGGTAAGAGCGCACCGCGAGCCTGGCAACAGGCCGGCACGGCAAACCCCACCGGGAGCAAGGCCAAATAGGGACCTCATGACGTGGCCCGCGTCGGGTC
>JBBSUF010000133.1:0-4390 GCA_038235185.1 Lysobacterales bacterium
CCGCACGATGATCGACGCGCACTACATCACAACCTGCAAAACCAATGCCGTCGTGAGTGCCTTGCGAGCCCACAGCTGATTCGCAGCCACCCGTCATCGACACCAATGGAGTGACAACGCCATGAGCAGCACACCCAACCTCTTCGACCTCACTGGCCGCACCGCGCTGGTGACCGGTGGTTCGCGTGGACTCGGCCTGCAGATTGCCGAAGCGCTCGGCGATTACGGCGCACGCATCCTGCTATCCGCACGCAAACAAGATGAACTCGAGCACGCGCAAGCTCACCTGAAAGCGCGTGGCATCGACGCTGACTGGATGATCGCCGATAACTCCCAACCCGACTCGGTGCATGCGCTGGTCGACGCAGCGCTGGAACGCATGGGCCGCGTCGATGTGCTGGTCAACAACGCTGGCACCAGTTGGGGTGCGCCGGCGGAAGATCACCCGCTGGAAGCATGGGACAAGGTGTTCGATCTCAACGTGCGTGGTCTGTTTCTGCTCAGCCAGCAGATCGCCAAGCGCTCGATGATTCCCAACCGCTACGGCCGCATCATCAACATTGCATCAATTGCCGGCTTGCGCGGCAATCCGCCGGGCACGATGCAGACCATCGCCTACAACAGCGCCAAGGGAGCGGTGGTGAATTTCACCCGTACCCTCGCCGGGGAATGGGGGCCGCACGGGATTACCGTCAATGCCATCGCGCCGGGTTTCTTTCCTTCAAAGATGACCGAGGCAGTCATCAAGAAGGTTGGCGAAAACGCACTCGCTCGCGGCGCTCCACTGCAACGCATCGGCGGCGACGAGGATTTGAAAGGCGCCGCACTGTTGTTCGCTTCTGGCGCGGGCAGCCACATCACCGGCCAGATACTGGCGGTGGATGGCGGCGTGTCGGCGGTCTGAGCCATGGATGATTTCAGGAACAAGACAGCGGTAATCACTGGCGCCGGCTCGGGCTTCGGGCTTGAGTTCGCACGACGCGCCGCATCACTGGGAATGAATGTGGTGCTGGCTGACGTGCAAGCGGATGCACTCGACTCAGCGCGCGACGAAGTGCTGGCTGCCGGCGCACGTGTCGAGGCTCGCGTGGTGGATGTGTCCGACGCCGCCCAGGTCGAGGCGCTGGCGGTTGCGGCAACGCAGGCGTTTGGCGACATCCATTTGCTGTTCAACAACGCCGGCGTCGGCACTGGCGGCCTGCTCTGGGAAAACAGCCTCGCCGACTGGGAGTGGACGCTGGGCGTCAATCTGTGGGGCGTGATCCACGGCATCCGCGCCTTCGTCCCGCGCATGCTGGCGGCGGCAGCGGCAGCGCCGCACTACCGTGGCCACGTGGTCAACACGGCGTCGATGGCGGGGTTGATGAATCCGCCACTCAGCGGCGTTTACAACGTGTCCAAACACGCCGTGGTGTCGCTGTCGGAAACGCTGTACCACGATCTGTCGCTGGTCAGCGAGCAGGTGCATTGTTCCGTACTTTGCCCGTTCTACGTGCCGACCGGGATCAATCGGTCGCATCGCAATCGTCCAGACACCATGGCGACGCCGACCCATTCGCAACGGCTTGCCACCGCGATGACCGACAAGGCGGTTGGCTCGGGTCGCGTCAGCGCCGCGGAAGTTGCTGCAATGACATTCGACGCCATCGGCGAAAACCGCTTCTACATCGCGTCGCACCCGAAGGCGCTCGATGGTGTGCGCCAGCGCGCCGACGACATCGTCGCGCAGCAAAATCCCACCGATCCCTTCGCCGCACGCGCGGGTACTCGCGACGCCCTGATCGACGCGTTGCGAACATGATGCGGCGACTCAATCGAAGCACATCTCGTCTGGCGATTGCACGGCGCGATGCTCGCGCCATTCGCCATACCACCGCGCAGGAGTTTTGATGGACCTGAATTTCAATCCGCAGGAACTCGCCTTCCGCGACGAAGTGCGTGTGTTCCTGCGTGACCGACTGCCCAACGACATTCGCGAGCGACTGCGCGCGGGTGACCACTCGGTCATCGACCAGGACATCACGCGCTGGCAGAAGATCCTGCACGAAAAAGGCTGGGGCGCGCCCGCATGGCCGCTGGAATTCGGAGGCACTGGCTGGAGCAAGCCGCAGCAGTACATCTTCGAAACCGAATGCGCACTTGCCGACGCGCCGGCCCAACTACCCTTTGGCCTGAAGATGGTTGCGCCAGTATTGATGCGCTTTGGCAGCCCCGAGCAGCAACAGCGTTTCCTGCCACGCATCATCGACGCCAGCGATTGGTGGTGCCAGGGATATTCGGAACCTGGCTCCGGCTCCGACCTTGCATCATTGCGCATGCGCGCCGAGCGCGATAGCGACGACTATGTGCTCAACGGACAGAAGGCCTGGAACACGCTCGGCCAATTCGCCGACTGGATTTTTTGCCTGGTACGAACCGACCCCGTCGCCAAGCCGCAGCGTGGCATCTCGTTCGTGCTGGCCGACATGAAATCGCCCGGCATCACCGTGCGACCAACTCGATTGCTGGACGGCTCGCACGAAGTCAACGAAATCTGGTTCGACGACGTGCGCATTCCGGTGTCCAACCGTGTTGGTGCCGAGAACGAAGGCTGGACCTACGCCAAGTTCCTGCTCGGCCACGAGCGCACCAACATTGCCGGCGTCGGCGCATCCCAGCGCGAACTGACGCGGCTCAAGGAAATGGCCACGCGCTGTATTCGCGATGGCAAGCCACTCATTGATGACGATGTTTTCGCCAGTCGTATTGCGCAAGTGGAAATGGAACTGAGCGCGCTCGAGGTCACCAACCTGCGCGTGATTTTCGATGCGGAAAAAAACCACGCGCCGGGTCCCGAGGCGTCGATCCTGAAAGTTCGCGGCACCGAGATCATGCAACGACTAACCGAGTTGCAGGTCGAGGCATCCGGTGACCATGCATTGGTCGTGTCCAGCCGCAAGGGCCAGGCTGACACGGACATGGCACGCGCCGCGCCGACCTACCTCAACCAGCGAAAGTTGAGCATCTATGGCGGATCCAACGAAATCCAACGCAACATCATCGCGCAAATGATCTTGAATCTCAGGGGCTGACCGGTGGACTTTTCTTTCAACGACGAGCAGCAGATGCTGCAAGACACCACGCGACGCTTTCTTGCCAGCGAATACGGTTTCGAGAAGCGTGCCAGCGTGCTCCAGTCAGAGGCCGGCTGGTCGAAGGCGGTCTGGAATGGCCTTGCCGAATTGGGCTTGCTTTCCATCGAAGTCCCGGAGGAACACGGCGGCATCGGTGCCGACCCGGTAGCCGTGATGCTGGTCATGCAGGCCGTTGGTGAGCGGCTGTTGCTGGAGCCCTTGCTCTCCAGCGCCATCGTGGCGACGCGCGTCATCCGCAAGCTGGGCAGCGACGAGCAATGCGCGCGCTGGCTGCCATTGCTGGCCGATGGATCGACCATTGCCGTGCTCGCCCATGATGAACCCGGCGCCACTATCCGCGTGGAAAATATCGTGACCACTGCGACGCCCGACGGCCACGGTTGGCGCTTGAGCGGATGTAAATCCGTCGTCTACCACGCGCCTATCGCCAACCTGTTGCTGGTATCGGCGCGCACTGAAGATGGCAGCGTTGGCGTTTTTGCGGTCGAACCCGACGCTGCCGGGGTGTCGGTTGACGCCCTGCTTACGATCGACAGTCAGCGTGCTGCGGATATCACGCTCGACAACGTAGCCGTGGACCAGACGGCTCGCCTTCCCGATGATGTTCGCCAACTCCAAGCCGTGGTCGACTACGCCGTGGCGATGTTCAGCGCCGAGGCATTGGGCAGTCTGCAACGCATCCTCGAAGCGACCATCGGCTACTCGCGATCGCGCGTGCAATTCGGCGCTCCGATCGGCAGCTTCCAGGCCCTGCAACATCGCATGGCCGACATGCTGATGCAGGTCGAACAGGCACGCTCAATGGTCTACCGCGCGATTGCCCGCTGCACCGACGAAGACACCCGCGAGCGCCGCAAGGCCATTTCCGCGACCAAGGTCATCGTCGGCCAGGCCGCTCGCCATGTCTCGCAACAAGCCATCCAACTTCACGGCGGCATGGGTATGACCGATGAGCTTGACGTAAGCCACCACGCCAAGCGCCTGCTGGCCTACGAACTACGTTTCGGCACCACCGACGAACACCACGCCATCTATCGAACCACGGTTGCAAGCCATACCTGAGCGATGACGCAACTGCAGGCAAACCGTTTTAGCTGGCAGATACGGATCCCTGCACCAAACGCTCCATGTAGTGCTCGTCTTCGTCAAAAAGGATGTTGCGGCTGGCCATTTGTTCGTTGGTGACTCCCCAGTGCAACGCCATTTCGCGCGCGGGGGTCACGGACACGATGAAGCTTTGCAGCGATACATTGGCG
>JBBSUF010000134.1:0-4367 GCA_038235185.1 Lysobacterales bacterium
GGACTCCATGTTCTTCAGCTGGCCCTTGCGCACGCCGAGCTTCTCCATGACGCCGCCCTGGTGCACTTCCTCGATGTCGACCACCAGCTGCTCGACCGGCTCCATCAGCTTGCCATCGATTTCCTTGATGATGACTTCCGGACGCGACACGGCCAGCTCGAAACCTTCACGGCGCATGTTCTCGATCAGCACCGACAGGTGAAGCTCACCGCGGCCGGAGACCAGGAACTTGTCAGGGTCCGATCCTTCCTCGACCTTCAGGGCCACGTTGTGCAGCGTCTCGCGCTCAAGGCGCTCGCGGATCTGGCGGCTGGTAATGAACTTGCCGCCGCTAAAGTCCTTCTTGCCGGCGAACGGTGAGTTGTTGACCTGGAAGGTCATCGAAATCGTGGGCTCATCGACCGTCAAGGGTTCCAGCGCTTCGGGAGTATCCAGCGCGCAGATGGTGTCGGAGATCGAAAGGTTCTGCACGCCGGAGATCGCGACGATGTCGCCTGCCTCGGCTTCCTCGACTTCCACCCGCTCCAGCCCCAGGAAGCCCAGCACCTGCAGCACCTTGCCCTGGCGCTTCTTGCCTTCGCGGTCGACCACGCTGACCGGCATGTTGGTACGGACCTTGCCGCGCTGGATGCGTCCGACGCCAATCAGCCCGACGAAGTTGCTGTAGTCCAACTGGCTAATGCGCATCTGGAACGGGCCATCGGGATCCACCGTCGGCGGCGCCACGTGCTTCATGATCGCTTCGTACAGCGGGGTCATGTCGCCATCGCGGGCGCTGTCGTCCAGGCTGGCATAGCCGTGGAGCGCCGAGGCGTAGACGATCGGGAAATCAAGTTGTTCGTTGGTGGCGCCAAGCTTGTCGAACAGGTCGAACACCTGGTCGATCACCCAATCGGGGCGCGCGCCGGGGCGGTCGATCTTGTTGACCACGACGATTGGCTTGAAGCCCATCGCGAACGCCTTCTGCGTCACGAAGCGCGTCTGCGGCATCGGGCCATCCATCGCGTCGACCAGGATCAGGACCGAATCCACCATCGACAGCACGCGCTCCACTTCGCCGCCGAAGTCGGCATGGCCGGGCGTGTCGACGATGTTGATGCGGTTGCCGCGCCAGTTGATGGCCGTGTTCTTGGACAGGATCGTGATGCCACGTTCCTTTTCCTGGTCATTGCTGTCCATCATCCGTTCGGTGGTCACCATCCGTTCGTTGAAGGTGCCCGATTGCTTTAATAGGCAGTCCACGAGGGTGGTCTTGCCATGGTCGACGTGCGCGACGATGGCAATGTTGCGGAGATGTTCGATCGATGAGAATGCGGACATGCGGAAAGCGCACCGGGACGGCGCGAAGGCTGGCGAGGAAGCCGGTTATTATAGCGGACCCCGGCGCCTGCCGCTCTACTGGATTCCCCCATGGCCCTGTTCGCCACATTCGATACCAGCCGCGGCCCTGTCCGCGTGGAACTGCTCCCCGAGAAAGCCCCGCTGACGGTCGCCAACTTCGTCAACCTGGCCAAGCGCGGGTTTTACGACGGCCTGAAGTTCCACCGCGTGATCCCCGATTTCATGGTGCAGGGTGGATGCCCGCAGGGCACCGGCACTGGTGGCCCGGGCTACAAGTTCGAGGACGAAACCACAAACGGCGTTAGCCATGAACGCGGCGTGTTGTCGATGGCCAATGCCGGCCCGAATACCAATGGCAGCCAGTTCTTCATCACCCACGTCGCGACCCCGTGGCTGGACCGCAAGCACACCGTATTCGGCAAGGTGCTCGAAGGCATGGATGTGGTTGACCAGGTGACCCAAGGCGACACCATCAAGTCGGTGACGTTTGAAGGCGACACCGACGCGGTACTGGCGGCAAAGGCCGATCGCGTTGCCGACTGGAACCGCATCCTGTCGGCATGAAGATTGCGTTTGTCATTCCGGTTTTTGCCGGGATGACGAACTCATCGATACGCCTCTCGGCCGGCATGCACGAAATGCTAAAATCAACAGCTGAATTGACGTCATTTCAGCCGCGTTCCAAGACGCTCCAGTAGAGGATCCTCAATGCTCCAGCTTGCCAGCCGCATCGGTCGCGCCAAGCCCAGCGCGATCATGCAGGTCGCCGAAAAAGCCAAGCGCCTGAAGGCCGAAGGCCGCGACATCATCAGCTTCTCGATCGGGGTGCCCAATTTCCTTCCCGGCGACCATGTCTACGCTGCCGCACGCGAAGCATTGGCACATGATTCCGGGCAGTACGGGAGCAATCGCGGCAGTGACATGCTGCTGGATGCCTTCCTCAAGCACATCGAACAGATCGGGCTGACGGGATACACGCGCGCCAATTGCGCGACTGGCGTCGGCGCAAAGCATGTGATCTACAACCTCGCCGAAGCGTTGCTCGACGAAGGCGACACGATCGTGTTCCCGGCACCGTACTGGACCAGTTATCTCGACATCGCCGAGATCCTCAACGCGAAGATCGACCTGCTGCCGTGCCCGGCCGAACAGGACTACAAACTCACGCCCGCGCAGCTCGACGCGGCGTTGATGAAAAAGCCGCGCGTGTTCCTGTTCAACAACCCGTCGAACCCGACCGGCATGGTGTATTCGAAGGCCGAGATCAGCGCGCTCGCCGACGTGCTGGTGAAGTACCCGGACACATGGGTCATCACGGACGACATCTACAACCGCATGGTGTTCGACGGCATCGGCTACCACAACTTCGTGCAAGCACAGCCCGAGTTGCGTGATCGCGTGATCTTCATCGATTCCCTGTCCAAGACTTACGGCATGCCGGGTTGGCGCGTCGGTTTCATGGCCGGCCCTGAAATGATCGCGCAAGCGGTCACGACGATGAATTCCAACCACATTACCAACCTGCCCGAAGTCGTCACCGCCGCCGCGGTCGCGGCGTTGTCCGGCCCGCAGGACATCACCGCCGAGAAGTGCGCCGAGTTCCAGCGCAAGCGCGACCAGGTGATGGCGGTGATGGACGCCATCCCGGGTCTGGTGTGTCCCAAACCGCAGGGCGCGTTCTACGTGTTTCCGGATATCAGCGTCGCTTTCGGCAAGACGCACACACCGACTGGCGCGGTTATCGGCAACGATGTCGACTTCTGCAATGCATTGCTCCAAGCCAAGGGCGTTGCTTGCGTGCCGGGCTCGGCATTCGGCGCGCCCAGCGCATTGCGCATCAGTTACACCTGCCCGACCCCGCAGCTGGCGCCAGGGCTGCAGCGATTCCAGGAGTTTTTCTCCGAACTGCAGTGATCCGTAGGGTGGGCCCCGGCCCACCATTCCCCGCGCGGTGGGCCAGGGCCCACCCTACGATTTCGAGGCCTCTTCATGAAACAACCCATCCGTGTTGCCGTCACCGGCGCCGCCGGCCAGATCGGCTACGCCCTGCTATTCCGCATCGCATCTGGTGAGATGCTCGGCAAGGATCAGCCCGTCATCCTGCAGATGCTTGAATTGCCATTGGACAAGGCCCAGGCCGCGCTCAAGGGCGTGATGATGGAACTGGACGACTGTGCGTTTCCACTGCTGGCCGGCATGGTCGGTACCGATGATGCCGAGGTCGCGTTCAAGGATGCCGACATCGCCCTGCTGGTGGGCGCGCGTCCGCGTGGCCCGGGCATGGAGCGCAAGGACCTGCTGCTCGAAAACGCAAAGATATTCACCGCCCAGGGCGCCGCGCTCAACAAGGTTGCCTCGCGTGACGTCAAGGTGCTGGTCGTGGGCAACCCGGCCAACACCAACGCCTACATCGCGATGAAGTCGGCGCCGGACCTAAAGCCGCAGAACTTCACCGCCATGCTGCGCCTGGACCATAACCGCGCATTGAGCCAGCTCGCCACCAAAGCCGGCGTTGCCGTCGGCGACATCGAGAAGATGGTGGTCTGGGGCAATCACAGTCCGACCATGTATCCGGACATCCGCTTCGCCACCGTCAATGGCAAGTCGCTGCAGGAAAAGATCAACGACGCCGATTGGAATGCCAACAGCTTCATCCCCACCGTCGGCAAGCGTGGCGCGGCGATCATCGAGGCGCGCGGGTTGTCTTCCGCCGCATCGGCCGCCAACGCCGCCATCGACCACATCCACGACTGGGTGCTTGGGAGTAATGGCAAGTGGGTGACGATGGGTGTGCCGTCCGATGGCAGCTACGGGATTCCGGAAGGTGTCATCTACGGCGTGCCGGTTACCACCGCCAATGGCGAATACACCCGCATCGAAAACCTGGCGATCGACGACTTCAGCCGTCAACGCATGGACAAGACGCTGGCGGAGCTCGAAGAAGAGCGCGCCGGCGTGGCACATTTGCTCTAAGCAACAATAAGGCGGCTTCGGTCACCTTTGTCGCGTAGGGCGGGGTTTAAACC
>JBBSUF010000135.1:0-4342 GCA_038235185.1 Lysobacterales bacterium
CAGCGCGATGCCGATGGTGATGCTTACGCGCATCCGTTTGTCATCGCATTGGAACGGGAGGTCGAACAGGCGATAGAGCTTCTGCACGGCGAGCTCGGCGTGGCCGGCATTCATGATCCGCGGCAGGATCATGGCGAAGCGGTCGCTGCCGATGCGCGCGGCCTGGTCCTGCTTGCGGGTGACGAGCGTCAATTGCCGCGCCACGTGTTCCAGTAACTTGTCGCCGAACGCATATCCATGTGCGCCATTGATGCGCGCGAAACCATCGATGTCCAGCACGAGCAGCGCGAGGTTGTTCTGGCGGTCGTTGACGTGGGTAATCTGCCGGCCCAGCGTTGACAGGAAGCTGCGACGGTTGGACAGGCCAGTCAGTTCGTCCTGGATTGCACTGATGATCATGGCTAGTCCAGGAACAGCTCAGTGAGGTCGATCCCGAATGCGCCCGGTGGCAGGCTGCCCTTGATGATGAGCGGCTGGCCATCGTCGTCGTCGCGGACATCGCCCAGGTCGATCGTCACGAATTGCGGCAGCGGCAGCTTGTCTTCGCCGAGCAGCAGCATGATGTTGGGACGCAGGCGTTTGAGGCTGTGCACGGCGGTGACCACGCCCACCTGTCCGTTGGACAGCTCCACCAGCGAACCGGTCGGATAGATCCCACAGGTCTGGATGAACTGCTCGATGAGCTCGTCCTGGAACAATGTCCCACGCGTCAGGTACAGCTCGCCAACGGCTTGGTGCGGGGATAAACCACGGGCCTGCGTTCGACTGCTGGTGAGCATGTCGTAGGTATCCACGACCCCAAGGATGCGGCCGGCCATCGGAATCGCGCTGCCGATCAATGCGGCGGGGTAGCCACTGCCATCGTGACGTTCATGGTGGGTGGCCACCATCTCCAGGATGTTCGGCGTGATCCCCGGTGCATCCTTCAGGATCGCCACGCCGCGCGCGACGTGCCCGCGCATTTCTTCCAGTTCATGTCCTACGAGCGTGCTCTCGTCCTTGGCCAGCAACTGCGCCGACAACGATCCCTTGCCCAGGTCGAACAACAATCCTCCCAGGGCAAGCTCGCGCAACTCGTCCACATCAAGGCCCAGGTGGCGTCCGAAGCTGGCGGCCCATACCGAACACGCCAGCGCGTGGTGATAGGTGAAAGCGTCCTTGCGTTTGATTTCACGCAGCCAGCTGAAGGCGGTGGGGTTGCGCGTGATCGAGCCGACCATCTCGTCCACGCCGCGGTGCAGCTTTTTCAGGTCCAGTCCCCGCCCCTGCTTAAGGTCATCCAGCACTTCTTCGATGCCGCGCTGCAGCGTGTCCATCGCCTGCTCGGCCTGCGGCAACTCGGCCTTGAGGTCGCTGGTGGTTGACCAGCTGGTCTTGCGCATTTCGGCGAACTCGTCCTTCGCGCGCGCCGACTGCAGCAGGCGCGAATCATCCAGTTCGACAAAGCGTGGATGCGGCGAACGACCCGAGGCGATATCGACATACACATGGCTGCAGATGTTCTGCAGCGTGCGCAGTTCCTTGTCGGAACGGATCAGGAAACCCTGCAGCGGAAACGCAGACTCCAGCCAGGGGCGGTCAAGTCGGCAGACGAACATGCCCTGCTCGAGCCCACGGACGCTGACGCGAATTTCCTGGCGCAATCGTTCCATCCGTCCCCTCCCGACGGGTTGGGCTCACCCGGAACAGCATGAGCGCGCTGCATGATGATGCAGTCCCCGCTGCAAATATAGCCGGCAAGAGCATGTGTGCACTGCATCACGAAATCACGCCGACTATCCTCTGACCCATGATCATTGGAACTTGGCTTTGTACCGCATGCCGGCTGGAATCCCGTGAACAGGCCTTTCACGGATCAGGCACGAACCGTGCGCGGCTCGTATTAGTGCACCGCATTGCTGAGTCGGGAGCGCAACTAACTCAGCGAACGGTCCAGGTCCTGCGCGATCCTTTCGCAATTAAAAAAAACAGCAAGGCTTGCACCCGTCGTTTCGCTGCAGTCCGATACTCGGTGGAACCCCATGACCGTCGGTTGTGCGATGCCGGTCGCATCCTAGAAAACCCATCTGCAGGGCTAGGCAGCGCGGCGCGGTAACTTCCAGTCGGGACGCACGTAGTGGCAGCTGTAACCAGTTGGATACCGCTGCAGGTAATCCTGGTGCTCGGGTTCGGCTTGCCAGAAGTCACCCGCGGGCTCGACCTGCGTGACGGCCTTGCCGGGCCATAGGCCGGAGGCGTCAACGTCGGCGATGGTGTCCAGCGCGATGCGTTGCTGCTCCGCGGTGGTGTAGTAAATCGCCGAGCGATACGAGACGCCGCGATCATTGCCTTGCCGGTCCGGCGTCGACGGATCGTGGATCTGGAAAAAGAATTCCAGCAGCTCGCGATAGCTGATGCGAGACGGGGCAAACTCGATCTCGACCGCCTCGGCGTGGGTGCCGTGGTTGCGGTAGGTTGCGTTGGGCACGTCGCCGCCGCTGTAACCCACGCGCGTGGCGATCACGCCATCGCGCTGGCGCAACAACTCCTGCACGCCCCAGAAGCAGCCACCGGCGAAGACCGCGCGCTCGGTAGCACGTTGATCGTTCATCGCACGTCCTCCACTTGATCGAGATAGTCGCCGTAGCCTTCGGCCTGCATCTGCTCGCGCGGCACGAAACGCAGCGACGCCGAGTTGATGCAGTAGCGCAGCCCGCCCTGCTCGCGCGGACCGTCGTTGAACACATGTCCGAGATGGCTGTCGCCATGCACCGAGCGCACTTCGGTGCGGATCATGCCGTGCGCGGTGTCGCGCAGTTCGTTGACGTGCGCCGCGTCGATCGCCTTGCTGAAGCTGGGCCAGCCGCAGCCGGAATCGAACTTCGACGATGAGGCGAACAGTGGCTCCCCGGACACGATGTCGACATACAGGCCCGACGCCTTGGTGTGCAGGTGCTCGCCGGTGCCAGGGCTTTCAGTGCCCGACTCCTGGGTGATGCGGTACTGTTCGGGCGTCAGCTTGGCGATGGCATCAGGGTGCTTCTCGTATTGGTTCATCACGGCGTCCTTGGGCTCATTGCGCGCGCATCGGGCGAGCGCGTCGGGCAGTCCAGGTGATATGGGGTTGGACTGCATGACCACAATCCTGATGGTGGCGGCGTGTTCAGGGCGTCGCGACGACCGGGTCATGCAATCCACCTACCCGCGGTTGCTGCCTGCCCCGACGGCGCATCGACGCATCGGCTGATGTCGGTTGCATGGCGAACGCAGGATCGTGGATGCCCCACCTCACCACCCTAAGGACGACAACATGACGCGGCGCGCTGTATCCCTGTTGTTGTGGTGCTGCCTGCTGTCTGCGCCCCTGCTTGCGAATGCTGCGCTGCCGCCACGCGTGATGCTGCCGATGGTTTACAGATCGGGTATCGACGTCAGCGACTACTGGATCAGCGAAAAGCTCGATGGCGTTCGCGGTCGATGGGATGGCCAGCACCTATGGGCACGGAGCGGGCAGAGGATCGATGCGCCGGCCTGGTTCACCGCGCATTGGCCGACGATGTCCATGGACGGCGAAATCTGGATTGGTCGCGGCTGCTTCGAGGCGATCAGCACGCTGGTGCGTGCGCCTGGAATCGGTGGCGACGGCTGGCGACAGGTGCACTTCATGGTGTTTGACCTTCCCACAGATCCCGGCCGGTTCGAAGTACGTGTCCTGCACATGCGATCGCTGATCGGAAGTGCGGGCGTGCCGTGGTTGCGCGCGATTCCGCAGTTTCGCCTGCGCAACAGGGCCGAGCTCGACGCGCGGCTGAAGGCCGTGGTGGCCGCGGGTGGCGAGGGCCTGGTGTTGCAGCAGCGTGATGCGATGTACACCGTTGGCCGCAGTGACATGCTGCTCAAGTACAAACCCTACGACGACGCCGAGGCGCGCGTGGTCGCGCATACCGCAGGCAAGGGAAAGTACGCGGGACAGCTGGGGGCGTTGATCGTGATGCGGCCCGACGGATTGCAGTTTCGTATCGGCAGTGGATTCACTGATGCGCAGCGCGTGCATCCGCCGCCGATCGGCAGCAATGTCACCTATCGCTACAACGGCGTGACCGGAAAAAGCACGCCGCGTTTCGCGCGCTTCATGCGTGTCCGGTACGACATGCCGCCGCCGGATCCGCAGTAGCGCCCGACGATGTTACGCGCCGATCGGATTCGGCTTTCCGCTGTCGATCTTGTAAAGCTTGATCGCGCGCGCGACATCCTTGCCACTCAACTTTCCGTCCGCCGCCAATGCCGCGACCGCCGCGTGCGCGATGTGGAAGCTGTCGACTTCGAAATGCCGGCGCAGGTTCGCGCGCGTGTCGGAGCGGCC
>JBBSUF010000136.1:0-4300 GCA_038235185.1 Lysobacterales bacterium
GTCTTTGGCGACGGCACGCAGACGCGCTCGTTCTGCGACGTGCGCGATACGGTGGTGGCGCTGGATGCGCTGGCCAACCATGCCGGCCGCGACACACTCGTGGCCAACGTGGGCAACGACCGGGAGATCAGCATGACGGCACTGGCCGAACTGGTGATCGCGCGTGCCAACAGTCGTTCCACCATCCGAATCGTGCCGCTGCGCGAAGCCTATGGGGAAGACTTCGAGGATATCCGCCGTCGCCGTCCAAGCCTTGAGCGGCTGCGCGCCATGACCGGGTTTGAACACCAACACACACTGGAACAGACGATCGACGACCTGATCGTCGCCGAACGCCACCGCTTGCATGGGGAAAAAGATGGCCACTGCACCCTGGTTTGTCATCAGTCCGAGCGCGCTGCTTAGCGCAATCGGACTGCTGCGCGGTCCAGACAAGACCATCCCGACCCCCGCCGAGGACTGGCGCAAGGCGGTCGTGGACGTGGTCATCCCCGCGTACAAGGAAGAAGACAACATCATCCATTGCCTGGCCTCGCTGGCCCGGCAGAGCGTGCGCCCGCGCCACGTGATCCTGGTCGAGGATGGCGCGAAGGACCAGACGGTGCCACGTGCGCGCGAATACGCCGCTGCCATCGGGATGGAGCTGACGGTGATCGAACGCGCCAGTTCCATCGGCAAGACGCCGACGATCAAGCGGCAGGCGCGCGAATTCGATTCAGACGTCGAGTTCATCCTTGATGGCGACACCTTCCTGGAATCGCCCAACTACATCGAGCGATGCGTGCAGGAGCTCTACCAGGGCATCGGCATCGCCAGCGCCTGCGGCACCATCCTGCCGATGCGACCGAAGGATCGTCACGCGCTGGCTCAGACCGAGGAGTTCAAGCGCTGGCACGGCGCAGCCACCTACGACGACCCGCACGCGCGGCGAGGCGCCCTGCATGCACTCTGGTGGTGGGTCACCAACATCTACCGCGAATGCCTGTACCTGTTCCTGCAGCGTTTCGTCTACAAGGGCCAGATGGTGTTCTTCGGCAGCATCACCAACCCGGTGGGTTGCGCCGTGGCCTACCGGCGCGAGTACGTGGTGGACCTGTTTGACCACTACGAACCGCTGTTCGGCGACAACCTCACCAATTCCGAAGACATCTTCATCGGCTTCGCCTTGAACTATGAGGGGTACCGCAACATCCAACTGCAGGACGTACTGGCTCGCTCCGAGGAACCCGAAGTCCAGCGGCTGCCACGGCAGATCTACCTGTGGTCCTCGTCGTTCCTGCAAAGCTGCTACTACTTCGACGCGTTGCTGCGCACGCCGTTCAAGACCCTCAAACGCTGGCGCAAGAATCGCCAGGAGATCAACAGTGGTGAAGCGCAACGCATCCAGGACATGCGCAAGGTCGAGGAGCAGTATCGGCAACCGTTCGGCAAGGCGTACACGGTCGAATACGGCCGTCCGATTGGCTGGGCGATGTTCCTGTCGGCATTCGAAAAAGTCTCCTTTCCGACGGCGATCATCATCATGCTGATCCTGCGCATGTGGGAGGCATTGGCAGTGACGCTGGTGGCCGAATTGGTGGTGTCGCTCACGGTGCTGGTCGTCGTCTCCCGAGGCGCGCGCTTGGCCACGCTGCTCAAGGGCATCGCAATCACCCCGTTGCGCTATGGGTTGATGGTTGCCGACACCTGGACGATGGCGCGATTCGCCACCGACCTCTGGATCACCGGGAACCGCAAATGGCGCAAATGACTTCTCCACGGGTATTGGGCCTGGCAATCGCCTGTGCACTGGCTTCCATGTTTCCTGCCGCCAAGGCGCGCGGGCAGGATGCCGTGGGCTACCAGCAGGCATTGGAAGCAGGTTGGGCGGGACGTTACGGCGAGGCGCTGCAGGGGATCAATCTCTATCTCATCGCACACCCCGACGATCGGGTCGCACAGCTGGATCGCGCCCGCTTCTACGCGTGGCGTGGCGATTACGCCGCTGCGATGGACGCCCTGGCGCGATTCCCCAGCGACGATGTCGAAGCCATCGCGCTGCGCGCCCGCATCGCAGCCTGGGCCGATCGCCGCGACACCGCACTGGCACTGAACACGCCGCTCTACAACGCGGCGCCAGACGACTACGACCACGCCTGGACACAAGCCCTCGCATTGCGACAAGGCGAATGGCCACAACAGGCACTCCCCGCTCTGGCCACGGTGCAAGCGGCGAAACCCGATTCCCCCGACACCATCACGCTGGCCCGCGCGGTGCGCCTGCCCCTGTTCTCTTCGATCAGCGTGCCGACGTCGCTTTACAGCGATTCGGACCATATCCAGATCCGAAGCACGGGAGTGGAGGCCAACTTTCGGCTCGGTGATCGCTGGCGCCTGCTCGCAGGCGGGACACGGCGCGTCTATTCCGCACGCGCAGGTGGCCCATTTACGCCGCTGGGCGGTGGTGATTCAGTCGATGAAACGCGCATCGGCGGCGGGATCCGGTTCGCATTCTCCCCCGACACCGCCCTTGAAGCCTGGCTCGGGCGTTCCACGCTTGATGACCACACGCCTGCAACCGGCGATGCCACGATCGGCCATGTGTCGCTCGCCCAGCACGTCAACGACAACGTGTCTTATGTGCTCACCGCTGACCGCGACCGCGCCGATGCGTCCCCGCGTGCGCTTGCGGTACTACGCGATGGCGTCGCGGCCGATGTGCGCTGGACGCCGAACCTGCGAGACACGTTATCCACCCGGCTCGCATTCAGCAATTACGACGACGACAATCGTCGGGAAGCATTCCTCGGCGATTACCGCCACGGCACGTACCGCGGCGATAACGTCCTGGTGGATCTGGGTGCGCAGATCGAGTGGCAGCACAACTCGCGCAATACCGGCAACGGGTATTACAGCCCGGACCGCTATGTCCGGGTCGCGCCGCAGGCATCGGCCTACGTCACCTTCAACGAGGAAGCGGGGCTCTACCTGTCGGCGTCGCTAGGCGCTCAGCGCGACGAGACCTTCAAGAGCTGGAAACGTGCCGCCGATCTCAATGCCGAATTCACGTGGGGCATCTTCACCCATTGGCAGCTGGTTGCACGTGCTGCTTACAGCCAGCAGCTCAACCAACTCGGGCGCTATGAAGGCACGAATGTCGGATTGCAGCTGCGCTACCGGTTTTGCGAATTCAGCCCCGCACGCTGCCCACGGACACCCTGAACCATCCTCGCAGGAATCGCCATTTCGGCGATTCCTGCATCGATGCCATCTGTTGTGGCCAGTCAAATACCGCCCATTTCGGGCTTGATCAGGCCGAATAGCCCTCAATCAGCCAGGGCGCCGGGAGGATCGGCCCGAGGATCCCGACCGTCGACATGGCTGCCGAGAGTGCCTATATCAGTGCCTGACACCCCTTGCGGCGGGTGCGGCGCTAAGATTTTTCCTGCACGCCACGGTATTTCCCAGAAAATGGCACGTTTTTTGCATGCTCCACTGGTTACACGGTCGCGCTTGCTGTGCGGAGTCCGGCCAGTCTTCCTTCAAGGGGAACGTCATGCATGTCCTGATTACTGGCGGTGCGGGCTTCATCGGCTCGCATCTGGTGGACCTTCACCTGGCGTGTGGCGACCAGGTCCACGTCGTCGACGACCTGTCCACGGGCGTGCGCGCGAACCTGTTCGCCCATGAAGAGAATCCCAATTTCCGCTTCGACGTGGCCGACATCCTGACCTGGGACCGGCTGGATCGCGTCGTCGGCTGGGCGGACCGCATCTACCACCTGGCCGCGGTGGTCGGGGTGTACCGGGTGATCGCCGAACCGACCAAGGTGCTGGCGACCAACATCGCCGGCTGCGAGCGCATGTTGCGCGCCGCTCGCGACGGTGGCTGGAAGCCGCAGGTGGTGCTGGCGTCCAGCTCCGAGGTCTATGGCCACAACGACGAGCAGGTGCTGCACGAAGACCAGGACCTGGTCGTCAGCAGCCGCGCCGGCACGCGTTGGGGTTATTCGGTGAGCAAGATCGCCGATGAGGCGTTGGGGCTGTCGTACGCACAACGCTTCGGCATTCCGGCGGTGATCGCGCGCTTCTTCAACACGATCGGCCCGCGCCAGATCGGTCGGTACGGCATGGTGGTGCCGCGTTTCGTCGCCCAGGCGGTGGCCAACGAGCCGATCACGGTCTTTGGCGACGGCACGCAGACGCGCTCGTTCTGCGACGTGCGCGATACGGTGGTGGCGCTGGATGCGCTGGCCAACCATGCCGGCCGCGACACACTCGTGGCCAACGTGGGCAACGACCGGGAGATCAGCATGACGGCA
>JBBSUF010000137.1:0-4298 GCA_038235185.1 Lysobacterales bacterium
GTCATCAACCAGTACAAGCGCCGCGCCGACCTCATCCCCAACCTGGTCAATACGGTCAAAGGCTATGCGGCGCAGGAACAGCAGGTCCTGATTGGCGTCACCGAAGCGCGCGCGAAGGTCAGCCAGATCAACGTCAATGCGAACGACGCAGCATCGCTGGCGCAGTTCCAGCAGGCGCAGGGGCAGTTGTCCAGCGCCCTGTCGCGATTGTTGGTGGTGACGGAGAACTATCCCAACCTGAAATCCGACCAGTCCTTCCGCGACCTGCAGGCGCAGCTGGAAGGTACAGAGAACCGCATCACTGTCGCCCGCGGCCGCTACATCCAGCTGGTGCAGGACTACAACACCTACCTGCGCTCATTCCCGCAGAACCTGACCGCGAAGATGTTCGGCTATCAAGTCAAACCCAATTTCACGGTCGAGAACGAGCAGCAGATCCAGCAGCCGCCCGCCGTGGAATTCGGTGCGCCAGCGCCAATTGCACCAGCGCCCGCTCCTGCTCCTGCAACCGGTGCAAACCCCACGCCTCCGGGCGCGGCGCCTGTCCCACAAGCACCCATGTCGAAGCCGGAACTCAGCCCTGCGCCGGTGCCCGCTCCCCCCGCGGCACCTTCGCCTGCCGCAGCGAACGGCTGAGCCGGCGATGGTTGATGCGGGAATGTCGATGAGTCGCTGTTGATGCGGTGTTGGGTTCGCCCGCTGTTGCTGGTCGGCTTGCTGTGTGTCGGCGCAAATGCGTGGGCGCAGCAACTCGCGGCGATCCCGCCGCTGGATACGCCGGTGATCGATACCACCGGCACGCTGACGCCGCCGCAGCAGCAGGCACTCGTCCAGCAGGCGCTGGCATTGCAGCAGCGCAAGGGAAGCCAGTTGCAGGTGTTGATGGTTCCCAGCACGCAGCCCGAGACCATCGAGCAATACGCGACGCGCGTGTTCGATCAGTTCAAGCTGGGCCGCAAGGGTGTCGATGATGGCGTGCTTGTGGTGGTCGCCAAGGACGACCACCGCGTTCGCATCGAGCCGGGGTACGGGCTGGAGGGGGCCATCCCGGACGCCATCGCCAATCGCATTATCCAGGAATACATGGCCCCGAAATTCCGTGCCAATGATTACGCTGGTGGACTGGCCGACGCCGACACGGCGCTGACAAAACTGATCGACGGCGAGGCCTTGCCCGCACCGATCGCCAGTAATGCATCGGGCAACAAGGGCGGTGGCGACTGGATGTTCGCCTTGTTCGCCGCGTTTTTCGTCGCCCAGGTCGCGCGTGGGATCTTGGGACGTGCGCCTTCCGTGCTTCGCGGCATCATCGGCGCAGGCGTGGCCGGAGGCGCGGCCTGGTTGATTTCCTCCGTGCTGCTGATCGGTGGCTTGGGGGCAGTGATTGGATTTTTTCTCGGATTGATACGCCCCTCTGCCGGCGGATTCGCCCGGGGCGGCGGCTTCGGTGGCTTTGGCGGTGGCGGTTGGGGCGGCGGCGGTTTTGGTGGCAGTGGCGGAGGGGGGTGGTCGGGCGGAGGCGGCATGAGCGGAGGCGGCGGCGCCTCCGGGAGCTGGTGATGGCGACAGCACCTTCCCGACATCTGTTGAAGCGGCTCTGGCGGCATCTGTTCGCGCGTTCGGCGCGGGCGTTGTATCCGCCGGCGAGCCTGCAGCGCATTGCCGACGGAATCGCCGCAGGTGAAGCGAGTCATCGCGGACAAGTGTGTTTTGCCGTGGAGTCCGCCCTGCCAATCGGCGCAGTGTGGAGCGGTCACCATGCACACGGCAGCGCACGTCATGCTTTCACACGCCTGCGGGTCTGGGACACGGCCGTCAACAATGGCGTGCTGATTTACCTGCTGCTGGCTGATCGCCGCATCGAAATCGTCGCCGATCGCGGCCTGGCCGCGCATGTCAGTGCCGAACAGTGGCGTGGCGTATGCCAGTTGATGGAGGAACGCCTGCAAGCCGGTGAGCCCGAAGCGGCGGCGTTGCAAGGCGTCGCCGCAGTTTCGGCATTGCTGGCCGAACATTTCCCGCGCAGCGGTGATGACGACCTCACCAATGATCTCCCCGATCTGCCGCAAATCCTGTAGGGCGGGCCCGGGCCCGCGGCGGCCTCAAGCGCGTCTACCCACCCTCGGGCAAACTAGCGACACCCACGCGACACATGTTTCCGACGCGCAAACGCATTTCCGATCCACGACGAGCACACCATCCGCATGATCATCCTGCACCAGGTCGACCCGATCGCTGTCCATCTCGGCCCGTTGCAGATCCACTGGTATGGCGTGATGTACCTGCTGGCGTTTGCGGCGAGCTGGTTCCTCGGGCGCATCCGTATCCGTGCCGGACGCCTGCCTGGCGTGGATGAAACCGGCTACGGGGACCTGCTGTTCTACGGCATGCTCGGCACCGTGCTCGGCGGTCGCCTGGGCTACATCCTGTTCTACGACCTGCCGACATACATCCACCATCCGTTGCAGATCTTCAAGGTCTGGGAAGGCGGCATGAGCTTCCATGGCGGCTTGGTCGGGGTCCTGTTCGCCACCTTCTTGTGGTCGCGCCGGCACGGAATGCAATTCTTCGACGTGGCCGATTTCATCGCGCCGCTGGTGCCACCGGGCCTGGGATTCGGGCGCTTGGGCAATTACATCAATGGCGAATTGTGGGGCAAGTTCACGCACGCAGGCTGGGGCGTGTTGTTTCCGCATGCCCCGGAACTGTCCGCGCTATCGGCGTCGCAGTTGCAGGCGCAATACGCCGCAGGATTGCTGGATCAATTCGCGCGTCATCCCTCGCAGCTGTATGAAGCTGCGCTCGAAGGCGTGGTGATGTTCTGCGTACTGTGGCTGTACTCGCGCAAACCGCGTCCGAGATACAGGATTTCCGGTTTGTTCGCGGTGATGTATGGCGTATTCCGCTTCGCGGTGGAATTCGTGCGGGTGCCCGACGAGCAACTCGGTTACCTGGCTTTCGGTTGGTTGACGATGGGACAGCTGCTTGAAATCCCGGTGATCCTGGTGGGCCTGTTCTGGCTTTGGAAATCACGACAGGGGCCGATCTTGCTGCCGCAACCTGCGGTCGTTGAAGCCAGGACAGCATGAAACAATATCTCGAGCTGCTGAGGCATGTGCTGGACCAGGGCGCGGAAAAATCCGATCGCACTGGGACGGGTACGCGCAGCGTGTTCGGCTGGCAGATGCGTTTCGACCTCAGCACAGGGTTTCCGCTGCTCACCACAAAAAAACTGCACCTGCGCTCGATCGTGCACGAGCTGCTATGGATACTCAAAGGCGAGACCAACATCGCCCGTCTGCGCGACAACAAGGTCTCGATCTGGGACGAGTGGGCCGATGCGGATGGCGAGCTTGGCCCGGTCTACGGCAAGCAATGGCGACGATGGAGTGCTGGCAACGGTGATGAGATCGACCAGATCCAATGGGTGGTTGACGAGATCAAACGCCATCCCGATTCGCGCCGGTTGATCGTCAGTGCGTGGAACGTCGCCGACCTGCCGCACATGGCCTTGATGCCATGCCACACGCTGTTCCAGTTTTATGTCGCCAACGGAAAACTCAGCTGCCAGCTGTACCAGCGCAGCGGCGATATCTTCCTGGGCGTGCCGTTCAACATCGCCAGCTACGCGCTGCTGACGCACATGGTGGCGCAGGTGTGCGGATTGGATGTCGGTGATTTCGTGCACACGCTGGGCGACGCACACTTGTACGCGAATCATGTCGAACAGGCGCGCGAACAACTTTCTCGCACGCCAAGGCCGCTGCCGACATTGAAACTCAATCCAGCAATCGATGACCTGTTCGACTTCACTTTCGAGGACATCGCCATCGAGGGCTATGAACCATGGCCTGCGATCAAGGCGCCAGTGGCGGTTTAGGAGTCGCCGTGCACCTCACTCTCATCGCCGCCCTGGATCGAAACTTCGCCATCGGGAAGGGCAATGCATTGCCGTGGCATCTGCCGGCGGATCTCAAGCGGTTCAAGTCGCTGACGATGGACAAGCCGGTGCTGATGGGACGCAAAACGGCCGAGTCACTTGGTCGCCCATTACCGGGTCGCCGGAATCTGGTGCTGACCCGTCAAGGGACTGTGCCGTTCGCGGGAATGGAAATCGTCACCAGCTTGGAACAAGCGCGTAACGCTGTCGACGGCGCTGGCGAACTCTGCGTGATCGGCGGAGGCGAAATCTTTAACCTCACGCTGCCACGGGCGACGCGAATGCACCTGACCTGGGTCGATGCACGGGTGCGGGATGCCGATGCATTTTTCCCGCGATTCGATGCAGATCAATGGAC
>JBBSUF010000138.1:0-4295 GCA_038235185.1 Lysobacterales bacterium
AGGATCCGCATGAACCCATGCTGACCAGCCCCGATCGTGTGGTTTACGCCGGTTCCGGTCTCACCAGGCGTGACGTCGCGGATTACCATGAGACGGTGGCTCCCCGCCTGTTGCCGGAGCTGGCAAACCGGCCGCTCTCGTTGCGGCGCTGACCCGATGGCTCCGTTGCCCAATTTTTTTTCCAGAAGCACCACGCCGATCCATGAAAAAACCGCCGGGAAATCCCGGCGGTTTCTGCTTCCATGTTGGAGGAGCGATCAGGGCTTCGCGGGCGGTGGTACCTGCGTGCCGTCGCTGGTCGGCGCGAGGCCACGGTTGATCAGCATCGGCTGCACGACCGGATCACGGCCGCGCCAGTCGCGATACAGCTTGTCGAGTTCAACCGTGTTGCCGCGCGATAGCACCATGTCGCGGAACCGGTCGCCGTTGGCGCGGGTCAGCCCGCCGTGTTCGGTGAACCACGAGAACCCGTCGTCGGAAAGCATTTGCGTCCACAGGTAAGCGTAGTAACCCGCGGCATAACCATTGCCCCAGATGTGCTGGAAATAACTGGAGCGATAACGTGGCGGCACGTACGACAGGTCAACCTTGTCCGCAAGCAGCGCGGCGGTTTCGAACTTGTCGGCATCCTGCTTGGGTGCATCGGCTGGCAGGCTGTGCCAATGCATGTCGAGCAGGGCGGCAGCGACCAGCTCGGTCATGTCGTAACCCTTGTTGAAGGTACCGGCCTTCTTGATCTTGTCCACGAGCGCCTGCGGCATCAACGCGCCGGTCTTGTAGTGCTTGGCGTAGTTGGCAAAGATCTTGGGATCCGTCGCCCAGTGCTCGTTGAACTGCGAGGGGAATTCGACGAAGTCGCGTGCGGTGGCGGTGCCCGACAGGCTCGGGTACTGCTGGTCGGCAAACATGCCGTGCAGGGCATGGCCGAACTCATGGAACATGGTGGTCACGTCGTCAAACGACAGCAGCGCCGGCTGTCCCGCTGCGGGCTTGCTGAAGTTGGCGACGTTGTAGATCACCGGCTTCATCCCCAGCAGCGTGGACTGGTCGACGAAGTTGCTCATCCACGCGCCGCCGTTCTTGTTGTCCCGCTTGAAGTAATCGGAATAGAACAGCGCCAGCGAGCTGCCATCCTTGTCGAATACCTCGAACACGCGAACATCGGGCTGGTACACAGGGATGTCCTTGCGCTCCTTGAACGTCAGGCCATAGAGCTGGTTGGCCGCGTAGAAGACGCCATTCTGCAGCACGTTGTCGAGCTCGAAATACGGCTTGATCTGCGCCTCGTCCAGGTCATAACGCGCCTTGCGCACCTGTTCCGCGTAGTGGTTCCAGTCCCACGCCTGGACCTTGAATCCGCCTTTCTGCTGGTCGATCACGGCCTGGATGTCGGCCGCTTCGCTGCGTGCGCGAGCGGTAGCGGCGGGCACGAGGTCCTGCATGAACTTGATCGCCGTTTCCGGCTTCTTCGCCATCTGGTCTTCGAGTTTCCACGCGGCATAGCTGGAGAATCCAAGCAGTTTCGCCTGCTCGGCGCGAATCTGCGCCAGGCGCTCGATGGTCGCGCGGGTGTCGTTGGCGCCGCCTTTTTCGGCACGGTCCCACGAGTGCTTGAACAACGCTTCGCGGGTGGCGCGGTCATCCAGGCCCTGCAGGTCTGGCTGCTGGGTCGTGTTCTGCAACGTGATGACGTATTTGCCGTCGAGCTTGCGATCCTTTCCCGCCTGCAGCGCGGCTTCGACATCGGCATCGGGCAATCCCGCCAGCTTGGCCTTGTCGTCGACCACCAGTGCGCCATCCTTGGTGGCAGCGAGAAGCTTGTTGGTGAACTGGGTGCTGAGCGTGGATTCCTCCTTGTTCAGCGCCTTGAGCTTGGTCTTGTCGGCTTCCGACAGCTTGGCGCCGCCGCGGACGAAGTTCTTGTAGGTGACTTCCACCAGCCGCATCGATTCGGGATCCAGCCCCAGCGACGCGCGCTGGTTGTAAAGAATCTCGACGCGCTTGAAGAGCTTGCCGTTGAGCGTGATCGCATCGGAGTGCTCGGCGAGCTTCGGGGCCTCGGTTTCCTGCACCTTCTGCAGCAGGTCGCTGGTGTTGGCGCCGGTCACGCCGAAGAACGTATTGAGCACGCGCGTGAGCATCGCGCCGGATTTCTCCATCGCCACGAAGGTGTTGTCGAAGGTCGGGGTCGCGGGGTTGTTCGCGATCCTGTTGATTTCCACCAGGTGCTGGCGCATCCCGTCCTCGATGGCCGGCTGGTAATCCGTTTCCTTGATCCGGTCGAAGCGCGGCGCGTGGAACGGCAGGTCACTGGCGACCGAAAATGGATTGGCGTTGGCGGGCACGTTGGCTTTATCCGGGTGGGACTTGGCGTAGGCGGGGGCAGCGGCGGTCAACGCGATGGCCAGGGCCAGGGCGAGCGGATGCTTCATCGGTTCGATCCTTCGTCAGGTGAATTCCCAGCCTAGCGCATGCACCTACCCCCGGCCTATGGCGAAAGGCATGCACGGCCGCTCACGTTTCGCACACCGTCATGGACCGAGAGTGGGGTTTTCCACCAACGCGAGGCACCATGGACATCAAATCCGTCATGACCGACAACCCTGCCTGCTGCCCGCCCGAAGCCACCCTGCGCGACGTTGCCCGGTTGATGGCCGACACGGATTGCGGACAGATCCCGATCGTCGACGCGCAGCGCCGGCCGCTGGGCGTGATCACCGATCGGGACATCGCCATCCGTGCGGTGGCGCAGGGCGTGGATACATCCACGGCGCAAGCAAGCGATTACATGAGCTCGCCGGCGACTACCGTCACCGCGGACAACAGCCTGGAAGAACTCGCGGACCTCATGGAACAGCAGCAGATCCGCCGCGTGATCGTGGTCGATGGCCGGGGCACCATTGCCGGCATCGTCGCGCAGGCCGACATCGCATTGGCGGGCGGCGAGCGCTGCATCGCCCAGGTTGTCAAGCAAGTGTCGCAACCCTCGGCGCAATAACGAGATTTCCGTCCCGGACTGGCTCGGCTGCACGGCGCGGCAGCCGCGACCCAGGCATGCGGACAACGGCACCCGGATCGGGTTTAGACTCGGGTTCCGTCGTTCGGGGAACGCACATGCGCCATCTGTTCGTCAGTGTCCTTGGAATGGCGATCGCAGGAGCGGTCATCGCGCCGCATGCCGCGGCGGCCGACGTGGTCCGGTACGCGGCACTGGTCGACGGCGGGAAGAATGCCGGGCACCAGATCGTGACGACGGCGGCCGATGGCAGCACCACGGTCGAGTTCGTGTTCAAGGACAACGGACGCGGTCCGGAACTCACCGAACACTTTTCGCTGGCCGCAGATGGCACCTTCCAACGGTACTCGGCGAAGGGGACGTCGACCTTTGGCGCGCCGGTCGACGAGACATTCAGCAGGACAGGGAACGCGGTCCAGTGGCGCACCACCTCAGACCACGGCCAGCAGGACATCGATGGCGCCGGTCTGTATACCCCGCTGGGTGGTTCGCCCGAAGCGATGTCGGTTGCGATCGCCGCATTGTCGAAACGGGCGGATGGAAAGCTCCCGCTCATTCCAAGCGGTACGCTGACCATGCGCAAGGTGTCCGAGGCGCAGGTTGTCGGCAACGGCCGTGACACCCGCAAGGTGCAACTGCTGGCGCTGACCGGGATTGGCTTCACGCCGACGTTCGTCTGGGCCACGGAGGACGCGACGCCACGCTTGTTTGCGTTCATCGCCCCGGGTTTCCTGCAACTGATCCAGGACGGCTGGGAAGCCAATGGCAATGCCTTGGAGGCCATGCAGAAATCGGCCGAAGGCAAGGCACTGGTCGACCTTCAGGAAAAATTGCTGCATCGATTGCCCGGCACCACGCTCGTGCGCAACGTCCGCGTGTTCGACAGCGAGCATGCCACCCTGGGCGCGCCGAGCGACCTGCTGTTGCGCGGTGGCCGCATTGCGGCGATCGCACCTGCCGGAACCGTGCGCGACAAGGCCGACCAGACCATCGACGGGGCCGGTCGCGTGTTGCTGCCGGGCTTGTTCGACATGCACGCGCATTTCAGCGCCTGGGATGGCGGGCTGCACATGGCAGCGGGCGTCACCACGATCCGCGACATGGGCAACGACAACGCGACGCTGCAGCAGCTGATCGCCGACGGCAAGGCCGGACGACTGCTCGCCCCGCATATCGTGCCGGCCGGGTTCATCGAGGGCGAGAGCCCGATGTCCGCGCGCAATGGATTCGTGATCAAGGACCTGGCGGGCGCCAAGGCCGCCATCGACTGGTACCACGC
>JBBSUF010000139.1:0-4233 GCA_038235185.1 Lysobacterales bacterium
GGTATCGAGAAAGGTGCGTTTCTCGCGATGTATTTCGCCGACCAGGCGGTCGTGGTCGTTAACCCGGAAGTGTCCTCCGTCCGCGATTCTGATCGCATCCTTGGCCTGCTCGCCTCCAAGACCCGTCGCGCCGAAAATGGTGAACGCGTCAAGGAGCACCTGCTGCTCACCCGCTACAGCCCCGTCCGGGTCGAGTCCGGTGAAATGCTGTCGATCACCGATGTCGAAGAAGTCCTCGGACTGAAAACCATTGGCGTCATCCCCGAATCCGGCGACGTGCTCAACGCCTCCAACAAAGGGGAACCCGTGATCCTGGACATGGAGTCGCCAGCGGGTCTCGCCTATGACGACGCAGTCGCGCGATTGCTGGGCGAGAGCCGCCCGATGCGCTTCACCCAGGTCGAGAAGAAGGGCTTCTTCAGCAAGCTCTTCGGAGGTTGAGCATGGGCCTGTTTGATTTCCTCAAGGTCAAGAAGAACACCGCTTCGATCGCGAAAGACCGCCTGCGCATCATCATCGCGCAGGAGCGCAGCACGCTCGGCGGGCCTGACTACCTGCCGCTGCTACGGCGCGAACTGCTCGAGGTGATCCGCAAGTACGTCAATGTGGATGTCGACGCGGTCAAGGTCGACCTGGTCAAGGAAGGCGAGCACGACATGCTGGATATCTCGGTGTCGCTGCCGGATCGCGCCTCGGCGGCATGACCCTCGCAAGGCGGGATTCCACCCGCCTCCTCTGTCGTTGGCTGCGATGCCGGGTTGAAACCTGCCATCGGACATCGACGCGGTGAGACCTGTTCTCACGCTTGCCGACATCGCCTCCGCGGATGTCGCATCACTGCTTGCCAGCTACGACCTGCAACTCAGGATCGTCGACGACAATGCACCCATCCCCGGCAGTTATTGGGGCGAGCCTGAAGCCGGCATGATCGGCAGCGTGATCTATGCACGCATGGATACACCCGTGCACTCCCTGTTGCATGAAGCCGCGCATCTCATCGTGCTTGATCCGACGCCCCGTGCATCCGTGCATACCGACGCCACCGATTCGATCGAAGAGGAAGACGCCGTCTGCGTCCTGCAATCGCTGCTAGGAGATGCACTGGATGGCGTAGGCGCTGACCGTATTCTCGCTGACATGGATGCTTGGGGTTATACCTTCAGGCTGGGCTCTGCAGGCGCATACGTGCAGCATGATGCCGAGTCGGCATGGCGATGGCTGTTCGATCGCGGACTGGTTTCACCCGCAAGGCAACTGCGTCTACCCACGCGAGATGGCCAGTGCTGAGCGACATGGGCCCATGTTCGGCGCGATGTCCGGCCGCGCGCTTGCACCACCAAGCTCACCACACTAGCCTGCGGATTCCAAAAGCCCCTTCGGATCCAGCCGTGAAGCATCGCCCTGCCCTGCTCGTGCACGCCACCGTGATCGTGATGATGATCGGCACGATGGTATTCAGCGGCTGCAAACGTACACCGACACCACAACCGACTTCCACTCCCAAGGCTGCACCGGCCAACGAAACCGCCGATCAGTTCGTCGCACGCATCAACAACGAGTTCCGCGACAGCTACGCCGAACTCAGCGCCGCGCAATGGATCTCCTCGACCTACATCACCGACGACAGCGAGATGCTCGCCGCCAAGGCCAACGAGCGCTGGTTGACGCAACTCAATGGCTGGATCCAGCAGGAGCGAAGGTTCGAAGGCCGTCCGATGTCACCGTCCACCGCACGTTCGATCATGCTGCTGAAATTGATGTCGTCGATGCCGGCCCCGCGCGATCCGCAGCACCTGGCGGAACTCACCCGTATCGCCAGCAGGATGGAAGGCATGTACGGCGCCGGCGAATACTGCAAGACCCCCGGCGACAAGGCCAGCTGCAAGCAGCTGGGCGATCTTGAAGACATACTTCGCAGCAGCCGCGACTACGACACCCAACTCGATGCATGGAATGGGTGGCACACCATCGCCAAGCCGATGCGCAAGGATTACGTCCGCTTCGTCAATCTTGTCAACGAAGGTGCCCGGGACATGGGTTTTGCCGATGCCGGTGAAGTCTGGCGGTCGGGTTACGACATGCCGCCGGCGGTACTTGCCGCTGAAACCGACCGCCTGTGGAGCCAGGTCAAACCGCTGTATTCACAGTTGCATTGCTATGCGCGCACCAAGCTCGATGCGAAATACGGCAAGGACAAGGGCGAAGTCGCCGGCCGCATGTTGCCCGCACACCTGATGGGCAACATGTGGCAACAGGACTGGAGCAATCTCTGGGACATCCTGCAGCCGTATCACAATGCTGGAACCCTCGACATCACCAGTGCACTGCAACAGCAATACCAGCTCGACTACAACACCGAGATCGCCCAGCAGACCAGCCCACCCACGCCGGCCCAACAGGTCGAAATCGAACGCACCGCTCAACTGGATATCGCCAAGGAGATGGCGCATCGCGCCGAAGATTTCTACGTCTCGCTCGGCATGCAGAAACTTCCGGCGGGCTATTGGGACAAATCGCAGTTCATCAAACCGCGTGATCGCAACGTCATCTGCCATGCGAGCGCATGGGACATGAACATGGCTGGCGACGTGCGCACCAAGATGTGCATGAAGCCCGATGAGGAAAGTTTCACGACGATCTATCACGAACTGGGCCACGTCTATTACGACTTGGCCTACAACAAGTTGACTCCGATCTTCCAGCAGGGCGCACACGACGGCTTCCACGAAGCCATCGGCGACACGATCGTGCTGTCGATGACACCCGGTTACCTGCAATCCGTGGGTCTCGTCGGGCCGCAGCAGGCATCGCATGACGCGCTGATCAATGCGCAGATGCGCATGGCGCTGACGAAAGTGGCCTTCCTGCCATTCGGGCTGATGATCGATCGTTGGCGGTGGGGCGTCTTCGACGGCTCGATCAAGCCTGGCGACTACAACAAGGCGTGGTGGGGCCTGAAGGCGAAGTACCAGGGCGTGGCACCCATCGCCACGCGGGGTGAGGAATCCTTCGATCCCGGTGCCAAATACCACGTCGCGGGAAATACGCCATATACGCGATATTTCCTCGCAAACATCCTGCAGTTCCAGTTCTACAAGGCATTGTGCGATGCGTCTGGCTACAAGGGGCCGCTGTACGACTGCAGCTTTTACGGCAACAAAGCCGCTGGTGAAAAATACCTGGCGATGCTGCGCACCGGCGCGAGCCAGCCGTGGCAGGGCACGCTCAAGACGCTGACGGGCAGCGACAGGATGGATGCGTCGGCTTTGCTGGAATACTTCGCACCGCTGCAGCAATGGCTGGCGCAGCAGAACGAAGGAGAGACCTGCGGCTGGCAGGCGCAACCCGTACTGCCTGTACCCGCCGCCATGACGCCGGCTGCGACGACACACGGTTAGACACCGCCATGCACACGACCGCCGGAGATCTCACGCCCCAGTCTCTTGGCACTGCGACCGCATTGCCCGCGTGTTACTACGTCGACCCATCGTTGCACGCGATCGAACGACGCGACATCTTCGACCCCAGCTGGCAACTCATCGCGCATGTCTGCCAGTTGCGTGATGCCGGCGATCACGTCATCGCTGATCTCGCTGGCCTTCCGGTGCTGGCCATGCGCGGGGCGGATGGCGAGGTCCGCGTGCTCCACAACGTCTGCCGCCACCGTGCCGGCCCTATCGCGCAGTGCGATGGCTTGGCCGCAAAGTCACTGAGGTGTCGCTACCACGGCTGGACGTACGCGCTCGACGGACAGTTGAAGTCCGCGCCGGAAATGGGGACGGCCGCTGGCTTCGATGCCACCGACATCCGCCTGCCGCAGTTGCAGGTGCGCATCTGGCAGGGCCTCGTCTTCGCGGCGGTGGCCGAAAACCCAATGGATTTTGATTCGTTGGTCGCCGGCATCGATGCGCGCATTGGCAACACGCGCGGACTTGAGCACTACAACCACCATCAGCGCGTCGGTTACGACATTGCCTGCAACTGGAAGGTCTACATCGACAACTACCTGGAGGGGTATCATCTTCCGCATGTCCACCCTGCGCTCAATCGCATGCTCGATTACCGCAGCTACGTCATCGAACTGTCGCAATGGCATTCGTTGCAATTCAGTCCACTGGAGAGTAGCGATAACCTCTACGGCAACGGCGATGCGCTGTACTACTGGCTGTGGCCGAACACGATGCTCAACATCCTGCCCGGACGCTTGCAGACGAATCGCGTGATCCCCCTCAC
>JBBSUF010000140.1:0-4229 GCA_038235185.1 Lysobacterales bacterium
ACGGCTGCGCCATTGGCTGCCGCGAACGCCTGCGCCGCCGCCCGGATCGCACCTGCGTGCGGGCCGCATTCCGCGATCGCACCGACGATCAATACGGCACGCCGCGCTTCACCAAGTACGACGCGTCCGACTGCATCGGCCATCTGCGACGGCGGCACGATATGCCTGCCCGAGACTTCGAAAGTGAAATCGAAGTCGACCGGGTTCACCACATGCACGCGGGCACCAGCCTGCACGGCCTTGCGGACGCGCGCATGCAACAGCGGCAGTTCATGGCGCAGGTTGCAGCCCAGCAGGACGATCGCGTCGGCGTGCTCGATCTCCGCGACCGACATCCCGAATGCGTGCGCGACTGCGCCACCAGAGAGGTCGTGCTGCGCGATGCGGTGATCCAGGTTGCCTGTTCCCAACGCGTCCGCCAGGCGGGCCAGCAAGGCACCTTCTTCATTGGAGGTCGATGGATGCACCAGCACGCCCAACTGGTCGGCGCCGTTGTCGCGGAGGATCGTCGCGGCGCGCGCCAACGCCTCGTCCCAAGTGGCATCTCGCCATTCGCCTGCGACCTTGACCATCGGCTGTGTCGCGCGGTCGTCGGCGTAGAGGCCCTGGTGCGAGTACCGGTCGCGGTCGGACAACCAGCATTCGTTGACCGCTTCGTTGTCGCGCGGCACGACACGCAGCACGTCGCCGCGACGCACGTGCAGAAACAGGTTGCTGCCCATCGCATCGTGGTAGCCGAGCGACTTGCGGGCAACGAGCTCCCATGGCCGCGCGCGGAAGCGGAACACCTTGTTGGTCAATGCGCCGACCGGGCAGACGTCGATCACATTGCCGGACAGCTCGGTCGACAGCGGCTTGCCGTCGTAGGTGCCGATCTGCAGGTTCTCGCCGCGCAGCATGCCGCCAAGCTCGTACGTACCGGCGATTTCAGCCGTGAATCGGATGCAGCGCGTGCACTGGATGCAGCGCGTCATGTCGGTGGCCACCAACGGGCCGAGATCCTCGTCGGCCACGACACGCTTGCGTTCGCTGAAGCGGCTGACCGAGCGACCATAACCGAGCGAGAGATCCTGCAGCTCGCATTCGCCGCCCTGGTCGCAGATCGGGCAATCGAGCGGGTGGTTGATCAGCAGGAATTCCATCACGTTGCGCTGCGCCTTGAGCGCCTTTTCGCTGCGCGTGCGCACCTTCATGCCCTCCATCACCGGCGTCGCACAGGCGGGCGACGGCTTGGGGCTCTTCTCGACATCAACCAGGCACATGCGGCAATTGGCCGCGATGGCGAGCTTGTCGTGATAGCAGAAACGCGGGATCGGGATGCCTGCCTTGTCCGCGGCATGGATGATCATCGCGCCCTTGGGCGCCGTCATCGCGACGCCGTCGATCTCGATCGACACGTGCCCTTCCGGTACTCCCGGCACCGACGCGCCCGACGTCACCGGCGGGGTGTTCATGCGGCCACCCGATGGACCAGCGTGCCATCGCGCTGGTCATCGACGAAGAAACGCCGGTTCACGATCGCGTATTCGAATTCGTCCCAGTAATGGCGCAGGAACCCTTGAACCGGCCACGCCGCCGCCTCGCCGAAGGCGCAGATCGTATGGCCCTCGATCTGGCCTGCCGCGGCCCTGAGCATCAACAGGTCGTCGAGCGAAGCCTGGCCGTCGACGATGCGCGTGAGCATCCGGTACATCCAACCGGTTCCCTCGCGGCAGGGCGTGCACTGCCCGCAGGATTCGGCGTAATAGAAGCGCGCGATCCGTTGGCAGGCCCGCACCATGCAGGTGGTTTCATCCATGACGATGACAGCGCCCGAACCCAGGCCCGAACCGGCCTTCTGCAGCGCGTCGTAATCCATGGTCAGGTCCAGCATCGTGTTGCCGGGCAACACGGGCATCGAGGACCCCCCTGGAATCACGGCCTTGAGTGCGTGGCCGTTGCGCACGCCGCCCGCCATCCGCAGGAGATCGGCGAATGACGTGCCGAGGCGGACCTCGTAATTACCCGGCTTGGCGACATGCCCGGAGACCGAGAACACCTTCGGGCCGCCGTTGTTCGGCTTGCCCAGGTTGAGGAACCACTCCGGCCCGTTGCGCACGATCGCCGGCACGGAAGCGTAGGTCTCGGTGTTGTTGATCGTCGTCGGCTTGCCGTAGAGGCCGAAATTCGCGGGGAACGGCGGTTTGTAGCGCGGCATGCCCTTCTTGCCTTCGAGCGATTCCATCATCGCCGTCTCTTCGCCGCAGATGTAGGCGCCAGCGCCGAGGACGTTGTGGATGTCGATGTCGATGCCGCTACCGAGGATGTCCTTGCCAAGCCACCCGTTGCGGTACGCATCGGCGGTGGCCTGCTCCAGGTGTTCGAATGGCTCGTGGTGGAATTCCCCACGCAGATAGTTGTAAGCGACCGAACTGCCGGTTGCGTAGCACGCGATCGCCATGCCCTCGATCACCGCATGTGGGTTGAAACGCAGGATGTCGCGGTCCTTGGCCGTACCTGGCTCCGACTCGTCGGAGTTGCACAGGATGTATTTGGTGCCGGGCGCCTTGGGCATGAAGCTCCACTTCAGGCCGGTTGGGAAACCCGCGCCGCCACGCCCCCGCAGCCCCGACTGCTTGACCATGTCGACCACCGCGGACGGTTCGATCTTCTGCTCGAGGATCTTCCGCAAAGCGCTGTAGCCGCCGGTCTTGAGGTAATTGTCGTACGACCACGGCGTGTCGAAGTGCAACGTGGTGTAGACGACGTTGTGCTCCTGCGGCGGTGGGCCAACCGGGCCCGCTGTCTGCTCGTGCGCCATCTGCGTTCCTACTCCAGCCCGTCCAGCAACTCGTCCACCTTCGCGATGTCAAGCTTCTCGTGGTAATGCCCATCGACCACCATCATCGGCGCGCCGCAGCAGGCGGCCAGGCACTCCTCCTCCGGCTTGAGGAAAATGCGTCCGTCGCTGGTGGATTCGCCAAGCCTGCAACCCAGCTTCTTCTCGGCATGGGCAACAAGATCTTCAGCGCCATTGAGCCAGCAACTGATGTTGGTGCAGAACGCCACGTTATGGCGGCCGACCGGATGCGTTTCGAACATCGAATAGAAAGTTGCGACTTCGTAGGCCCATACCGGCGGCAACGCGAGGTATTTCGCGACGCCCGCGATGAGGTCATCGGTCAGCCATCCGCCGTTCTGCTCCTGCGCCGCATGCAACCCCTGCAGCACGGCAGAGCGCTTGCGATCTGACGGGAATTTGTCGACCCAATGATCGATATGCGCACGCGTGTCGTCGTTCAGCACGACCAGCGGATCGACGTTACGCGCTGATTCGAAATTGCCGGTGGCCTTCATCGATCGATCTCGCCGAACACGACGTCGTAGGTGCCGATCATCGCCACCACGTCCGCCAGCATGTGGCCCTTGACGATGGCGTCCATGGAAGACAGGTGCGCAAAGCCAGGCGCGCGCACGTGCATGCGAAACGGCTTGTTCGCCCCGTCAGACACCAGGTAACAGCCCAACTCGCCCTTGGGCGCCTCGATGGCGCAATACGTCTCCCCGGCGGGCACGCAATAGCCTTCGCTGAAGAGCTTGAAGTGGTGGATCAACGCTTCCATGTCGTCCTTCATCTCCGCGCGCGACGGCGGGGCGACCTTGAAGTTGTCGAGCATCACCGGGCCGGGATTGGCCTTCAGCCAGGTCACGCACTGCTGCACGATCCGCGTGGACTGACGCATTTCGGCCACCCGCACGAGGTATCGGTCGTAGCAGTCGCCATGGGTACCGACAGGGATGTCGAAATCGACTTCGGCGTATTTCGCGTATGGCTGCTTCCTGCGCAGGTCCCACTCGACGCCGGAGCCGCGCAGCATCGGGCCGGTCATGCCCCAGGCGAGCGCCAGCTCGGGCGGCACGACACCGATGCCGACGGTGCGCTGTTTCCAGATGCGGTTGTCGGTGAGCAGGGTTTCATACTCGTCGACACGCTTGGGGAAGTCGGCCGCGAATGCCTCCAGGTAATCGAGCATCGAGCCTTCGCGCCACGCATTGAACCGCTTGAGCTTCTCGCCCTTGCGCCACGGGGATTCCCGGTATTGCGGCATGCGCTCGGGCAGGTCACGGTAGACGCCGCCAGGGCGGTAATAGGTCGCGTGCATGCGCGCCCCGCTGACGGCCTCGTACACATCCATCAGCTCCTCGCGCTCGCGGAACGCGTACAGGAACACCGCCATCGCGCCCAGGTC
>JBBSUF010000141.1:0-4190 GCA_038235185.1 Lysobacterales bacterium
CCATAACACCGCCGAGCGCAATGCGGCGAGAAGGATGGCGCGGATTTCGGCCACCACCGCGGCTTGACCGAGATAATGCGGGTTGCCTTGCACCAGCACGCGTGGGCGTAGGTGGCTGACTGTGTTGGCGTAGAGACTGGCCAGGGCTGCCAGGACTTCTGGGTGCGTATTGCCCAGTCGAGCTGCCGACGGCGCGGCTGCGAGGATGCCGTCATGTACCTGCTGCGCCATGGAATGCTGGTGGAAACGGCGCTCCAGCTGCAGGACGGCCAGCGCCAATCTCGGCAACAGGGCGTCCTGGGTTTCGTTGCTGAAATAGCTGCGCAACAACAACAGTCCTGGACGCACGGCATGTTCGCCGCCGTAAACCGCCGCGGGTGTCTCGGCATCGATACGGAAGACGCTGTCCAGCGCCGTCGCCAGTACGTGGCCTTCTTCCTGCCCGGTGTCGGCGATGCGGCGCACCTGCTGAAGTGCCTGCACCATGCCGGCGAGGGCGAGCATGCGCTGGCTTGATGATTGATCTGAAGCAGGAGTCATGCGGCATGTTCGCGTTGGGCAAGCTCGAGGGGTGCATTGGTCGCCGCAATCACAGCGCCGCCCAGGCATATATCGCCGTCATACAGCACCAGCGATTGTCCTGGAGTCACCGCGCGCTGCGGGCGGGCGAAACGCACGTCGAGATGGCCGTCATCAGCGACGCGCACTTCGCATGGCTCATCCTGCTGCCGATAGCGGGTCTGCGCGCGGCAGGTAAAACGCGATGATGGCGCGCTGCCGGCGATCCAGTGGGCCGTTTCCGAACGCAATGTCGTCGACTGCAACCACGGACTTTCCAGACCCTGCTCGACATAGAGAATGTTGCGGCCGATGTCCTTGCCCACGACATACCAGGGCGCTGCAGGGCGGCCGCGCATCCCGCCCAGCTGCAGGCCTTCGCGCTGGCCGAGTGTGTAGAAGAACACCCCTTGATGCTTGCCGAGGACAGATCCCTGTGGATCACGTATTTCACCGGACCTGATTGGCAGGTACCGCGCAAGAAATTCGCGGAAATCGCGCTCTCCGATGAAACAGATGCCAGTGGAATCTTTCTTGGTGGCAGTCGACAGCCCCATATCGGCCGCGATCCGGCGCACGTCTTGCTTGAGCAGGTCGCCCAGTGGAAACCGCGTCGCGGCAAGTTGTTCCTGGCCCAACTGGTGCAGGAAATAACTTTGATCCTTGCTGCGATCCTTGGCGCGCAGCAGCTGCCACCGGGTGCCAGCGTGACCGCTGCTACGCTCGACCCGCGCGTAATGGCCGGTCGCGATGAACTCTGCACCCAGCTCCCGCGATGCATCGAGGAAATGCTTGAACTTGATCTCCCGGTTGCACAGGACATCCGGATTGGGCGTGCGTCCGGCGGCATATTCAGCGAGGAAATGCGCAAATACGCCATCCCAGTATTGCTGCGAGAAATCGCGAAAATAAATGGAGATGCCCACTCGCCCACACACCGCGACGGCATCGCGACGATCGTCCTCGGCTCGGCAATCGCCGCTGCCGTCATCCACCCAGTTCTGCATGAACAGGCCGGCAATCGTGATGCCTGCCTGCTGGAGCAGCAACGCGGCAACCGAGGAATCCACGCCACCGGACATTCCGACAATGGCGTCGATGCGTTCGCGACTCATGTGAGTTGCTGCAGCATAGACAATGGATGTCGCTGGCCGGCGAGATAATCGGCGACGGCCTGCCACACCAGCGGACTGCGATGGCGCGCGCGTGCGGCCATCAGTTCGTCGGGCGTCATCCAACAGGCCCGCAGGATGCCTTCATCGAGTTCACGTGCAGGATCGTGCTGGGTGGGGTCGGCGGCAAAGGCGAAGCGCAGGAAGTGACGCCCGGCACTGCCGTCCTCCTGAGGAGGCGCCTTCCATTGATAGGCACCGACGAATGCGGTCAGGCGCACGTCCCAGCCGGTTTCCTCGCGGGTTTCGCGCAGGGCGGCGTCGAACAGGGATTCGTCCGGCTCCAGGTGCCCGGCCGGCTGGTTGATCACGATCCGGCCCGCGACACGCTCCTCCACGCACAGCACGCGCCCGTCGCGCACCACGATCGTGGCGACGGTGACATCGGGCTGCCAGAAGTGTCGATCGCGATAGCTCATGGGCATATTGTCCGCTGGCGGCCGCTGCGGCGTCCCTGCCAGCCCGGGTCGGCATCTTCGCGGCAGGCATCTTCGTATAATTGGCGGATGGCAAATACTCCAGGCAACGAACGCGACCATGGCGTCATGGTCGAAACCAGCAAGCCCGAAGTGGAGCGCCCTCCGCTGTACTCGGTGCTGCTGCTCAATGACGACTACACGCCGATGGAGTTCGTGGTGGAGATCATGGTGCGGTTTTTCGGCATGAACATCGAAAAGGCGACGCAGATCATGCTGCACGTCCATACCCGTGGGCGCGGTGTGTGCGGCGTCTACACGCGCGAGGTGGCAGAGTCGAAAGTGGCGCAGGTGAACGAATATTCAAGGCTGAACCAACACCCGCTGTTGTGCACGATGGAGAAGGCGTAGAAGGGTTGTAAGCCGGCTGTGGAATCCGGCTGCGAGCCGCCATACAGGGCTTGTGCACGCGGGCTTGTAGAAGTAGCTCGTCCGCCCCACATAGTCGGAAGTGATTTCCCGGAGCATCCGTCCCCATGTTCAGCAAGGACCTCGAATACAGCATCGGCCAGTGTTACAAGCGCGCTCGCGAAGCGCGCCACGAATACATGACGGTCGAACACCTGCTGCTTGCATTGCTTGACAACCCATCGGCCGAAGGCGTGCTGAAGGCCAGCGGCACCGATTTCCCGCGCCTGCGCGACGAACTGGAGCAGGCGATCGACAAGTCAGTCGTCAAGCTCGATGACGATGACGGACGCGATACGCAGCCCACTCTCGGCTTCCAGCGCGTGCTTCAGCGCGCCGTCTACCACGTGCAGTCCTCAGGCAAGAAGGAAGTGACGGGCGCGAATGTCCTGGTCGCGATCTTCGGCGAAAAAGATTCGCACGCGGTGTACTACCTGAACCAGCAGGACGTATCGCGTTTGGACGTCGTCAACTACCTGTCCCATGGGATCGCCAAGCAGGGCGGGGAAGAACCGTCCAGCGACGATGACAAGGCCCGCGCCGAGACCTCCGAGAGTGAAAGCAAGGGCGATGCGCTGGCTGAGTTCGCCAACAACCTCAACGAACTGGCGATGGCGGGCAAGATCGACCCGCTGGTCGGCCGCGCGGATGAAGTCGAGCGCACCATCCAGATCCTCTGCCGTCGGCGCAAGAACAACCCGTTGTATGTCGGCGAAGCAGGTGTAGGAAAGACCGCGTTGGCCGAAGGGCTGGCCAAGCGCATCGTTGATGGCGATGTCCCGGAAGTCCTTGCCGACGCCGTGATCTACGCGCTCGACCTCGGCGCGCTGGTCGCGGGCACGAAATATCGGGGTGATTTCGAGAAGCGCCTCAAGGCGGTGCTCTCTGCGATGAAAAAGATTCCCGGTGCGGTGCTGTTCATCGACGAGATCCATACGATCATCGGCGCCGGTTCAGCCAGTGGCGGCACGATGGATGCGTCCAACCTGATCAAGCCGGCACTGGCCTCGGGCGAGTTGCGCTGCATTGGTTCGACCACCTTCCAGGAATACCGGGGCATCTTCGAAAAAGACCGCGCATTGGCACGGCGTTTCCAGAAGATCGACATCGTCGAGCCAACGGTCGGTGAAACCGTCGAGATCCTGCATGGCTTGAAACCCAAATACGAAGCCCACCACGGCGTGAGTTATGCCGACGACGCGTTGCAGGCAGCCGTGGACCTGTCGGTCAAGCACATCGCCGACCGCCTGCTGCCCGACAAGGCCATCGATGTCATCGACGAGGCAGGTGCGCGCCAGCGGCTGCTGCCGGTGGACAAGCGCAAGAGCCTGATCGATGTCGAAGAAGTCGAGATGATCGTGGCCAAGATGGCGCGCATCCCGGCCAAACAGGTGAGCAGCTCCGACAAGGACGTGCTGCAGCATCTGGAGCGCAACCTGAAGATGGTGATCTTCGGGCAGGACCAGGCCATCGGCACATTGACGTCCGCCATCAAGCTGGCGCGTTCGGGCCTGGGCGATCCAGACAAGCCGATTGGCAACTTCCTGTTCGCCGGGCCGACCGGTGTCGGCAAGAC
>JBBSUF010000142.1:0-4179 GCA_038235185.1 Lysobacterales bacterium
GTTTCCCTCGTCCCGGCGCATTCGACCGTCCTGCCCAAGGATGTTTCGCTCGCCACGCGCCTGACGCGCGACCTGCACCTGAACCTGCCGATCCTCGCAGCCGCGATGGACACGGTGACCGAAGCGCGCCTGGCGGTTGCCATGGCGCAGCTTGGGGGCATCGGCATCCTGCACAAGAACATGAGCGTCGAGCGCCAGGCGGCCGAAGCCGCTCGGGTCAAGAAGTTCGAGGCCGGCGTGATCCGCGAGCCGTTCACCGTCAGCCCGGAAACCACCATTGGCGAGGTGCTCAAGCTCACCCGCGCCCGCAACATTTCCGGCGTGCCGGTGGTGGACGTCGACGGACACCTGGTCGGCATCGTCACGGGGCGGGACATGCGCTTCGAGAAGAAGCTCGACGATCCGGTCCGACACATCATGACCAAGAAGGATCGCCTCGTGACGGTTCGCGAAGGCGCGTCGGACGACGAAGTGATCCAGCTGCTGCACAAGCACCGCATCGAGAAGGTGCTGGTCGTCAACGATGAATTCGCGCTGCGTGGCCTCATCACCGTCAAGGACATCCAGAAAAAATCCGACAACCCCACCGCCGCCTACGACAGCAGCGAACGCCTGCTTGTGGGCGCCGCGGTCGGTGTCGGTGGCGATACCGAACAACGCATCGAAGCGCTCGCAGCGGCGGGTGTGGACGTGATCATCGTCGACACCGCGCACGGACATTCTCAGGGCGTGATCGATCGCGTGCGCTGGGCCAAGAAGCGTTTCCCGAAACTGCAGGTGATCGGCGGCAACATCGTCACCGGAGATGCCGCACTGGCGCTGATGGATGCGGGCGCGGATGCAGTCAAGGTTGGCGTGGGTCCGGGTTCGATCTGCACCACACGCATCGTCGCCGGCGTCGGCGTGCCGCAGATCACGGCGGTGTCGATGGTGGCCGAGGCGCTGCAGGATCGCATCCCGTTGATCGCAGATGGTGGTGTGCGTTTTTCCGGCGACATCGGCAAGGCCATTGTGGCGGGCGCCTCGACGGTGATGGTCGGTGGACTGTTTGCCGGCACCGAGGAAGCGCCAGGCGAGATCGAACTGTTCCAGGGTCGCAGCTACAAAAGTTATCGCGGCATGGGCTCATTGGGTGCGATGGAGTTGGGCTCGAAAGATCGCTATTTCCAGGACGCATCAGATGCCGACAAGCTGGTGCCCGAAGGCATCGAAGGTCGCGTTCCGTATCGCGGCCCGTTGAGCGGTGTCGTTCATCAGCTTGCCGGTGGCCTGCGCGCAACGATGGGCTATGTCGGCTGCGCGACGATCGAAGACATGCGTACCAAGCCGTCATTCGTGAAAGTGACCGGGGCAGGGCAGCGCGAGAGCCACGTGCATGATGTGCAGATCACCAAAGAGCCGCCGAATTATCGGATGGGTTGAACGCCGGCCACCGGAAATCGAGCGTCGGGAATCGATGACCGCCTTTAGACGATTCCCGACTCCCACTCCCGATGCTCCGGCCATATGACTGATCTCCACTCCGACAAGATCCTCATCCTCGATTTCGGCGCGCAGTACACGCAGTTGATCGCTCGGCGCATTCGCGAGATCGGCGTGTATTGCGAAATCTGGGCGTGGGATCACGACCCGGGCGAGATTGCGAAATTCGGCGCGAAGGGCATCATCCTGTCTGGGGGTCCTGAATCGACCACCGAGTTCGGGGCACCCAAGGCGCCGCAGGAAGTTTTCGACGCGAATCTTCCGATCCTCGGCATCTGTTACGGCATGCAGACGCTAGCCTCGCAACTTGGGGGCGAAACCGAAGCAGCCGACGCGCGAGAATTCGGGCATGCGCAGGTCGAGCTTGTCGCGCAGGATGCGCTGCTCGACGGACTCAAGGACCACCCGGGTGCGCCACCAAAACTCGATGTATGGATGAGCCATGGCGACCATGTGTCGAAGGCTCCGCCCGGCTTCATCGTCACCGCGCGCACCGACCGTATCCCGGTTGCGGCCATGGCGAATGAGGACAAGCGCTGGTACGGCGTGCAATTCCATCCCGAAGTCACGCACACCAAATCCGGGCAGGCCATCCTGCGCCGGTTCATCGTCGACATCTGCGGTTGCCGGACGTTGTGGACGGCCGGGCACATCATCGATGACCAGGTCGAACGCGTCCGCAAACAGGTTGGCGCTGACGACGTGATCCTTGGTTTGTCGGGTGGTGTCGATTCATCCGTGGTTGCGGCGTTGCTGCACAAGGCCATCGGCGACCAGCTGACCTGCGTGTTCGTCGACACCGGCCTGCTTCGATGGAACGAAGGCGACCAGGTGATGTCAACGTTCGCCGGTGCCTCCGACACCCACGGGCTTGGCATCAAGGTCATCCGGGTCGATGCTGCCGATCGTTATTTCAAGGCGCTGGAAGGTGTCAGCGATCCTGAAGCCAAGCGCAAGATCATCGGTGGTCTGTTCATCGATATCTTTGACGAGGAATCCGGCAAGCTGTCGAATGCCAGGTGGCTCGCGCAGGGCACCATCTACCCCGACGTGATCGAGTCGGCCGGCAGCAAGACCGGCAAGGCGCACGTCATCAAGAGCCACCACAACGTCGGCGGCCTGCCTGCCGACATGAAGCTTGGCCTGATCGAACCACTGCGCGAATTGTTCAAGGACGAAGTGCGGCGGCTCGGCGTCGAACTTGGATTGCCGGCGCAGATGGTGCACCGCCACCCATTCCCCGGACCGGGCCTGGGCGTCCGCATCCTGGGCGAAGTGAAGCGCGAATACGCCGAGTTGTTGGCTCGTGCCGACGATATCTTCATCGACGAACTCCGCAAGGCCGACCTGTACGACAAGACCAGCCAGGCGTTTGCGGTCTTCCTTCCGGTCAAGTCCGTGGGCGTGGTCGGTGATGCGCGCGCATACGAGTGGGTGATTGCGCTGCGCGCAGTCGAGACGGTCGACTTCATGACCGCACACTGGGCGCACCTTCCGTATGAATTCCTCGGCAAGGTCTCCAATCGCATCATCAATGAACTGCGGGGCGTGTCACGCGTGGTCTACGATATCAGTGGCAAGCCGCCCGCCACGATCGAGTGGGAATGACGGACAGCGCGGACGAGCACTGGATGCGCCACGCACTCGCGCTCGCCGAGCTGGCCGAGCGCGAAGACGATGAAATCCCGGTCGGCGCCGTTGTTATCGGCCCACATGGGACGATCATCGGCGAAGGCTGGAACCGCAACATCACCGAGCATGACCCAACCGCCCACGCCGAGATCGTGGCGATGCGACAGGCGGGTACGAAGCTCGGCAACCACCGCCTTGTCGGCTGTACGGTGTATGTGACGCTGGAGCCGTGCGCGATGTGTGCGATGGCGATGGTGCATGCGCGAATCGGGCGCGTCGTCTTTGCCGCGAGCGATCCCAAGACGGGCGCTGCGGGAAGCGTGTTCGACCTGCTTGCCGATCCGCGTCACAACCATCGAATCGAAGTGCTCGACGGAGTATTCGCCGAAGAGGCCAGTGCCCGCCTTAGCAGCTATTTCCGTCGAAAACGTGTCCGGCCACCAGGCACGAAGTCGCCGGGCGAATAATTCAGCCGCGTCGCTTGGCGCGTGCGTGTGCGTGGTCCATTTCGTCGTTGACCAGCCGCACCGCCAGCGCGGATTCGCGCGACAACAGCACGCTGGCGGTGAACATGCTCAAGACGCCAAGCACGGCCAGGATGGTCGGGGTAGTGCCGAGCCGGTAACCAACCAGCGAATCAGCGGCAACGGTCAGGCTGGTGGCGACGAAAAAACTGATCGCCAGGTACAGGGCTTGGCTCCCACGCATGACGAGGAGCGTGCGTCGCCGCTGCAATGCGATGCGCCGGTCGAGGTGCTGGCTTTCCTCCGGGTCATCGGCCTCCGCAAGCTCCTTCAGCAGTGTACGAGTGCGGTCGATAATTCGCGCCAGCCGCGTATTGGCTGACATCAGCAGCGACGAGGTCGCGGTGAGGAAAAAGGCAGGCGCCAGCATCGCGGTCAGGATCGCGTAATGGGTCAGTGCGGCGTTCTGCGGCATGGCGGTAGTCCCTGGCGAATGCTGGGATATCATGCCGCGACACGTCAACGACTGCGAGCGCATGGCTGAAACCTTCAACAACGACGCCCGCCTGATCTGGATCGACCTGGAGATGACAGGGCTGGA
>JBBSUF010000143.1:0-4005 GCA_038235185.1 Lysobacterales bacterium
AGGCCGCTGGTGTTTCCTTCAATCACCCCATCAAGTTGTGTGATCAGGTGCGGGTCCAGATCGACGAGCGTCCTCGATGGTGGCTTCCCGGCACTATTGGCGCTGGTTGAAACCACAGGGCCGCCGAATGCCGCGCACAATGCAATCACGATCGGATGCGCGCTCACTCGCACGGCCACGCCCGCATGCGCGCCCTTGATCCAGCGCGGCACGCGATCAGTCGCCGGCACGATCCATGTATGCGGCCCCGGCCAACTGGCCAGCACGGGCTGGGCGCGGTCATGCGGGAGTGCCTGCCAGTCGAGCAGGCCGTCGAACTGCCGGACATCGCCTGCAATCAGGATCAGGCCCTTGTCGACCGCGCGCTGCTTGAGCGCCAGCAGGCGCAGGACGGCGGCTTCACAGAATGGATCGCAGCCAAGGCCCCAGACCGCTTCGGTCGGATATGCCAGGAGGCCGCCGTGATGCAACAGCACTGCTGCGTCCTGAGCCGAGAGGGAATTCGTTTTGCTAAGGCTCATTGAACATCGATCCAAAAGCTGCCGCCTGCATATGGTTGCCCTGCAAGTGACCCGAATGCGGCATGCGCAACGTCGGACAAGCGGGTTAGCGCGAACTGGGTTCCATACACCACGCGATAACGCGGGTTACTGGCTAGTATCGCCTGCACCGCGTATTGCTCGTTCCAGCTTCGATTTTCGTCGATCACCCACTGTGGCGGATAGTCGTCGGGAAGAAACAGATCATGGAAATGTACATGCACGCCGCTCGCCAGGCACGGCAGTACCTGTGTCAGCAGATGGACCAGGTCGCTGCCCGTCTTGAGCACGTGCGAGGAATCGATGAAGAGTACGTCGCCTGCTTGGAGGGCACCAAAAACATGTTCAGGCGTGTCCTGCACGCGTTCGATGCGCAAACTCTGCAATCCGGGCAGGTCATGCAGGAAGCTGCGCGGGAATGGCTCGATCGCCGTCAACTGCAATGTGTTGTCGAGAAACCGGCGATTGATGTCGGCGGCAAGCAGGGTCGAGTAACCGCTGCCGACCTCGACCATGCGCCGCGGCCGCCAGTGCCGCAGTAGGGCAAACAATGCACGCGCATCGGCCTGACTGAACTGCGAGTTTTGCAGATGGTAGGAGCCAGCATCGACTGCGTGGTCCGGGTAGTCGAACGCTTGCAGGAGCAGCGGGAATACGTCGCGCACCAATCGGGTTTGCGCCTCCCTCTGGAAATCGAATCCAGCGCAGCGTGCGTCGTGCGACCAAAGCCGCGAGCGCTCGGCGGCGAGCGCATCGATATCGCCGATCGGTGAGTAGAAATGTCCCAACGGCTGCGACAGCCACGGTCGCAACAGCCGATGCGCCTGGAAATAGCAAAACCGGCGCCAGCGTCGCTGCAACGATGACGTCATCATCCGTGCCACCGTGCAGTGCGCAAGCCCCGGGAGCGTGCCGCGATCAGAACGGCGCGTCGTCGACAGTCGTACTGGTGCGTTTGGTCGCCGCCTTGGCGATCGCCTTCTTCACGACGATTTTTTTCGCCGCTTTGGAAGCGCCCTTCTTTGCGGATTTCTTCGCCGGTTTTGCGGCTTTCTTGGCAGGTGTCTTCGTCGCCGCCGTTTTCCTCGCGGCCTTCTTCGCCGGCGCTTTCTTCGCCGCGGCTTTTTTACCGAACCCCTTTCGCATCGGCTTGCCGGTGTCCGCCAGGAACTGCGTGACTTCGACCAGTGTCAGCGAGGACGGTTCGCGGTCTTTCGGGATGCGACCATTGAGCTTGCCATCGCTGATATACGGGCCGTAGCGGCCGTTGAGGACCTGGATGTCGCTGCCATCGAACGCCTTGATGATGCGGTTGCGTGCGATCTCTTCCTTTTCGTCAAGCAGGAACACAGCACGGACCAAATCGATCGTGTACGGATCGTCCTCCTTCTTCAACGAGGCGTAGAGACTGCCGCGCTTGGCGAACGCCCCGAAGCGGCCTACGCCGACGCTGACCTCTTCTTCATTGCTCTGTCCGAGTTTGCGCGGCAGCTTGAACAGCTCCAGCGCATCGGCCAGCGAAATCGTGTGCATGCTCTGGCCCGGACGCAGGGAAGCGAACGTCGGCTTATCGACTTCGGTTTCGGCAGTGCTGCCGATCGCCGCGTATGGCCCATACCGCCCGAGGCGCACGCTGACCGGCTTGCCGGATTTGGGATCAGTGCCAAGCTCGCGCGCACCAGAGGCTTCGCTGCGGTCGACCGATTCGGTCTTTTCATCGACCAGTTGCTTGAAGGGCCCCCAGAAGCGTTCCATCAGCGGCACCCACTCTTCCTCGCCACGGCTGACCGCGTCGAGTTCATCCTCGAGCTTGGCGGTGAAGTCGTAATCGACGTACTGGGTGAAATGACCCGACAGGAATTTCGACACCGCGCGGCCCACGTCACTGGGACGGAAGCTGCGGCTCTCCATCTCGACATATTTGCGGAAAAGCAGCGTCTGGATGATCGAGGCATACGTCGAGGGCCGGCCGATCCCGTATTCCTCAAGCGCCTTGACCAGTGCGGCTTCGGTGAAGCGCGGGGGTGGCTGCGTGAAGTGCTGGTCGGCATGGATGCGTTCCAGCGGAATGCGGTCGCCGATCTTCATCGCCGGCAACTTGCGGCCTTCGTCCTCGTCGTCCTTGGCGCGGGTGTCCTTGCCTTCCTCGTACACCGCCAGGAAGCCGGGATCGACCACCGTGGTGCCCGAGGCACGGAAACTATGTTCGCTGCCGGCAGCCAGATCGACGGACACCGTGTTGAGCGTGGCCGGGACCATTTGCGACGCGACCGCGCGCTTCCAGATCAACTCATATAGGCGCCGCTCGTCATCGCCCAGGTAGCGCGCGACCTGCGTTGGCGTGCGCAGCGCCGAACTAGGGCGGACGGCTTCGTGCGCTTCCTGAGCATTCTTGGATTTCGTCTGGTAAAAATTTGGCTTGTCCGGCAGCGCACGCGTGCCGAAATCGCGCGCGATGACATCGCGGATCTCGCCCAGCGCTTCGGCCGAAATGCTGACCGAGTCGGTACGCATGTAGCTGATCAGGCCAACGGCGCCTTCATCCCCGATGACGATGCCTTCGTAGAGTTTCTGCGCGACCTGCATGGTGCGCCTGGTGGTGAAGCCGAGCTTGCGCGACGCTTCCTGTTGCAGCGTCGAGGTGGTGAACGGCGGCGCGGGGCGGCGCTTGCGCTCCTTGCTGACGACATCGGTGACATGCAATGCGCCTGCGGCGGCGCTGACGATGCGTTCGCGCGCGGCTTCGGCGTTGTCGCCGTCGGTGACGGTGAACTGTTCGAACTTTTTTCCGTCCAGCTTGTTGAGCTTCGCCGTGAACGGTTGCGCAGGATGCGTGCACTCGGCTTCGATCGACCAGTATTCGCGCGCGATGAAGGCTTCGATCTCTTCCTCGCGCTCCACGATCATGCGCAGCGCCGGCGACTGCACGCGGCCGGCGGACAACCCGCGCTGCACCTTGCGCCACAACACTGGCGACAAATTGAACCCGACCAGGTAATCCAGCGCGCGGCGCGCCTGCTGGGCGTCGACCAGATTGGCGGCAATCGCGCGTGGTTGCGCCATCGCTTCCTTGATGGCGCGCGGCGTGATCTCGGTGAACACCACGCGTTGCAGGGTCTTGTCCTTGAGCAGGCCGCGTTCCTTCAGGATCTCGGCGATGTGCCAGCTGATCGCTTCGCCTTCGCGATCCGGATCGGTCGCCAGGAAGAGATGGTCGGCGCCCTTGGCGGCCTTCGCGATCGCATCGACGTGGCGTTCGTTTTTCTCGATCAGGTCGTAACGCATGGCAAACCCGTTCGCCGGGTCGACCGCGCCTTCCTTTGGCACCAGATCGCGGACGTGGCCGTAGGACGCGAGGACAGTGAAGTCCTTGCCGAGGTATTTGTTGATCGTCTTGGCCTTGGCGGGCGACTCGACGATCAGGAGATTCTTGGCCATGGTGGCGGTGGTTCTCGTTTACAGCGGG
>JBBSUF010000144.1:0-3983 GCA_038235185.1 Lysobacterales bacterium
CCTTCGACCTGATGGAACATCGGCGTGTGCGTCTGGTCGCTGTCGCTGCGATAGACCTTGCCGGCGGCAATCATGCGCAGTGGTGGCGCGCCGCCGTTGGCGACCAGGTCCTGCATGTAGCGCACCTGCACGCCCGAGGGATGCGTCCGCAGCAGCCGCCTGTCGTCGCCGCCATCAGACAGGTAGAACGTGTCGTGCATCGCGCGCGCCGGGTGGTGCGGCGGAAAATTCTGCGCCTCGAAGTTGTGCCAGTCGTCCTCGATCTCGGGCCCGGTCGACAGCGCATAGCCCATGCGCCCGAAGATGTCGGTGATGCGTTCGAGCGTTCGACTGACCGGATGGATGCCGCCGCGCGACGCATCCCGGCCGGGCAGCGTGATGTCGATGGTTTCGGTGGCCAGGCGTGCGTCGAGCATGGCGGCATCGAGCGCGACCTTGCGGGTCGCCAGCGCCGCGCCGATGGCGTCGCGTGCGCGGTTGATGGCCTCCCCTGCGCTCTTGCGCTGGTCGGGTGGGAGCGCGCCCAGCGACTTGAGCTGGGTGGTGATGCTGCCGTGCTTGCCGAGCAGCAAGATACGCAGCGCTTCAAGCGCATCGGGAGACTCCGCCGAGGCGATGTCCCGCAGCGCCTGCGTTGCCACGGTTTGCATGTCGCTCATGACCGCCCGACTCCTCCCGTCGTCAGTCCCGCGATGGCGGGAGTCCAGTGACTTTGGTTTGCCGCCGATTCAATCCATTCGACCCGTCGCGGCCCGGCCCGATCGTCATGTCCGAACCGTCCCAAGCCATGCGCGACGGTGCCAGCAGCATATGACACTGGATGGTCAGGCATTCGTCTGCCAAAAGCCCCGACTTCGCGGCGATGACGCGCAGGAACGCCCCCGAAACGAACATGGGGAAGGACTTGCGCCCTTCCCCATGCGAGTAACGCATTTGCCCGGCCGCCGCGTGCGACGACCGCAGACACGCTTAAGCTGCGAGCGCGCCCTTCGCCTGTTCGGTCAACGCCGCGAAACCGACGGCATCGTGCACGGCGATGTCCGCCAGCACCTTGCGATCCAGTGTGATGCCCGCCTTCAACAGGCCATTCATGAAGCGGCTGTAGCTGATGCCGTTGATGCGCGCGGCGGCGTTGATGCGCGCGATCCAGAGCGTGCGGAACTGGCGCTTGCGCTGCTTGCGGCCGATGTAGGCGTACTGCAGGGCCTTCGTCACCGCCTGCTTGGCGACGCGGAAGACCTTGCGGCGGGCGTGGTAATAGCCCTTGGCCTGCTTCAGGATTTTCTTGTGGCGCCGACGCGCCTGTACACCACGTTTGACTCGTGCCATGTCTTATCTCCTCACAGGTACGGAAGCATGCGTTGCAGACGGCCAGCGTCCTCGGGGCGGACGTGGTTCGTCTGCCGGAGGTTGCGCTTCCGTTTGGTCGCTTTCTTCGTGAGGATGTGGCTCTTGTTGGCGTGGCCGCACTTGAACTTGCCGGAAGCGGTCTTCCGGAAGCGCTTGGCCGCCGCCCGATTGGTCTTGATCTTGGGCATTGCGGGAGATCCCTTCGGTTGCTGTCACTGGCTGGGCGGTGGCCGAAGCCACGCTTTCCATCCTGCCCTTGCCGGTCGTAAGTCGCTGATTCCAGAGGAATCACGACGGGTCCTGTTGCTGCTGTACGGTACACCCCCGGCGAACCGGGCCGCACATTATGCGGGCCTGTCGTCGGGCTTGCAAATATTTCCTTGCGAATCAGTGGCTTTGCGGGCGTGACGCATGGCGCTGCAGTCACCCCAGCCTCCCCCGCTTCGCGGAGGAGGGAGTTGCCGCTTCAGGTCTTCTTCTTCGGCGCGACCATCATCACCATCTGCCGGCCTTCCAGGCGTGGGCGCGACTCGATGACGATGTCCTCGCCCAGGTCGGCCTCGATGCGCTTGGCCATTTCGCGGCCCAATTCCTGGTGGCTCATTTCGCGGCCACGGAAGCGGATGTTGACCTTGATCTTGTCGCCCTCTTCCAGGAACCGGCGCATGTTGCGCAGCTTGATCTGGTAGTCGCCCTCATCGGTGACCGGGCGGAACTTCATTTCCTTGATCTCGACCTGCTTGGTCTTCTTCTTGGCGAGGTTCGCTTTTTTCTGCAGTTCGAACTTGAACTTGCCGAAATCCATGATCCGGCACACGGGCGGATCCGCGTTGGGCTGGATTTCCACCAGGTCCATGCCTTCTTCTTCGGCCTTCGCAAGGGCTTCCTCGCGCGACAGGACGCCGACCATCTCGCCATCACTGCCGATCACGCGCACGCGTGGCACGCGGATTTCATTGTTCTTGCGGTTCTGCTTTTCAGGGGTGCTGATGTTGCGATCTCCGGAGTGGAACGTGCCGGTCGCGATGCGGCCGGGCCAGTCTTCAGTTCGTGGTGTGCTCACTGCGTAAACGCGAGGCGAATTCGGCGACGGTCATCGTCCCCAGGTCCTCCCCGGACCGCATCCGCACCGCCACCGCACCATTGTCCTTCTCGCGGTCCCCGACCACCAGCAGGTATGGCACCCGCTGCAGCGTGTGCTCGCGGATCTTATAGCCGATCTTCTCGTTCCGCAAATCGGCGGCCACGCGGAAGCCTTGATTTGCAAGGGTTTTCCGTACCTCTTCGGTCCAGTCGGCCTGGGCATCGGTGATGTTCATCACCACCGCCTGTACGGGGGCCAGCCAGGACGGGAAATTACCGGCGTGGTGCTCGATCAGGATCCCGATGAAACGTTCCATCGAACCGACAATCGCCCTGTGCAGCATCACGGGGTGGCGTTTCTGGCTCGCTTCATCGACGTATTCAGCACCAAGGCGGCCGGGCATCATGAAATCCACCTGCATCGTGCCCAACTGCCAGGTGCGGCCGATGGCGTCCTTGAGGTGGTACTCGATCTTCGGACCATAGAAGGCGCCTTCGCCCGGCAGTTCCTCCCATTCGACGCCACAGGCGCGCAGCGCGTTGCGCAGCGCCGCTTCCGCCTTGTCCCAGGTCGCGTCATCCCCCAGCCGCGGCTCCGGGCGCAGCGCGAGCTTCAACTGGACGTCGGTGAAACCGAAGTCGGCATACACCGCCATCGCCTGGCGATGGAACGCGGTGACCTCCGCTTCGATCTGGTCTTCGGTGCAGAAGATGTGGCCGTCGTCCTGGGTGAAACCGCGCACGCGCAGGATGCCGTGCAGCGCGCCGGACGGCTCGTTGCGGTGGCAGGCACCAAACTCGCCATAACGGATCGGCAGGTCGCGGTAGCTGTGCAGCCCCTGGTTGAACACCTGCACGTGGCCCGGGCAGTTCATCGGCTTGAGCGCATAGGTGCGCTTCTCCGACTCGGTGAAGAACATGTTGTCCTTGTAATTGTCCCAGTGGCCGGACTTCTTCCACAGTTCGACGTCGAGGATCTGCGGGCAACGGACCTCCTGGTAGCCACTGTCGCGATACACGCGCCGCATGTGCTGCTCGACCACCTGCCAGACCGACCAGCCCTTCGGGTGCCAGAACACCAGTCCCGGGACTTCCTCCTGCAGGTGGAAGAGATTCTGCTGCTTGGCGATCTTGCGGTGGTCGCGTTTCTCGGCCTCCTCCAGCTGCGTGAGGTAGGCCTTGAGATCCTTGTCGTTGAGCCACGCGGTGCCGTAGATGCGGCTGAGCATCGGGTTGTTGTGGTCCCCGCGCCAATACGCGCCGGCGACCTTCATCAGCTTGAACGCGCGCAGCTTGTCGGTGCTCGGCACGTGCGGGCCGCGGCACAAGTCGGTGAATTCGCCCTGCGTGTACAGCGACAGATCCTGGTCGGCGGGGATCGACTCGATGATCTGGGCCTTGAACTCCTCGCCGAGATCGCGGAAGAACCGTGTCGCCTCGTCGCGCGACTTGACGCTACGCGACACCGGATCGGCTTCCTTGACGATCTTCTGCATCTCCGCCTCGATCGCCGGCAGGTCTTCCGGCGTGAACGGACGCTCGTAGGCGAA
>JBBSUF010000145.1:0-3869 GCA_038235185.1 Lysobacterales bacterium
GCGCCTGACCGGCCCATCGGTCAATCTGCTGCGCCGCGATGTCGAACACGCCACGTGGAATTTCGGCTCTGGCGACAAGCCCAGCAGCTGGACCGTTGACCTTGATCAGCTGCACGTCGCCAAGGCAAAGATCGACATCAACGACAAGGTTACCAAGGCCGATTTGGCGATCACTGTCGAACCACTGGACAAGGAAATTGCATTTTCCGAACTGGTCGGCGAAGACGGCGACGAGTCGGTACCTTCCAATGCGCAAGCGTTCGCCTATGCGTGGACTGCGAAAGGCAAATATCGCGGCGCGCCGATGAATGGCAGCGGCAAGATCGGCAGCGTCTTGAGCCTGCGCCAAGGCAAGCGCCCGTTCCCGTTGCAGGTCGATGCGAAGCTCGGCGATGTGCGTGTGCGTGCGACCGGCACGCTGACCGACCCGACCGATCCCTCCGGCCTCAACCTTCGCCTGAAGCTGTCGGGCGGCTCGATGGCGCAACTGTTCCCGTACACCGGCATCGCCCTACCCGATACGCCACCGTTCTCCACATCGGGGCATCTGACCGCTCGCATCCAACCGAACGACAGTCGTTACCAGTACGAAAATTTCGTCGGCAAGGTCGGCGACAGCGACTTTGCCGGCACGCTCACATTCACCAGCGGTGGCGACCGCCCCAAGCTGGAGGGCACGCTACATTCGGACCAGTTGCGCCTGGCCGACCTGGGCCCGCTGATCGGTGCCGATACTAGCAACAAGAAGAGCGCCACCGTCGCCGCGACGCCGAGCGGCAAGTTGCTGCCGTCCGATGAGTTCCGTACCGCTCGCTGGAAGGCGATGGATGCGGATGTCAGATTCGACGGCAAGAATATTGTGCAGGACGCCGGCCTTCCGATTTCCGGCCTGTCCACGCATCTCGTCATGGACAACGCGAAGCTGACACTGGACCCTCTCGGCGTCGGCCTCGCCAACGGCAAGCTCAGCGGCAAGGTGGTGCTCGACGCACGCAAGCGGCCGATGATTGGCACGGTTGATCTCAAGGCGCGCGGCCTGGGCCTTAAGCAATTGTTCCCGAAGGTTGAAGCGATGCAGGCCAGCTTCGGCGAAATCAATGGCGACATCCTCCTGAACGCGACGGGCCAATCGGTTGCCGGCCTGCTGGCCAGGTCCGACGGCGATGTCATGTTGTTGATGAACGACGGCGCGATCAGCAAGGAACTGATGGAACTGGCCGGCTTGAACGTCGGCAACTTCCTCATCACCAAACTGTTCGGCGACAAACAGGTGATTATTGAATGCGCGGCGGCCAATTTTGGCGTCACGGATGGGCTGATGAGCACACGCTTGGCCATATTCGACACCGACAACGCCACTATCGACATCAGCGGCTCGATCAATCTCAAGAATGAGCGGATGGATCTGAGGGTCGTGCCGAAGACCAAGGGCCTGCGTATCTTCTCGCTGCGCTCGCCGCTGTATGTGAGGGGCACCCTCGCCAATCCCGATGTCGGCGTGGAAGCGGGAAAGCTGATCGCCAAGGGTGCCGCGGCCGTGTTACTCGGCGCAGTCGCCGCCCCGGCTGCCGCGCTGATACCTTTGATCGCCCCCAGCCACGAAGAACGCGACAACCGCTGCGAAACGTTGTTGAGTCAGTTGCAGGCCGTGAAGTAGCGGACGCGTCGGTTCAATCGCAGCCCGGCACGCGCAGCGCGCCGGCGATGTGCAGCCAATCAAAAATAGTTCTTCGTCATTCCTGCGCAGGCAGGAATCCATTTTGATCCTCGTCGAGTCATTGAGAGAAAATAAAAATAAGAATGGATTCCGGCCAACGCAGGAATGACGAAGGTATTAGGTCATCGTCACCCACGACGCCGCTCCGCAAACGGCACCAAGTCGGGGAAAAATTCGTCGAACGCGATCTGCAATACCGGTTTCAACCGCTCGATCTCGACCATGCTTTCTGCCCGCGGATTGGCCCGCTTCAAACGCGTGGCGACACCGGCCAGCACTTGCGCAATCCGCGCCTCGTCCCGATAGGCCAACGGTAAGTCGTGCATCTGCATGTAGCGCAGGAATCCGCGCAGTTCAGGCGGCAGGCTGTGCGAATGCTGTTGCAAAATGTCGCGCAACTCCGCGCTGTAAGTTTCCAGCGACTCCCCACTCCAGCGCCCGAAATCGAGCGCCAGCAAGTGATCGAACCAGATGTCGAGAATGATCCCCGCATAGCGTCGAAACGGTGGCTGAAACAAACCGCGCGCGGACACCACGATCGGATGACTGTCGGTAAACACGTCAACGGCGCGATGCAACGCCAAGCCCTGTTGCACGCCGAGCGGCAACGCCGTGTCGATACGGCCATGCACGAAATCCCCAAGCATGCTGCCCAGGATCAGTTCTTCATCGGTGCCGGAAACGAGGGCGTGGGCGAGGTGGTTCATTCGATCCTTCGCGACAACAACGACAGGGACGCTATCATGCCGCCCATGAGTCACAACGACAGTAAACCTTCTTTTTCCGCTGCCAGCGATGGCGTGAAGTTCCCCGGCCCGGTTGGCGCTATCGAGTTGGTCAGCGGCATTGCGAAAAATGATGCGCGCGCCGGCACCGTCGTCATCTGCCATCCGCATTCGCTGCAGGGCGGCACGATGCATAACAAGGTGGTGACGATGATCGAGCGTTCCCTGCGCGAGCTGGGCATGGACACGGTGCGTTTCAATTTCCGTGGCGTGGGTGAAAGCGCCGGCGAGTTCGACGAAGGTAATGGCGAGGGCGACGACCTTGCCGCGATCGTCGCCTGGGTGCGCGAGCAGAAACCGGGCGACGCTGTCTGGCTGGCGGGATTCTCGTTCGGCAGCTACGTGGCGTTGAAGAAAGCGCTCGCGCTAGATGCCGCTGCGCTGGTCACGGTCGCGCCGCCGGTGGGTCGCTGGGAGTTTGATGGCATCGCGATTCCTACCTGCCCCTGGCTGATCGTGCAGGGCGAGGATGATGAAGTGGTCGATCCGACTACCGTGTTCGACTGGGTCGAAACCCTTGAACCCGCGCCGAGCCTGGTCCGCATGCCGCAGACCTCGCACTTCTTCCACCGCCGCCTGATGGACCTGCGCGGTGCGATCAAGAACGCCGTAAAGCCGTTCCTGCCGGAGCCGCGCAGCGCGGCATGACGGTCGACCAAGGCGGCATCCGCCCCAGCGCACGCTACGCCGCCGGTGTCGATGCCGGCGAATGGCAGCGTGACGAAGCGCAAACGGCTGCGCTGGTGCACTTCGACCGCATCTGTGCCGATCTCGAAGACGTCGAAACGCCATCGCTGTGGCAACGCCTGCGCGGCGTGCAGCCAACAGCCGTGCGCGGCGTTTATTTTTGGGGAAGCGTCGGTCGCGGCAAGACGTTCCTGATGGACGTGTTCCAGCAATCGTTGCCCGAAGGCACCGCATTGCGCGTGCACTTCCATCGCTTCATGCAGGACATCCACGCGCGCTTGCGAACCTTGTCTGGGCAAAGCGACCCGCTGGTCACGGTCGCCCAGCAGATTGCTGACCAGCATCGCGTGATCTGTCTGGACGAATTCTTCGTGCTCGACATCGGCGACGCGATGATCCTGGGCAATCTGTTGAAAGCGCTGTTCGAGCGCGGCGTGGTGCTGGTGACCACATCGAACACCGCCCCGCAGAATCTCTACAAGGATGGCCTGCAACGCGAGCGTTTTTTGCCTGCCATCGATTTGCTTGAACAACATTGCGAAACGGTCGAACTGGTGTCACCCACAGACTGGCGTTTGCGCGCGCTGAAACAGGCACCGGTTTACCACTGCCCGCCCGATGCCGCCGCTGAAGCGGAAATGCTCGGGACGTTCCACCGCGTTGCCGGTGGGGCCGAACGC
>JBBSUF010000146.1:0-3794 GCA_038235185.1 Lysobacterales bacterium
AGATCAAGGTGATCAAGCGCATGGCATACGGTTACCGCGACAGCGACTACTTCTTCCTCAAGATCAAAGCCGCCTTCCCCGGTAATCCGTGAAGAACCTAAAAAAAGCCCGCACATTTCGGTGCGGGCCTCGGTTCGATTGCGTGCGTTGCGCGCGCTAATCGCCGACCCGCGGGGGGCTGGCGTTATCGAAATTATTGATGGTGTGCAGGAAGCTCATAAGCCGACTATGCATGGCCGCTGGCCGGCGCGCAAGCAGGCGTGCGAGGCGAGTCTGCGGTGTCCGTGCCACAACGGATCTCCCTGTCCGGAGAGCGAACGGCACGCCTCGTTTACAATACGGGCCCACTGCGTACCTGCAGGCCTGCTTCATGCCGACAGCACGTACGTTTGCATTCGCACCACCATCCTACTCTCTGGCTGCGCACCATCAACACGGTGCCGGCATCCGTCGGCTGCATCAGGAACGACCGATTTGAAGATGACATCCCGCGCCGGCCAGGAATGGTTCGGCAACATTCGCGGTGATGTGCTCGCCGGCCTGGTGGTGGCGCTGGCGCTGATCCCCGAGGCCATCGCCTTTTCGATCATTGCCGGCGTCGACCCCAAGGTCGGGCTGTATGCATCGTTCTCGATCGCAGTGGTGATCGCGTTCGCCGGCGGCCGGCCCGGCATGATTTCCGCCGCTACCGGCGCGATGGCATTGGTGATGGTCACCCTGGTCAAGGAGCACGGCCTGCAATACCTGCTGGCGACCACCGTGCTGACCGGCGTGCTGCAGGTGATTGCCGGCGCGCTCAAACTGGGCAGCCTGATGCGGTTCGTCTCGCGCTCGGTGGTGACCGGCTTCGTCAATGCATTGGCGATCCTGATCTTCATGGCGCAGCTGCCGGAGCTGACCAACGTGCCGTGGATGGTGTATGCGATGACCGCCGCGGGACTCGGCATGATCTATCTGTTCCCGCACCTGACCAAGGCGATCCCTTCGCCGCTGGTGACCATCGTGGTGCTGACCGCGCTGGCGATGTGGCTCAAGCTCGACATCCGCACCGTGGGCGACATGGGCGAGCTGCCGGACAGCCTGCCGATCTTCCTGCTGCCACAGGTGCCGCTGAACCTGGAAACGCTCGGCATCATCCTGCCGGTCGCGGCCACATTGGCGGTGGTCGGCCTGCTCGAGTCGCTGCTGACCGCGCAGATCGTCGACGACCTGACCGACACGCCCAGCAACAAGAATCGCGAATGCGCCGGACAAGGCGTCGCCAATATCGCCACCGGCTTCATCGGCGGCATGGCCGGCTGCGCGATGATCGGGCAGTCGGTGATCAACGTGAAATCGGGTGGCCGCGGGCGCCTGTCCACCCTGGTCGCCGGCGCCGTGCTGCTGGTGATGGTGTTCGCCGGTCCGTGGGTGAAGCAGATACCGATGGCGGCGCTGGTGGCGGTCATGATCATGGTCTCGATCGGCACCTTCAGCTGGGTGTCGATCCGCGACCTGCGCACGCATCCGAAGACCTCCAGCATCGTCATGCTCGGCACGGTCGTGGTGACCGTGATGACCCACGACCTGGCCAAGGGCGTGCTCACTGGCGTGCTGCTATCGGCGCTGTTCTTCGCACGCAAGGTCGGCCAGGTCCTGCACGTTGATTCGACGGCGAGTGAGGACGGTCGCGAGCGAACCTATGCGGTGACCGGCCAGGTGTTTTTTGCATCGGCCAATGACTTCGTTGCCCGCTTCGATTTCAGGGAAGTGCTCGAACGCATGGTGATCGACGTCTCTGATGCGCATTTCTGGGACTTGAGCGCGGTCGGCGCGCTGGACAAGGTGGTGTTGAAATTCCGCCGTGAAGGCAGCACGGTCGAGGTCATCGGCCTGAATGCGGCGAGTGCGACACTGGTCGACCGGCTTGGCGTGCATGACAAACCTGATGCCGAACGCCTGATGGGCGGACACTGAGCGAGTCCTGAGGAGGAGCGCATGACCCAGTCACTGATCAACATCGATGGCCGCGTGCTGGCCGCGATCGACCCGTCGGTCTATGCCGCCAGCGTCGCCGGCCTCGCCGCCTGGGCAGCTGAACGCCTGGACACGAAACTCGAGTTGCTGCACGTGATCGACCGCAATACGGTTGGCGTGCCGGTCGATTTCAGCGGCAACCTTGCCGTGGACGCCACCCAGTCACTGCTTGGTGAACTTGCCGCACTCGATGAACAGCGCGCGCGACTGGCGCAGGCGCGGGGCCGCGAGATGCTGCAAGAGTTGCAGGCCGACGTGCTGGCGCCGTTTGGCGTCGATGCGACGATCACCCAGCGCCATGGCGGACTGGTCGAGACCCTCCTCGACCTGGAGCGCGAGACGCGCCTGATCGTGATCGGCAAGCGCGGCGAACATGCGGACTTCGCCAGGGGCCACCTCGGCAGCAACCTGGAACGCGTGGTGCGCGCGGTGCATCGGCCGGTGCTGGTCGCCGCCCGCGAGTTGCGACCGATCAACCGCTTCCTGGTCGCCTTCGATGGCAGCGCCACCACCCGCACCTGCATCGAGATGATCAGCGCCAGCCCGCTGTTGCGCGATGTCGAATGCCATGTGCTGATGGTCGGCGACGACACCAGCAACCATCGCGAAGCGCTCGCATGGGCGCAGGCACGACTCGCCACGGCCGGCTTCGCGCCGATCATGCACCTTGTACAGGGCAGCGCCGACGCGACGATCGCCAGGCATGTGGACGAACTGCAGGCCGACCTGCTGGTGATGGGCGCCTACGGCCATTCGCGCATCCGCACGATGATCCTGGGCAGCACCACCACGCAGTTGCTGCGGACCCGCCATATCCCGGTATTGCTGTTGCGCTGAACCTACCGTGCTGACCGCGAAGGCGCGGCCGGCAACTCAGCACATCAGCCGTTGGATCAGCGCGAGATAAAGATCCGGCAGGCGCTCCAGGTCGGCGACGCGCACGTTTTCGTCGACCTTGTGGATGCTCGCATTGACCGGCCCGATCTCGATGCATTGCGCGCCCAGTGGCGCGATGAAACGTGCGTCCGAGGTTCCGCCGCCGGTGCTTTCCTCTGGCGCAGCGCCCCCGAACGCAGTCAATACCTCACGCGCGGCCACGCGCAATGAGCCTTCCGGCGTATGGAAAGGTTCGCCACCGCGATGCCAGCGGATGTCGAATTGAAGTCCATGCGATTTCAGGACGGCCTCGCATTCCGCTTCCAGCTGTGACGCCTCCCACTGCGGGTTGAAGCGCAGGTTGAACAACACTTGCAGCTCACCGGGAATCACGTTGCTAGCGCCGGTGCCAGCGTGGATGTTGCTAATCTGCAGGCTGGTCGGCGGGAAGGTTTCGTAACCAGCATCCCACTGCCGCGCGGCGAGTTCGCTCAATGCCGGCATCGCCTGGTGAATCGGGTTGCGCGCCTTGTCCGGATAAGCGACATGGCCCTGCACGCCCTTGACGTCAAGCGTCGCCGACAAGGTGCCGCGACGACCAACGCGCAGCAAGTCGCCTAGTTTTTCTTTCGATGACGGCTCGCCCGTGATGCACCAGTCGATGCCCTCGCCACGCTCGCGAAAGATTTTCGCAACATGGCGAACACCATCAATCGCATCACCCTCCTCGTCCGAAGTCAGCAGCAGGGCGACAGTGCCATGATGATCCGGGTGCGCAGCGACGAAGCGTTCCAGCGCAACCACGAACGCCGCTACCCCGCTCTTCATGTCGGCGGCGCCACGCCCGTAAAGCACGCCCTCGCGAACGTCAGGCACGAATGGATCGCTGGCCCAGGCCTCGC
>JBBSUF010000147.1:0-3722 GCA_038235185.1 Lysobacterales bacterium
CAGCGCTGCGGATATCGGCAGCGACGGATTCCGCCGCATGCCGGTCGATATCGGTCACGATGAGATGGTGCCCGGCACGGGCAAGCTCCACGGAAATGCCAGCGCCAATGCCGCTGCCGGCGCCGGTGACGAGGATGCAACGCGTAGTCGTGACGCTAGCAGTCATGTCGGGAAGGTAAGCTGGTGGGATTACAGTGTGCCGCGTCCACGCAGGTTTGGCATGCTGTGGCTCCCATGAATGCTTGCACCAGAAGGCGCCACCATGAAACAACGCCATTTTTCGATGTTGCGCGAGTTCCATCTCGCCGACTGGTTCACGCTGGCCAATGCCTTCTGCGGGACCGGTGCGGTCTTCGCCGCGATGCGCTTCCTGCAGGACGGGGTGGTGACGGGATTGCTATGGGGGATGGCGCTGATCCCGGCAGCCTTCGTGTTCGACGCGTTGGACGGGCGCATCGCGCGCTGGCGGAAGGTCGCCTCCACGTTGGGGCGCGAGCTGGATTCGCTGGCGGACGTCATCTCCTTCGGGGTCGCACCTGCCGCGCTCGGCTACGCTTGCGGCCTGCAGGGCGGTTGGGACTGGGTGGTGCTGTCCTACTTCGTCGGATGCGGTGTCAGCCGGCTGGCGCGTTACAACGTCACTGCCGAATCGCTGTCGGGCGAGGAGGGCAAGGTGAAATTTTTCGAAGGCACCCCGATCCCGACCAGCATCGTGATCGTCGGGCTGCTGGCGCTCGCCGCATTCCAGGGCCACCTGGGCAGCGACCTGTGGGGCGGTGTTGCCAGGCTCGGGCCGTGGCTGCTGCATCCGCTGGTGCTGGTGTATGCGTTGTCGGGATCGCTGATGATCAGCAAGACCTTGCACATTCCAAAGCCATGATGGGCCACCGCATGCAGTACGGAAGGAGACAGTCATGAGCACCCAATGGCCGGGCGATTTCGATGCACTGGCGCGTCAGTATTGGGCGAGCTGGGGCGATGCGATGCGCGGCGGTGCTGCGGGCAACGGATCGGCTGGTGTCAAGGCAACCCCGAATTGGCAGGATGCGGTCGACTGGTGGAGCAAGCTCGCGCATGGCGGAGGCGAGGACGCCAATGCCGCCGTCCAGAGATTCAATGCGCAGGCACGTGACTGGTATGGACAGATGCAGCAGGTCGCCGCGCAATTCGCAGGACGCGATGCAAAGCCTGTCGATATCGCCGCCGAATGGAAACGCGCGCTTGGCGGGATGGGCGAGAATCCTTTTTCCCAGATGTTCGGCGCGATGCGCGGGCAGGGTGCGCAGGGGTTGGAGAAGTGGACCGAGGACGCTGCCCCGTATCTGGAAGCCTGGCGGCGCGAGTCCAACACGATGCTGGGAATGCCGACGTTCGGCATGGGTCGCGAGCAACAGGAGCGCTGGCAAAAACTTGCCAAGGCGCAGCTTGAGTACCAGCAGCAGGACGACGCCTACAACGCTTTGATGCTCAAGGCGGTGCAGGACGCATATGTCGCGTTCGAGGACAAACTTGCCGAACGCGAAGAACCTGGCCGACAACTGACGACCGCGCGTGCGTTGTTCGACCTGTGGATCGATGCCGCCGAGGAGGCTTACGCCCGGATCGCGCTGTCGCCGGAATTCTGCAAGGTGTACGGCGAGCGCGTCAATGCGCAGATGCGATTACGCCAGCGCGTGCAGGGCGAAGTCGAGCAGATGGGCGCGATGTTCGGTATGCCGACGCGCAGCGACCTGGATGCCGCCTTCCGCAAGATCGATGCGCTCGAGCGTGCGTTGCGGAAGATGCGTGATGAGATGACAAGTGCCGCCGATGCCCGTGCGCAAAAAACCTCGCCTGCGCCGGCAACTGTAAAGTCGAAGCCAACGCTGAAGAAAACGACCGCAAAGCAGCGAAATGCGAAACAACCCGCGAACAAAAAGATTCTCGCGACAGCACCTAAAAAATCCGCAACAGGCAAGTCGAAATGAATGGCCCACTGAATTTCACCCCGCAGGGCCTGGCGCAGGAAGCCATGCAGCTGCAGGCCAAGCTCGCTGCCGGCATTGGTACGCTGCGCGAGGTTGATGATGTCGATTACGGCATCACCAAACGCGAAGAAGTGTGGCGCGATGGCAAGGTCGTGCTGTATCGCTTTCGCGGCGACACGGCACCGACCGCGACCGTGCCTTTGCTGATCAGTTACGCGTTGGTCAATCGGCCTTACATGGTCGACCTGCAATCGGACAAATCCATCGTCCGAGGCCTGCTTGCGCGTGGCGAGGACGTCTACATCATCGACTGGGGCTATCCGGATCGCTCGGATCGCTTCCTGACGCTGGAAGACTATATCGAGCGACTCCTTGGCGGCGCGGTCGATCACCTGCGTCGTACGCACAAGCTGGATGCGATCAACCTGCTCGGAATCTGCCAGGGTGGTGCGTTCTCGCTGTGTTACGCCGCGTTGCATCCTGGCAAGGTGCGCAACCTCGTGACGATGGTCACGCCTGTCGACTTCCATACGGACGACAACATGCTGTCGGGTTGGGTGCGCGACCTGGACGTTGATCTGATGATCGACACGCTCGGCAACATCCCGGCCGATGTCATGAACCACTGTTACCTGATGCTCAAGCCATTCCGCCTGAACCTGCAGAAATATGTCGGACTGGTGGACATCCTCGACGACAAACATGCCGTCGAGGATTTCCTGCGCATGGAGAAATGGATCTTCGATTCTCCCGACCAGGCCGGCGAAGCGTTCCGGCAATTCATCAAGCAGTTCTACCAGGGCAACGGATTCGTCAAAGGCGGCATCAGCATCGGTGGCAAGGACGTGCACCTGGGGCTGATCGAGATTCCGGTATTGAACATTTTTGCCGAGCAGGATCACCTGGTTCCGCCGGCGTCATCGAAAGCCCTGAAAGGGCTGATCGGCACGAGTGATTACACCGAGTTGTCGTTTCGCGGTGGGCATATCGGCATTTACGTCTCTGGTCGCGCACAAAAAGAAGTGCCGCAGACGATCCACGACTGGCTGGCGAAACGCACGCGCTGATGCATCGCATCCTGCATGGGCTCGGCATGGCCTGGACGTTGCCCAACACCATGCTCGGCCTGATCGCGGGTTTCGCCGGCTGCCTTGCAGGAGCGCATATGCATGTCAGTCGATCCGATCTCGCAATCGTGTTCAGCCGCATGCCATGGGGTCCGGGTGGTGCGTTGACGCTCGGCAACACCATCCTGCACACCGGCGATTCGCTGCAGTGTCCGTGCGTCACCTATGCGCATCGTGCAGGGCACGTGCAGGAGCCGGCTATCGTGCTTGCCGACCACGAACGTGCGCATGTCTTCCAGTACATGGCACTGGGGCCGTTGTTCCTGCCGCTCTACTTCCTCTGTGGTGGCATCGGCGTGCGCAACCGGTTCGAGCGCGCGGCGGATCGCTATGCGCTGATGGGAAGGGGGTGGTGGCCGTGGTAACGCGGTCGGCGCGTGCAGCCAACACACGCAGACCAATCCCTCAAAACAAAAGCCGCGCTTTCGCGCGGCTTAGCTTGATCTGGTACCGAAGGGGGGAAAGATGGGGCATTTCCGGCTAAAACCGGATGACCCCAATTAACCCCTGACAGTTAAGCCCCGCGCGGCCCGTAGGGGATTCCTGCGCCCGGCTATCCCCGGTCACTACCGGCTACCACTTGCCCAAACTTTTGCCCATGATGGGGCATGAACCTTGAGAAGCGCGG
>JBBSUF010000148.1:0-3665 GCA_038235185.1 Lysobacterales bacterium
GATCGATCACGGTCTTTGCACGCAGTGTCGCGGCAGACTCCGGCGGTTGCCGCAGTAGGCCCATCAGGGTATAACAGCGCGCTTTCCCGCCTCAAGGGAATCAAGGAATCACCGCTAGTGGCAGCGAAAAAACCCGTCAGCAAGGCCGCGAAGGCCGTCAAGAAGACCAGCAAGCCCGCCACGAGGCCCGCTGCGGCGAAATCCGTCGCGAGGAAGCCGGCCGCGAAGAAATCCACGCCAGCCAAGGCCACGCCTGCAAAGTCCGTGCCAGCCAAGGGTCCGACGTCCAAGGTTGCTGTCCGCAAGGCAGCGCCCGCGAAACCACTTGCCAAGCGTCCGATCGCCACGCCCGCGAAGGTGCCTGCGACGAAAAAGCCCGTGGCGTCCCGGGCTCCTGCGCGGCCCGCTGGCAAGGTCGCCGGCAAATCGCCATCGCCAGCGAAGCAGGGCGCCACGCGCCCCGCATCCGGCAAGTCGATGTCGGCGAAGTCGCCGGCCGCCAAGTCGATCGGCCGCGAAGCGCTGTCCGGCGCTGTCAAGGTCGTTACGCCGAAGCAGCCGCAGTCGCACGGTGCGGCGAATCCGTCGCCCAGGCCTGTTGCAAAGCCGGTGGCCAAGCCCGTCTCCAAGGAACTCGCCAAGCAGGCGACCTCGGCAAGCAGGCCGGTCACCGCGCCGCGCCCGGTCGGCAAGGTCGCCGTGGCGGTTGCCGCCCGGCCGAGCGCGCCGGCGCGCAAGGACAAGTACAAGGTGATCCCGTACAAGACCGACACGTCCACCGGCCGCCCGGTCCTGCCATCGGGTTACCGGCCGCACCCGGACGAGGAATACATGGGTCCGCTGCAAACGGAGTATTTCCGCCAGCGCCTGTTCTCCTGGCGTGCGGACCTGGTCGAGGAATCCAAGCAGACGATCGAAAACCTCAAGGACGAAGTGCGTGACGTCGGCGACGAAGCCGAACGCGCCACCCGCGAAACCGAGAATTCGCTGGAACTGCGCACGCGCGATCGCTATCGCAAGCTGATCGGCAAGATCGACAGCACGCTCAAGCGCGTGGACGCGGGCGAATACGGATACAGCGTGGATTCCGGCGAGGAGATCGGCCTGGAGCGCCTCGAGGCGCGCTTGACTGCCGAGCGCACGATCGACGAGCAGGAGCGCTGGGAACACCTGCAGAAGCAGATCGGCGACTGATCGACGGCCAAGGATGCAGGAAAAAACCCCGCGATCGCGGGGTTTTTTCGTTGGGCGGGGCTGCTGTCGATCAAAGCGGCCAGTCTTGAAGCACTTCTCCGCGTCAGAGCGTCTTCAGGAATTCCACGAGGTCGCCTTGTTCCCTGGCGCTCAGATCCAGCTTGCGCACTTGGTTGTAATGGGCCACGACGTCAGCCAGTGTCGCTGCGCTGCCATCGTGGAAATACGGGGAATGCTGCTGCAAGCCACGCAACGGCGTGGTGCGATATTCCTTTGTGACGGTGCGTGCGGCGTAGGCGCCGTCCATGCCGGTTTCGGCAGGCGAATGCAGCTTCCCGCTATTGTTGTCGGTGCCGCTGGCGCCGACGTGGCAGCCCATGCAGTCGCGTCCGAAGACCGCGCGGCCCCGTGTTGCAGCGGCCACGTCGAAGCTGCCAGCTGCGGCACGCGGTGCGACGAGACTATGCTGGTATGCGCGTAGCGCCGGAAGTTTCGATGTCACCAGATCCGGCGTGTTCCTGATATCGATGCCAAGTCGCCGATCCGAAAAATTGCCGTGTGCGCCCATCTGGGTCACTGCAACGTATGCATTCCAGTAGGAGATGGGCGCGTCCGCGGTATAGGTCTCGTTCTTGACATGGGCCAGGCCGTACGCGGGTGGGATCACGAGCGGTGTGTTCTTGCCGTCCAGGTTGAAGCGCGGATCGTACTTGCCCGGACCCCAGCTGTTGTAGACGGCCTTCTTGTCCGCGGTCAGTGCCGGGGAAAGCGCGATGATCGCGCCGACGTCGAGATCCCGGTTCGGCCAGCCATCCTTGCGATGTCCGATACCAGGGGCCACGGAATCATCCACCGTGGAGTGGCACAACGCGCACGTGACACCAAGGCGCGTGATGTGGTTATCGGCATCAACGGTGGCCTTGACGCCCACCACCGCGTTCATCTTCAGCAGCGCGACCGTGGTTGCGGGGTCCTTGAGATCCACTGTCTGGAGGATGCCCGGGGGCAGGGCATCCGCGTCAACTTTGAGCCCCACTTTCAGCGCGGTCGTGGGGTCGACCTTCGATTCGACCACTTGGTTCATGTGCAGTTTGTCTGTCCACAGCTGCTCGTCACCAAAGGTGTCGAAACGAAAAATCTGCTTGCCCTCTGCAATCGTTTTCTGGCTCGGGTTCTCGACTGGCTGCTTGTGGGACCGGCGATGCGCCTGCGCGGCGAACATCGTGGTTCCGTAACCGACCAGGAGCATCGCAGCGAACAGTGCCGTGGGACGCAGAAGGACAAAGCCGGCTGCTCGATTTTTCCCGTTTTCGTGCGTGGTCATGGAGCTTCTCCCTTCGATGGCTGATCCAGCCGTTGATTTCGCGGCGCCAGGTGTCGACGTCGCGTACTCCGGTTGCGTTCGTCGTCTCAAGCACCTGCTGCTTCGAACCCGACCTTGCGATGCGATCCGTCGCAGTACGGCTTGTTCTTCGATTGCCCGCAGCGACACAACCAGGTTTCGGTGACGCGGTTGATCGTGTGCCCGGTGCCACTGACGACCTCGAGGTTCCCGATCACTTTCAGCGGACCGTCCTTCTGCGGTTCGATCGCGAGCAGGCCGTTACGCGCGGCGAGCGGTTCCGAGGCTTGTTGCGCAGGCTCGCCAGTGGCGATGAAGCCACCGTCCCAGTGGCGGTTGTCGCAGAAAGGTTTGTTCTGCGACAGGCCACAGCGGCACAGCGTGGCGCGAAACGGCTGCGGCTCGCCGGCGACGGTGCATTCGGCGTGGAAGGCCAACGGGCCGTTCTCGCGCACGCGCACGGTGTTGACCTCGGGCGCCTGCTCCAGCGACGCCGCGCTCCCGCCATCGATACCTTCGAAGGTCAGCGCGCCGGATGGGCAACTGCGCACGATCGCTTCGACTTCGTTGGCCGACGCCGCATCTGGATGCAGCCATTGTCCGTCGGCGTCCGGAACGAATACCTTCGGATTGCCGAGCACGCAGTTGCGCGAATGCACGCAGCGCACCGGGTTGAAGTGGACCACCATGCGTTGGCCGCGCGCGGTTTCGGTTGCCATCGCTGCCTCCAAGGGTCGTGACCGCAGTCTGCGCCCAGGTTCCGACGGCAGTCAGTGCAGCTGTCTTAAGTCCAGCCGACGCAATTTCGGGGCAAGTCTTGCGGTGATGCCGACCACGCCCAACGTCATGCAACCGCCGAAGATGACCGAGGGCACCAGGCCAAGCAGCTTCGCTGCGAGCCCGGACTCGAACGCACCAAGTTCGTTCGATGAGCCAATGAAGATGCCGTTGATCGCGGACACGCGCCCACGCATGGCATCAGGTGTCGCCAATTGCAGGATGGTCGAGCGGATGACGACGGAGACGCCATCGCATAAGCCAGATGCGAACAGCAGCAGTGCCGACAGCCACAATTGTGCGGATAACGCAAAGCCGATGATGCAGATACCGAAGCCCGCCACGACCAGCA
>JBBSUF010000149.1:0-3620 GCA_038235185.1 Lysobacterales bacterium
CAATTCCAGCGGCTTGTCGTCGATCCATGCGCGCCGCGCTCCAAGCCCGACACGCAGTTGCCCGATGACGCCATCCGGATTGCCGAGGTTTGCGCGCCGGCGCAGCAGCACCCGCACCCGCGCGAGGAACTCCGCCAGTTCGAATGGTTTGACCAGGTAATCGTCCGCGCCGCCATCGAGCGTTTCCACCCGATCGGCGATTCCGTCACGCGCGGTGACGACCAGTACGCCGATGCCCGAACCCTCCCGGCGCATCCGGCGCAGGACCTGGATCCCGTCCAGGCGCGGCAGCCCCAAATCCAGGACCAGGAGGTCGTAATGCTCGGCCAACAATGCATGGCTCGCCTGGATGCCATCGCCGACGTGATCGACCGCATGTCCACACTCGACCAGCGATGCACGCAACGCTGCGGCGATCGAAACGTCGTCTTCGGCTATCAGGATGCGCATGGGTGCAAGATTCGCCGGGACTCGCCGCGCGCTGCCAACGGCGCGCACGAGAAAGTTTCACGACGCAGCAGTTAGATTTCTGTTATCCGCCAGAACCGGCACGCCGTCGATCACGGAAAGGACGCGGAAAGGAAGTCCCGGTAGGGTCCGGTTTTCGATCGCGCAATGGATTGCAGCTCGCGCCATGCCGGAGCGCTCGGGAGGGCCAGGCGAGAGGTGGCATCGTGCAGATCAATGTTTCGCCGTATCTCGGAACCCCGGACCTGTCCGCGTTGCAAGGGATGCCGGATGGATCTGGACTGGACAATGTGTCGTTGGCGGACATCCTGCGCAATTCCTTCGTGTATCCGCCGCACTCGATTTTCCGCGGGGTCAAGCTGGCGAGCCTTGGGTTCAACCCCGACGACGACCTCGCTGGTCGCGCACCCTTTCGATTTCCTTTCCCGGAGACCGACAAGCGGCGTCCAGGCACCACGACGACTGATGGACTTGTCGGCATCTACCACCAGAAGCTGTGCGATGCGATCGCGCTGTCCACGGCTGGCATGCAGCACCCGTGGGTGCTCCAGAGTGGCGGCAAGGACTCGACGTCCCTCGCCATCGCGATGTCCGACGCGCGGCCCGATGCCACCTGCCTGACCTATCGGGGCGGGCGCGAGGAAAACGAGACGGCGTCGGCCGCGCGGGTTGCCGCCAAGCTGGGGCTTCGCCATGAGCAGTTGGCGTGCGATCCCGCACGCGCCTACGACCGCTACGTGGGCCTGGTTGCGCGGATGCCGTTGCTGACCGCGGATTTCGCATTGTTGTCGTATGTCGACCTCGCGACGGACATCCAAGCCCGTGGCGGCGACGGCATCGTCGACGGACTTGGATCGGATCTGTATTTCGGCATGCCGATGGGCAACAGGGCATTACTGCTGGCGCGGTTGGCCTGCGGCCAGCGCTGGCCCGCGCGCTTGTCGGGATTACCGCTGGTCCAGGACAGCTTCGCGGCCTGCTTCCTGCTCGCCACGCTCCAGATGACGCGACACGAACGCCACTTCCCTGGATCCCGGTTTACCGACGATGAAGTCGATACGTTGTTTGGTCGCCCGATCTCGGTTGAATCGAAATCGCGCCTCGCACGGTTCGATGCGGCCCTGTTGGAGGCGTCTGGCATCGACGAAATGCACAGCATGCTGACATGCTTGCTTGAGCCGGCCGCATTGGGCAAGGGGATCTACACGGCCGCGGCAATGGGGTTCGGACTGGCATATCCCTTTTGCGATCGCGGCCTGATCGAATGGATCCATCGACAGGTCCCCCGGGACAAACTGGCGGATCGTTCAAGCGGCATGAACAAAGTGCTGGTGCGCGAGCACATCGCAACCCGGTTTGGCAAGCTGCCCTATGTCGCCCGCAAGGGCTCGTTCCGGTTTGACCTGGTGGGACTGGCGCGTGCGCGATTCGAACAGGTGCACGGGTATGCGTTGGATGCGCGCGCGGTGCTTCCGGGCGCTGCTGGCTGGCTGGAGAGCCATCGACAACGGCTTGGGAACAAGTACCACGCGTCGAAGTTCTACCTTCTTGCGGTCGTGTTGCCGTGGATCCTCAGTCGCACGGAGGCGGCAGCAAGCCAGTTGGCTCCAATCACTGCAGCTGGCGCGGATCCGGTACGGGCACGCGACCCGCGCTGAAGGTCCTGTCCGCAGCCATGCGGCGCTCGGACGGATCGATCATCGACCGACTGGTTCATGTCCGGATTGCAGCAGGATGTACTTGCGTGTCCGCGACGTGCGCACGATCCGCATGCGCTGACGAACATCCGCCGGGAGCCGGTCATACGATGAACGTTCCGTCGCGATGAAGTGGCCCCCTGGCATGTCCAAGACCCGGGCGAGAGGCTCTGGATCGACAATGTCGTCGATGCGGCCGCGCCAATAGAATTCCGCGGAGGCAGGGCGCTGGGCATAGTAGATGAGCGGCGATTCCTGTCGCGGATCGAGTTGGCGGTAGTCCGCAATGATCTCGTCCTGTGACGCGAAACCAACCCTTGGCCAGATGCCGAACACGGCCACGAGCGCCAGGACAGGCACGAGCAGGCCCACCAGCAACAGGCCGGGCGCCGCGCGTTGCCGACACCGCGCCTCCCACATTTCGGCAACCAGCAGCGCCATGGCGACCATTCCGGGCAGGCAGTAAGTGGGGAGGATATTGCGGGCCAGAGTGAACAACAGCGCCGGCGCGGCCATCCAGCACAACAGATACACCAGCCAGCCGTCGTCTGCCTGCAACGCTTCCCGTGACCACGCCGCACGCTGGCGCATGGCACGAATGATTGCCCAGGCAGACCACGGCAACGCGCTCGCCAGCAGGTACAACCAGATCACGCCGCGCGTTGTCGCATGGCCGGCGCCATAGAGATCGCCCTTCCAGCCGCTCACCGTGAAGCGTTGCCAATGTTCGCCGACGAAAAAATAGTGCAGAAATCCTGGCGACTGTGCCTCCGCCGCCCAGTACCACGGCACGACGATCGCTGCAGCCAGCAGCGATCCACCGAGCCATGGCAGCACGGCAATTGCCTGGCGGATACGGCCGGTCAGCAGCGCCCAGGCGCCGATGGGGGCCAACGTGAGCACCATCGCGACCGGGCCTTTGGACAGCAGCCCAATCGCGATCCCGACAAAAAACAGGTAGCCCCACTGCCGCGAACCGGTCTGCATGGCGCGCCAGAACGCGACCATGCCCAAGGTGGTGCCCAGCAGCATCGCCGGCTCCGTCATCACGCTTCCGGCGCAGATGAAGAACAGCGCACTGCTGGCGAGCACCACGCAGCCGCGCAATGCATAGCGTTGGCCGCCCCGACCTACTGCAAGGACGTAAAGCAGTCCGCAAACAGCGATGCTGGCCAGGAACGACGGCAGCCGCGCCGTGAATTCGCTGATGCCAAAGGCCTCGAATGATCCAGCCGTCAGCCAGAAGGACAACGGCGGCTTGCCCCAGAAAGGAACGCCGTAATCGAACTGCGGCATGATCCAGTGGCCGGTCTCGACGATCTTCCGCGCGATTTCCGCGTAGCGGGCCTCGGTGTCGTCGGTCAGCGGATAGGCGGCGAAATTGGCGAGGAAGGCGAGGCACATCGCGGCCAGCAGCGGTGGCGTGGCGCGGACATGCGCGAAGCCGGCCGCCAG
>JBBSUF010000150.1:0-3455 GCA_038235185.1 Lysobacterales bacterium
CGCTGGTTGACATCCGCGAGGAGCCGGACCGCTTCGTGCTGTATGCCGACATCCCCGGCGTCGATCCGCAGGACATCGAGGTGCAGATGGATCGCGGCCTGCTGACGATCAAGGGCGAGCGCCGTGCGAATTTTGGCAGCGACGCCGGACGTTTCTCGCGCATCGAGCGGCTGCACGGCACGTTCCATCGCCGATTCGCACTGCCCGACAGTGCCGATCCCGAAGGCATCCAGGCGCACGGCAACCAGGGCGTGCTGCAGGTGGTGATCCCCAAGCGGCCCGAGTCCAAGCCGCGACGGATCCAGGTCGGACCGGTGCTGTCGTCCTGAGTGATGCAAGCACGCCGCCCGGGGCTCGGGCGGCGTGCACCGACGTGCCACAGGGGATGGGTGATCGACCCTAAGCGTTCGGATCGTCCCCGTACTTTTCGTGCAGCCGCACCGGCGGTTCCGTGCGCTGGCTGCGGCGGCGGACCCACAGGTTGATCATCTCGACGAACACCGAGAACGCCATCGCCGCGTAGATGTAGCCCTTGGGGATGTGCTGGCCGAAGCCGTCCGCCATCAACACCACGCCGATCATGATCAGGAAGCTCAGGGCGAGCACCTTGACGGTCGGGTGGCGTTCGACGAAGTCGCCAATGGCCCTTGCGAACGCCAGCATGAAGACGATCGAGGCGAGGATCGCGGTGACCATCAGCCAGCGCTCGTCGACCATGCCGACCGCGGTGATGATCGAATCCAGCGAGAACACGACGTCCAGCAGCAGGATCTGCGCGATCACCGCGCCGAAGGTCGCGGTTGCGGAGCCTGCGGTGGTGGTGACGGTTTCGGTCGCGCCCTCGAGCTTCTGGTGGATCTCGTGGGTGGCCTTGCCGATCAGGAACAGGCCGCCGCCGATGAGGATCAGGTCGCGCCAGGAGAACGCCTGACCGAACAACGAGAACAGCGGCGCGGTGAGCCCGACCATCCAGGCGATCACCATCAGCAGCCCGATCCGTGTCACCGCGGCCAGCAGGATGCCGACGCGGCGAGCCTTGTTGCGCTGTGCCTGCGGCAACTTCCCCGACAGGATCGAGATGAAGATGATGTTGTCGATGCCCAGCACCAGTTCCAGCGCGGTGAGCGTGGCCAGGGCGATCCAGGTTTCCGGATTCGCGAGTTGTTCCATGAGGAGCTTCCGTGGGGGGATCGGAACGAATGGCGTCAGTGTGCACTAGCCTTGAAAAGGCCCAGCTTGCTTGTGGCCAATTCCAAAAGCAGGGTGCGGTTTCCATGCCCGTTACACGGGGCTGCGTGCAGTGTCTTCAAGGCCGCTACGGCAAAACGAGGCGCCGCGGCATCCAGGACCGCTTGAGCGGAGTCGTTGCCGGTTGATCGCGGTTATGGCGTAGCCTTGGGTGACGCGGCTCAGGGGGAGAAGTCCGCTCGCCGGTCCGGTCGTTGGGGCGGGTCGTGGTGCGTTCAACGGCACGTGCATGGGGGAGACGCATGGGCAGATCCGCTGGCATCGTTGGATTGGTGGTCGCGATTGTTTTGGCAATCGCCTTGCCGATTGGGGCGAGCCTCTACGTGGCCAGTCGCCAAGGCATGCAGGCAGAGGTCGAGGAGGCCGAGCTGCTGTCGCGCTCGATCCTGCGACGCACCGACGAGATCAGCCGCCAGGGTTATGCAGCGTTCGAGGCGCTCGCCGCCACCGATGACGTTGACGCATGCTCCGCCGCGAATGTCGCGCTGATGGCACAGCTGCAGATGCGTTTCAGTTACCTCAAGGCCGTGGGCCACGTGGAGAACGGCCGCCTCATGTGTTCGTCGTGGGGGCGCTACAAGGATGGCCTGCTGCTGGGACCGGTGAAATACATCAGCGCGCGCGGCGTGTCGATGCGCCCTGCCGTGGTGTTGTCGCCGATGGCTGGCAAGACGCTTTTTGTTGCCGAGCGCGATGGCACGGCGGTCATGACCGACCAGACCCTCGCCACCGACTTGATCTCCGCAGTTGCCGAATTGTCGGTGGGCGTCTTCGCCAAGCAGAGCCACACGCTGCTGACCGCCACCGGGAAGTTCAAACCCGAGTGGACGCTGCGCAGTGGCACGTCTGCGCAGTCGCACTTCTTCGACGGCGAATACGTCGTGGCGATCGAGCGTTCGCGCAGGTTTGACTACGCGGTGTTTGCTGCGATCCCGGCCGCGCACCTGCAAAAACGGGAACATGCCCTCGCCAAGGTGCTGGTCCCGATGGGCCTGCTGCTGGGAGCGCTGCTGGTGGGGATGGTGCTGCGACAGGTGCGCTTAAATGCATCGTTACCGGTGCGGATCCGTGCAGGGCTGGCGCGCAGGGAATTCCTGCTGCATTACCAGCCGATCGTGGACCTGCGCACTGGCGCGTGGGTGGGCGTGGAGGCATTGATCCGCTGGCGACGTGGTGACGGGATGCTGACGTTGCCGGACGCCTTCATTCCCGTGGCGGAGGAACACGGCCTGCTGTGCAGGATTACCGAACAGGTCGTGGCGATGGTCGCGCACGAAGCCGGTGCCGTGCTTGAGCGTCGGCCGGACTTCCACATCGGAATCAACGTGTCCTCCGCGGACCTGTCGCTGCCGAAGACCGTCGCGCTGTTGCGTGGGCTGGTTGAGAGGCCGGGCATTACCCCCGCGAACATCGTGATCGAGGCCACCGAACGTGGGCTGCTGCAGACGGGGACGGCGCGCAGGATCCTGCAGGACGTCCGGGCGCTTGGCATCCGCGTGGCGATCGATGACTTCGGCACCGGCTATTCCGGGCTGGCTTACCTTGGCACGTTCGAAGTCGATTACCTGAAGATCGACAAGGCCTTCGTCGACACCGTCGGCACCGACGCAGCCACCAGCGAGGTGGCGGTGCACATCATCGAGATGGCCAAGACGCTGCGGTTGGAAATGGTCGCCGAGGGCGTGGAAAACGAGGCACAAGCGCAGTTCCTGAAAGACCGCGGCGTGCAATACGCGCAGGGCTGGTGGTTTGCCAAGCCGATGACGCTCGACGACCTGATTGCGGCGCTGGATGCGCAGGCCAGCCCGGACGCCGGTGTCGCGGTGTAGTGCGACCAGCATCGACGGTCGCGTAAAAGAAACAGCAAAACGGCGTCTGGCAGCATTTATTATTTCGCCCCGCGCCGTCGCGCATCGCTTTGCCACGAGGTTGACCATGGGCCACGACGCACACCACTACTCCACGGCGCTCACATGGACCGGCAATCGCGGCGACGGGACGGCGCGGTACGAGGAATACGGGCGCGAGTTCACGGTGTCGGTGGACGGCAAGGGCACCTTGCAGGGCTCGGCCGATCCGGCCTTTCGCGGTGATGCGAGCCTGTTCAACCCGGAAGACTTGCTGCTGGTAGCGATCAGCAGTTGCCACATGCTGTCCTACCTTGCGCTGTGCGCGCGGCATCGCATCAGCGTGCTGGCGTATGACGA
>JBBSUF010000151.1:0-3224 GCA_038235185.1 Lysobacterales bacterium
CTGCCACCGCCCCGATCCGCAGACGCCGATCGAGGAAACCGTGCGCGCGATGGACGACCTGATCCGCCAGGGCAAGGTCCTGTACTGGGGCACGTCCGAATGGTCGGCGGGGGAGATCCGCCAGGCATTCAAGATCGCGCGATTGCGGCACCTGCATCCTCCCACCATGGAGCAGCCGCAGTACAACCTGCTGCACCGCGAACGGGTGGAAATCGAATACGCGCCGCTGTATGCCGAATTCGGCCTGGGCACGACCATCTGGTCGCCGCTCGCATCTGGCCTGCTCACCGGCAAATACAACATCACCATGCCTGACGATTCCCGCTTGGCACAGCCGGAGTACGAATGGCTCAAGCGTGGCGCAATCGGCGATCCGTCTGCTCGACGGATGGAACGCGTGCGGCGCTTCACTGCAGTGGCGAAAGAGCTCGGTGTCGCTCCGGCTCCTCTGGCGATCGCCTGGTGCCTGCGTAACCCGCAGGTATCATCGGTGCTGCTGGGCGCCTCTCGTGTGGAGCAGTTGCACCAGAACCTGGAAGCGCTGGCGTTGGTCGATCGTTTCGACGAGGCGGCGTGGGCGCGGATTGGAGCGACGACGGCCTGAGCAGCCGAAGACCGCTGGTGGAGCGAAAGCTCCACCGATGAGTTCCCTCCCGGCTCGGCGCATACTGGCCGCACTACCGGGAGACCTGAAATGTTCAGTGGTTCTTTACTCGCCATGGTCCTGCTGTTTGCAGGCATCGTCGTCCTGTTCAAGACCGTGCGCATGGTGCCGCAGGGATACGAGTGGACGGTCGAGCGCTTTGGTCGCTACACACACACCCTGAGTCCCGGCCTGCACTTCCTTGTGCCGGTGATGTACGGCGTCGGCCGCAAGATCAACATGATGGAGCAGGTGCTGGAGGTGCCATCGCAGGACGTGATCACCAAGGACAACGCGGTGGTCAAAGTGGACGGCATCGTGTTTTTCCAGGTGCTCGACGCAGCCAAGGCGGCATACGAAGTGGCGACGCTGGAAATCGCCATCCTCAACCTTGTCATGACCAACATCCGAACCGCGATCGGCTCGATGGACCTGGATGAATCGTTGTCCAAGCGCGATGAGATCAACACGAAGGTGCTGGTGGCGGTCGACCAGGCGACTCACCCGTGGGGCATCAAGGTCAACAGGATCGAACTGAAGGACATCGCGCCACCGCGTGACCTGATCGAATCGATGGCCCGGCAGATGAAGGCCGAGCGCGAGAAGCGCGCGAACATCCTGGAGGCAGAAGGTTTCCGCCAGGCCGCGATCCTCAAGGCCGAGGGCGAGAAACAGGCGACGATCCTGGAAGCCGAAGGCAATCGCGAGGCCGCCTTCCGCCAGGCCGAAGCGCGCGAGCGTCTTGCCGGGGCAGAGGCCAAGGCGACCGAGCTGGTGTCCAATGCGATTGCTGGCGGCAACGTGCAGGCGATCAATTATTTCGTCGCGCAGAAATACATCGAGGCCTTCAAGTCGCTCGCCGAAGCGCCCAACCAGAAATTCGTACTGATGCCGATGGAGTCGTCAGGAATGATCGGCTCACTGGGCGGGATCGCGGAGTTGGCAAAGGAAGCGATGGAGCGTCAGCCCAGTCGCATCGTTGCGACACCGCCATCGCGGCAGGGCGGCTGAGCCATGCGTTGGGAAGTGTTTGCATGGGGAGCGGCGGCGCTGTTGCTGTTCGCGGCCGAGACGCTTGCCCCTGGTGCGTTCATGCTGTGGCTGGGGTTCGCGGCGGCGGTGGTCTTCGCCGGCGTGCTGCTGATGCCGGGACTGTCGTTGCTGGTGCAGGTCGTGGCGTTCATCGCCTTGAGTTTTGTCTCGATCCAGGTGTACCGGACGTGGTTCCGCGGCCATGAACGCATCAGTGACCAGCCGATGCTCAATCGCCGCGCCGCGCAGCTGGTTGGCCGCGTGGTGCCATTGGAACGCGGCATCGTCAACGGTCGCGGTCGCGTGCAGATCGCAGACGCGCTTTGGGACGTCAGCGGACCCGAGCTGCCAACAGGGGCGCCGGTGCGGATCGTTGGTGTCCAAGGCATGAACCTTCAGGTTGAAGTGGCCGACTGAGCGATGGCAACTCCGCGCCTGCTGGTGTGCTTGAGCGTGCTGGTTGCTGCCGGCATTGCTGCGGCCAGTTCGGTGGCGGCCGATGCGTCCGCCGATGGATGGATCGGCAGGATCGTGCCGCCGTATCCCGATGGCGTCATCCAGACGTCGGGCACCTGCATTGGCGATCCGCAGGCACATCCGGACCCGCTCTGCGAACACGCTTTCGCGGTGCTTGATGATCCACAAAGCAAGCTGCGATCGATCCTCGCGCTCGAGCAGGCACCGCATTTCGGACAACAGCCGCTGTGGCGGATCCTGGATGCGCTGGAACCCGACGAGATGGATGATCGCAGCGTCGACGTCGCTGCCGGCACCTGCCAGGTGCAGGCGAGGGACGATAGTGCGGTGGTGGCACTGGTGCGCCCGACCGACACCCAGTGGCTGGCGCCGGTGTTGCGCGCCTGGCGATTCGACACCGGCGCCGGCAAGCTGGTGGCGATTCCCGTCACTGGCGTCCGCTGTCGCAACGAGGGTTTCGGCTACGACGGTTGAGTCTGGGATAATCGCCGGCTCCCCTCCCCGATACCGCCGTCATGACCCAGCGCACCATCCTCAACGACGCCCACCGCGCCCTCGGCGCCAAGATGGTCGACTTCGGCGGCTGGGACATGCCGCTGCATTACGGCTCGCAGGTCGAGGAGCATCACCTCGTGCGCCGTGATGCTGGCATGTTCGATGTCTCGCACATGACCGTCGTCGACATCAAGGGCGCGCGCGTTCGCGAGTTCCTGCGCACGCTGGTCGCCAATTCGGTCGACAAGCTCAAGGTGCCGGGCAAGGCGCTCTATACGGCGATGCTCAATCCACAGGGCGGCGTGATCGACGATCTGATCGTGTATTACATGAGCGAGGATTTTTTCCGTCTGGTCGTGAATGCCGCCACGCGCGTAAAAGATCTGGCCTGGATCAACGCACAGGCGCAAACGTTCCACGTCAGCGTCACCGAGCGCAGCGACTTCGGCATGATCGCCGTCCAGGGCCCGACCGCGCGCGATCGCGTGCTCGGGCTGCTCAATGAAAAGGGTGCGGCACTCGCCGGCAAGCTCGGCAAGTTCGCCGCCGCCGAAGTCAATGCAAAGGACGGCACGCC
>JBBSUF010000152.1:0-3168 GCA_038235185.1 Lysobacterales bacterium
GAGCGCTTGCTGGCGACCAGTACGGAAGCCGAGGCACGGGAGCTGTTCAAGTTGTGCTCGCAGGACCAATGGCGTTATGCACGGGCCAAACACGAGCTTGCCGACGGGGCTTGGCGTGAACGGATCGTGCCGATCCTGTATCGCCCGTTCGACGTCCGTTGGACGGTATACGACCGCAACGTGGCGGTGCATCGGCGCGAGCGCGCATCTGACAACATGTTTTTTCCAAATTTTGCACTCTGCACAACAAGGACGGCAGAGATTTCGCGCGGCTGGGAACATCTATGGATTTCAAGCCGTCTGATCCAGCATCACACGGTGTCGCTCAAAGAAGTGAACTATCTGTTTCCTCTTTGGACTTACCCACGTGATACCCCTGCGGATCTCCTAGATACCGCCCCAAAAGTAAAGATTGCCAACGTCGCCCCAGAATTCGTCGCCGCACTGACCACCGGCGTCGGCCGCACGCCGACACCCGAGGACACACTCGCCTATCTGTACGCCGTGCTCTACACACCCAGCTACCGCAGCCGCTATGCCGATTTCCTCAAGCGCGATTTCCCGCGTGTGCCGCTCACTGGCAACCGGGAGTTGTTCGACCAGCTGGTCACCATCGGCCGCGAGCTCATCGCCCTGCATGTGATGGAAGAGAGGCCGCCGCGCATCACCCGCTTTGACGTTACCGGCAGCAACGAGGTGGTGAAGGTGCGGTTTGCGGCAGGCGCGCCCCTGTCCCAGCCTTTCCCCGCCAGCGGGGGAAGGGGCGAGAGCATGGGCCGCATCTACATCAACGACGCACAATATTTCGACGACGTGCCACAAGACGTCTGGGACATGCACATCGGCGGCTACCGCGTCGCCGAGAAATGGCTGAAGGATCGCAAAGGCCGCCTGCTGTCCTATGACGATCTCACGCACTACCAGTCGGTCATTGCCGCGCTGGCCCAGACCTTGACCCTGCAAGGCGAGCTCGATGCGGCCATCGTCGCCGCTGGCGGGTGGCCGTTGCAATGACGGCCCTGCCGGCAAATCCCGCCCCCTCTATCTTGCCGACGGCGGCGCGCGTAGCGATGCCAAGCCGGTGTCGCTTTTGTTCAAGCGCTATGCAAAACCCAGCAGCATTGTCTAGACGATTCTAGGGAGGCCACATGAAAAAGGAACTGGTCGCACAATTGCATGGCGATTTCGAACAGCGCGCCCATGTGCAGGACGGCGTGGAGTTCTGGTACGCCCGGGAGCTGCAGGGGCTGCTGGGCTATTCCCGCTGGGAGAACTTCGAGCAAGCGGTGAATCGAGCAAAAACCTCCTGCGAAACAGCTGGTTACGCGATCTCCGACCATTTTCGTGAAGTCACGAAAATGGTCGGGATAGGTTCTGGGGGCACAAGGCCTATCGATGATTTGGCGCTGACCCGCTACGCCTGCTACCTGATCGCGCAGAACGGTGATCCGCGCAAGGATGCCATCGCCTTCGCCCAGACCTACTTTGCAGCGCAGACGCGCAAGCAGGAGTTGATCGAGCGGCGTTTGGAGGACGTTGAGCGCGTGCAGGCACGCGGGAAATTGACCGTATCCCAGAAGGCGCTTTCGGGTGTGATGTTCGAGCGCGGCGTTGACCAGCAGGGTTTTCGTCGCATTCTCAGCAAAGGTGATGCTGCGTTGTTCGGTGGCATGGGCACACAGGACATGAAGAACCGACTCGGGGTGCCCGATAGCCGGCCGTTGGCGGACTTCCTGCCAACCCTGACGATCAAGGCCAAGGATTTCGCGAACGAAGTGACCAACGTCCAGATCAAGGAACAGGACCTTCAAGGGGAGTTGGACATCTCTCGGGAGCACGTGCGCAACAACCGGGATGTCCGCAAGATCCTGACCGATCGCAACATCCGTCCCGAAGCCTTACCGCCTGCGGAAGACTTGAAGAAGGTTGATCGGCGGCTGAAGTCCGAGGAAAAGAAATTGCCGAAGCTGGCCTCGGGCCGTGCGCCGAAAAAGAAACCATGACCATGCCCCCGCCCGCGCTGCTGGCTGCAGCGTGAGTACGCGCCAGATGTCGTTCCCCGACTACCCATTCGCCCCGCACCGGATCGAAGTGCGCCCCGGCATCGCAATGTCGTATCTCGACGAAGGCCCGCGCGACGGCGAGGTCATCGTCATGCTGCACGGCAATCCGTCGTGGAGCTTCTACTGGCGGCATCTGGTGGCTGGCCTTGCCGACCGCTATCGCTGCATCGTGCCCGACCACGTCGGGATGGGCCTGTCCGACAAGCCCGACGACGCGCCGACCGCATCGCCGCGCTACGACTACACGCTGCAGTCGCGCGTGGATGACCTGACCACGTTGCTCGACACGCTTGGCATCACCGGTCCTGTCACGCTCGCCGTGCACGACTGGGGCGGCATGATCGGCTTCGGCTGGGCGCTGTCGCACATGCCGCAGGTGCAGCGGCTGGTGATCCTCAATACCGCCGCATTCCCGTTGCCCGCGGCCAAGCGCATGCCATGGCAGTTGTCGTTGGGCCGCGATTCGCGCGTCGGTGGCTTCCTGATCCGCCGCTTCAACCTGTTCGCACGTGGTGCAGCGTGGCTGGGTACGGAGCGACGCTTGCCCAAGTCGGTACGCGACGCCTACATCGCGCCTTACGCAGGTTGGCGCAATGCCATCAGCACGCTGCGTTTCATGCAGGACATTCCATTGCGCGAAGCGGATCCGGCGTGGCCATTGGTCGCCGAAGCCGGGCGGCGGCTGCACGAGTTCGCCGACCTGCCGGTATTCATCGGCTGGGGTCTGCGCGATTTCGTCTTCGACCGGCATTGCCTGGCCGAATTCACCGACGCGCTGCCGCAGGCCGGGCTGCATGCGTTCGCGGATGCGGGGCACTACGTGCTGGAAGACAAGCACGACGTGCTGGTGCCGGCGATCCGCGGGTTCCTCGATCGCGCCGCGCCATGACGACCGGCGCAGGAGCGCTTGCAGCCGCGGGCACGTCGCCGGTTTCCCGGACAAACGGCAAAAGCCCATGGCGGTACGCCGCGCCGACGGAAACCAGCGCGCCGCCTACAATCCAATGATGAGCGACTCCTGCAACATCGCCGCCTCGCTGCCGCGCCTGGCGCGCGAGCGCCCGGACCAGGTCGCGATGCGCTGTCCCGGTCGCAATGGCCGTTA
>JBBSUF010000153.1:0-3026 GCA_038235185.1 Lysobacterales bacterium
ATCGACACCGCGCACGCCATGACATTGCCGCAAGTGCCTGGTGCACCCCATATTGCCTACCGCGACCAGCAACTGTGCGTCGAACAGGTGCCGCTGGCAGCGTTGGCCCGGCGCCACGGCACACCCCTGTTCGTGTACTCCGAAACGGCCATCCTCGACGCGCTGGCGGCCTACCAACGACCGCTTGCCGGGCGCGACGTGCATATCTGCTATGCGATGAAGGCAAACTCGAGCCTGGCCGTGCTGCAGTTGCTGGCCCAAGCGGGTTGCGGCTTCGACATCGTCTCTGGTGGTGAGCTCGACCGGGTCATCGCTGCCGGTGCAGGCACATCGCGCGTGATCTTCTCGGGCGTGGGCAAGACGCGCGACGAAATGCGCCAGGCACTGGAACACGGAATTGCCTGCTTCAACGTCGAAAGTGAAGCCGAACTCGAAGTGCTCAACAGCGTAGCCCTGTCGATGGGCAAATGCGCGCCGATCAGCATCCGGGTCAATCCCAACGTCGACCCCAAGACCCATCCCTACATCTCCACCGGCCTCAAGGGCAACAAGTTCGGCATCGCCCATGAGCGCACCGTGGCCACATACCGCCGCGCGGCGGACTTGCCGGGGCTGCAGGTGGTCGGCATTGATTGCCACATCGGATCGCAGATCACGCAGATCGAACCGTACCTCGATGCGATGGACCGAATGCTGGACCTGGTCGAGGCGGTCGAGGCCGAAGGCATCCGCATCCGGCACCTGGATTTCGGCGGCGGCCTGGGCATCGACTACAACGGCGAGCAACCACCCACAGCCGACGCCTTGTGGGCCAGGATGCTGGCCAAGCTGGATGCACGCGGCTTCGGCGATCGCACGCTGATGCTGGAGCCTGGTCGCTCCCTGGTGGGCAATGCCGGCGTGTGTGTCACCGAGGTGCTCTACCTCAAACCGGGTGAGCAGAAAAATTTCTGCATCGTCGACGCCGCGATGAACGATCTTCCGCGCCCGGCGATGTACCAGGCCTACCATGGCATCGTTCCGGTACAACCCAGGCCAACGGCGACCACGCTCTGGGACGTCGTGGGCCCGGTGTGCGAGAGCGGCGACTGGCTGGGCCATGGGCGCACATTGGCGTTGGAGAGCGGTGACCTGCTGGCGGTGTTGTCGGCAGGCGCCTATTGCATGAGCATGGCCAGCAACTACAACACCCGGGGGCGCGCAGCCGAAGTGCTGGTCACGGGGGACCAGTCACGCGTGATCCGCGTGCGTGAGTCATCCGCCGACCAGATGCGCAACGAGCAGGCTGCGCTGGCTACACGCTGAGCCGGCGCGCCAGCCCAATCCCACGGCGTTTCCACGCTTGCACTGCGCGCCAGCCGAGCAGCACTGCGAGGATGGCGGCATAGACGAACACTTCGGCATAGTCGTTTTTGCCCGAGCGCATCCAGAAGAAATGCAACACGGCCAAACCTGCCACGACGTATACCAGCCGATGCAGCCACTGCCAGCGGCGCGCGCCGAGCAGACGAATCGCGCGGTTGAACGAGGTGGCCGCCAGAGACGTCAGCAACAGCAAGGCCAGGAATCCGACCAGGATAAACGGCCGTTTCGCGATGTCGCGCACGATGTCGCCGATCACGAACTCCATGTCCAGCCAGCTGTAGCACAACATGTGCAAAACGGCATAGAAGTACACGAACAGACCCAGCATGCGCCGCAAGCGCGCCAACGCTGGCGTGCCGGTGATCACCCGCAACGGTGTGACCGCCAGCACGATGCACAGGAACCGCAGTGTCCAGTCGCCTGTCGATCGAATCAACGCTTCGGCCGGATTCGGACCGAGGTTCTGCGTCAGGGCTCCCCACAGCAACCAGGCAAACGGCAACAGCGCCGCGACGAACACCACGGGCTTGGCCGCAGGATGCATCAAGGATTTGCGCATCATGGCAGCGCCTGTGGGCTGCGAAAGTGCGCGCGTGGTCATTCCGTTATCCGCGCGCGGACGGCGCCCGGTCAATAGAACTTGCGCAGGTCCATGCCTGCGTACAACTGTCCCACCTGCGCTTCATACCCGTTGAACATCAGGGTTTTGCGCTTCTTGGCGAACAGTCCGTCCTCACCGATGCGCCGTTCGGTGGCCTGGCTCCAGCGCGGATGGTCGACTTCCGGATTGACGTTGGAATAAAAGCCGTATTCGTTCGCGGCCGCGCGGTTCCATGCGGTGGCAGGCTCCTTGTCGGTGAACCGGATCTTGACCAGGCTCTTGCCGCTCTTGAAACCATATTTCCACGGCACGACCAACCGCACCGGCGCGCCGTTCTGATTAGGCAACACTTCGCCGTACATGCCAAATGTCAGCAAGGTCAACGGATGCATCGCCTCGTCCATGCGCAGGCCCTCGACATACGGCCAGTCGAGAACACGGGCGCCTACTCCGGGCATCACCTTCGGATCGGCCAGCGTGACGAACTCGACATATTTCGCGTTGCCGAGCGGCTCGACCTTCTTGATGAGTTGCGACAACGAATACCCGACCCATGGGATCACCATGGACCAACCCTCGACACAACGCAGGCGATAGACACGTTCTTCCTGGGCGCTGAGCTTTACAAGATCTTCCAGCGCGAGCTTCTGCGGCTTCTTGACCAGCCCCTCGATCTCGACCGCCCAGGGCGTGGTCTTCAAGCTATGGGCGTTTTCAGCGGGATCGGCCTTGTCGGTGCCGAATTCGTAAAAATTGTTGTAGGTGCTGGCATCCGTGAAAGCGGTACGCTTTTCCATCGTCACTGCCCCCGCCACGCTCGATCGCGTAGCGGGCAGCGCCGCCAACTTGCCGGGCCGCTCTGACTGCGCCATGGCGTCGCGACTGGCCCAGGACATCAGCGCGGCCCCGGCGACACCCCCGGCCATGGCGCGGATCAGGCTACGGCGATCCTGGTAGACCGCGCGCGGCGTGATGTCGCTGGGGGTGGCGTGTTCGAAACCGTTGTCGTGCGTGCGAATAATCATGGGCGAGTCCCTTTCATTGCTGAGTTCGTCAGAAC
>JBBSUF010000154.1:0-2936 GCA_038235185.1 Lysobacterales bacterium
AACCGCCTGTCACCGCTGGACCCCAAGCACCGCGCGTTCCTGCAGGTGGAAATGGAGAAGTTCCTGTTCGGCGGTGGCGCCGACAAGCCTGCCGGATACGTGCCCGCCGATCAGTGATCCGGCGTATCGCTCGACGGCAGCTGCTGGACGGTATGTTCGCGCATCGCTTTTTCGTCGCGCTTGATGGCAGTCACGTCGAGCGGCTGGATGGTGCGGATACGGCAAGGCAGGCTGACCGGCGGCGGCGACCGCACGACGACCTCGTCCAATCCAGCCTGGACCGAGCCAGCATGGCTCGTCAGGCCGATCGCCACGCTGTATGGCAAGTCGGAGCACGGGCCCCACAACTCCAACAGCCATGCCTCGCCCGGACGCGTCCAGATGGCCACCGTTCCGGTCCCGAGCGATTCCCAACTGTCGAATCGACCAAATGAATGGAACGAACCGACCGGAGCGCCGGCATGCGAGCGATAGAGCGCCAACCGCGCGTCTTCCTTGCCGAGGCCACCGCTGGCGCAACCCGCGAGCAGCAGTCCGACGCATACGATGAATGCCCAGGGTTTCATGAAGGATCCAGCCTTTGCATCGGGTGTCCAATCATGACCCTGCCCGCACGCCGATCAAGCCGCATCGCCAATGGCGTTCAGCGTCCGTGCAAGCCAACGGGCTTGCCGCTGGCCGAGCGCGTCCGTATCATCGCGCCGTCACGTGGAGCGACCGCTCCCGTCTCGTGACCCAGCACCGGCGCCTCCAGCGGCCACGCTGCACCCGGCCGGGTAGCTCAGTTGGTAGAGCAGGGGATTGAAAATCCCCGTGTCGGCGGTTCGATTCCGTCCCCGGCCACCATTGAATCAATGGCTCAGTGGTCACTGTCTCGCCCGCAACGGACGCGATCTTGAATTCGTTGCCGTTGGTTGCCGAGTCGCCCTCCGGGAAGGCTCTGTTTGATGCGCATTGACATTGAATCAAGCGGCCGGCAAGAAGATCGCGCCTTGCCAGATATGCGGCAAATATGCCCTCACGTTGCACTTGGTATTGGCGCGGTACGGCGCCGCAGCGGGCATCCCACCACGCCGGCGCCGAACGTACGTGGCTGCTCTCAGGCCCGCTCGTAATCGTGCTGCAACTCGACGGCCGTCTGCGTTCCGTGTGCCGTCTGCACGGCGGCGGGGTGCTGCCCAGCCAAGCTTGCCATCCAAGGGACGCAGTCATAGACGTAGATCGATCGATCTACGTCGAGCTTGGCGACGACCCACATGGGTTCCGGCCACAGGGCGTCGATTTCGATATCCCATTGGCGAAACCTGCGGGTCGCGCGCAGGCTGCCGGATTGGAGGCGTTCCATGGACAGGGTGGCGACCCGGATGCTGCCATCGTGCGCGATCCCGACGACGCGCAGCGACTTGATCGCGGGGTGCACCAGCGGCAAGCGGAAGCGCCACTGCCATGTCGATTCGCCGGACAGTTGGAACGCGGGGTCCTCCTCGAAACATTCGGTCGGGGTGACAAACCGCAACAGCCGCGACACCCCAAATCGGGTCTGGCTGGCATGCGACAGCGCAGCACTGCGTTTTCCGCTCGTCTGCCCATCCGTCAATGCCAGCTCGATCTGCGATTCGAATGCGCGCGGCCGACCGTGCAACCAGTACGACACGCACCGGGCACTCGCCGCTTCGGCGCGAATCGCGGCCCTGAGCATCAGCGCCAGCGCACTGTGGTCCGGGTGGGAATCCCGTTCATCCGGCATCGTGATCAGTGTTGGCTTGAAGCGGGAGATCAACGCGCGCAGATCAGCCACGCTCTGCCGGGGCTGCTCCATCAGGCGCGCGGTCAATCCCTGGTCTTCCCAATGCAGGAAAGTGGTTTCGTCCGGCCCCACGCCCAGCGCCTGCAATGCGGCATTGGCCTCATTGCAGCGGAGCGTGCCCCAGCGTTGGATCTCCGTGGTGCCAATCCTCCAGCGTTTCTCCGCCACCCGTTGTGGCCACGGATTGCTGGCGCCGTCAGTCACGATGACCACGCACACCGCCGCGCCTGCATCCAGCGCGCTCTGGATCAGTCCGCCGCAAGCCAGGCTTTCGTCGTCCGGATGCGGCGCGAACACGAGCAGGCGCTCATTGGCGCGGATTGCGAGAGGTTGCACGATCACTGCCAAGTCCCCGGCCGAGTGGCCAACAGCATTGCCGGTTGCCACAGCAGTGTATAGCGACCGTCCTGGCCGGCCGTCATGCGATGCAGCCCCGAGGCCAGCTGGCGCGCGCCGGTGGCGACGACGCCATCGATCCTCCCGGTTGACGCACGCCCCGGCCCGATGAGCACATAGCGCCCCGGAAGCTGCACGAGAAACGGATGCATCGATCCTGCCTGGACGGCACCGAAGCGGTGGCCCGACACGCGCAGGCCATCGCGAACGTTGACGTAATTGGCTTTGACGAATGCCAGATCCGCAGGCGGCAGCCGGCTTGCCCAGACGACGTGGGTGTTGGTGGCGAGAAGACGCTGGCGGATGTCGTCACGTATCAGCCCCCGCCGCATGCGGATGAGCGACAGGTCCTCCAGCGCGAAATAGAACGGGCGCATGCGAAACACCGACGCACCCTTGTCGTCCATGACCGGATCGCGGCTGCTCGTAATGGAAAGGACGTCCTTGAGCGATGCTTCCTGAGACGCTAGCCGGTCGTCGAATGGCCATGTGAACAGAACCGTGAACAGAACACCGACAATCGCCGCTGCATGGGGCACATAACGCCAGCGGCGTCGATCGCGACCGAACCACCAGCTGGCGACCCCAAGTGCCAGCAGTGGGATTGCCGGAAGGTAATCCTGCCGGGTGAGCAATGGCCATGTTCCCACCAGCAGCAACAGATAGGCGGCAGCGGCGGACACCACCAGCAACCGTCGCATTGCCAGCGGCTTCACGACGGCCGCATGCAACG
>JBBSUF010000155.1:0-2883 GCA_038235185.1 Lysobacterales bacterium
CAACAGGGGCAGCATGGCGTCGTCCAGTGACATGGATCAGGGTCGGCGCACTATAGCCCGATCACCTTGCTACGCTGGCAGGCGTCGACGGACATGCGAAATGAAAATCGAATGCCCGCGAGTCCGTAAATCGCGGGGGCAGGGACCGAGCGAAACGTCGAACCAGCGGGACTTGGACAGCAGGCCTAGTCGCTTGCCACGGCCCGGGTGGTGCGCGTGCCGGCTTTCTTGGCTGGTGTCTTTACCGCAGGCTTGGCGGCGGCGTTGGTCGTAGCCTTGCGCGGCGCTTTTGCCGGCTTTGCGGGGGACCTTCCGCTGGCCTTGCGCAACTCTGCGGTCAGTGTCTCCACGCGATCGGTCAGTTCGTTGAGGTCTTCGCGGTCGGGAACACCAAGCTTGACCAACGCGCGCTGGACGCGATCTTCGAACACTTTTTCCAGCTTGTCCCACGTATCGGCGGCGCGAACCTTGGCCTGGCCGACGCGTCCTTCAACCACGTCGCGCACCTCTTCGGCGCGATTGCCGGCGAACTTGCGCGCGGTCTGCTCAAGCGACACGCCATCACGGACCAGGCTCTCGAACAACTTGCCGCCTTCGGCCTGCGCACGGTGGAACGCGCCCATGCCAGCCAGCCATATCTGCTGCGCGGATTCGGTGATGGACTTGCCAAGGCGCTCGGCCTGGGCCTGGGATTCCTTCGCGGCGCCGGAAGCGCTCTTGCGCGCACTGCCCGTCGGCGCAGATTTCTTCAACTTGGCCATGTGTGCCCCTTGTGGCGTCGTGGCGACGCGGTTTGTGTGGATTCGGACCGAGCATCGCGCCGCTGTCTAGAGCATTCACACCACGCGTCGTACGCGGTCTGCGTTCAGCGCGCGCCGAACAACAGCAAGACCGACAGTGCGGCGGCCAGCAGGATCGCGGCTACCAATAGCCAAGGCACGCGCCGCGTCCAGCTTCGATGCGAGACATTCGTTGCATCGGCGTTCTGGTCTTCCACCGCAGCCTGCCGGCGGGCTTCAGCAGTGTTCGTTGCCACGGGCGGCGGCGGTCCTTCGACGACGAAGCGGTGTTGCACGTCGAACGCAATCTGATCGCCAGCCTGCAAGGCGGCATGCCGCGTGCGATGGCCATTGACCAATACGTCGGCCTGGGCATCGCGCAGCACTGCCTGGCCATTGACGGCCTCGACCACCGCGTGCTGCTCAGCGATGCCGGGCCCCTCGATACGGATATCGGCATTGCTGCCACGGCCAATCCGCCGCGGTTGCTCCAGGCTGATGCTGCGCCCGTGATGCTGGCCGCCGATGCCGCGCAGGATCAGGCGCAGACTCGACACCGAGTCGCGCTGCGCATGTGCCGCCCGTGGCGTCGTGCTCGGATCGTTGGCCGCGCTTAGCAACAGTTCGCCGCCATCGACATGGATGCTGTCGCCGGCCCGCAGCATCGCCACGTGCTGGACCGGACGGCCATTGACGTGGACGCCGCGCAGGTCGTCGGCCACGGTCATCCAGATCCCGCGGCGGTCGTTGCACAACTGCAGCAACCAGGCCTGCTCGGGGTCGACCGGACCCAGGCCGTTTGGCAGTCGTCCAAGTGCATGAACGCCCGCACCCAAGACCAGGTCGGGTTGCTCGCCATCGCAGAATCGCAGCCGCAGTTCGTTCATCGGCGCGAATCTAACATGACGCCAAGCGCGCTGCGTCTGGTCGTGCGCCACGGCGCGCGGCACAATAGGGCACTGCCCCGCCACCGGCCTGCCCATGTCCCGCATCGATATCCGCCATGCCCACTCCCTGCCCAGGGCCAAGGCCCGCAAGGCAGTCGAGGAAGTCGCGAAGACACTCGCCGAGCGCTTCCAGATGGTCTATGCCTGGGAGGGCGATACGCTCAATTTCTCGCGCTCCGGGGTGGATGGACAGATCGCCCTGGGGCCGAAGGACTTGCATGTTCTGGCCAAGCTGGGCTTCCTGACCGCGATGTTCAAGGATCCGATCGAAAGCGAGATCCGCCGGGTGCTGGGCGAGAGGTTCTGACCGCGGCGCCAGATGTCTGTTCGACAAGCAACGTTTCGAAGGAAACCACCAGCAGCGGATGCTGCGCTGCGGCATACTGCGGAATCCATGCTTCCGGAGTCAGTCGATGTCGCGTGCGTTTAACTTCAGTGCCGGTCCCGCCACTTTGCCGGAGCCGGTGATGCGCCAGGCCCAGGCGCAGATGCTGGAATTTGGCGATGCCGGCGCATCGATCGTCGAGCTGAGCCATCGCGGACCGGAGTTCATCGGCGTGGCCGAACAGACCGAGACCGACCTGCGCACTTTGATGGCGATCCCCGACGACTATGCGGTGCTGTTCACCGCCGGCGGCGCCACTACCGTACAGGCATTGCTGCCATTGAATTTCGCCGCGCCTGGCCAGAGCGCCGACTACGTGGTGAGCGGACATTGGGGCAAGACCGCGATCAAGCAGGCCACCTGCTGCGTAGAGGTGAACATTGCTGCCGATAGCGAAGCCGGCGGTTACCGCTCGATTCCGGCGCGCGGCGAGTGGGCGCTGTCCAGGGACGCGGCGTATGTGCACATCACTGCGAACGAAACCATCCACGGGGTCGAATTTGGTGACATTCCCGATGTCGGAGACGCGCCGCTGTTCGCCGATTTCAGTTCCTCGATCGCATCGGAGCCGCTCGACATCTCGAAGTTCGGCGTCATCTATGCCGGTGCGCAAAAGAACCTCGGGCCCGTCGGGATCAGCGTGGTGATCGTGCGCCGGGAGCTGCTGGCGCGCGAAGGTCAGCCGCGCGCCGACATCTTCGATTACCGCAAGCAGCTCAAGGCGGATTCGATGCTCAATACGCCGCCCACCTGGAACTGGTACATGCTCGGC
>JBBSUF010000156.1:0-2851 GCA_038235185.1 Lysobacterales bacterium
TCGCGTTGCAGTTGGGCATCGAGCTGGTGCGTTTCGACATGTCCGAGTACATGGAGTCGCATTCCGTGTCGCGCTTGATTGGTGCGCCTCCGGGCTACGTCGGATTCGACCAGGGCGGCCTGCTGACCGAGAAGATCGTCAAGACCCCGCATTGCGTCCTGCTGCTGGACGAGGTCGAGAAGGCGCATCCGGACATCTTCAACATCCTGTTGCAGGTCATGGACCGCGGGGTACTGACCGACACCAATGGACGCGAGGCGAACTTCCGCAACGTCATCCTGGTGATGACGACCAACGCCGGTGCGGCGCTGGCGGCACGACGTTCGATCGGATTCACCACACAGGATCACAGCACCGATGCAATGGAAGTGATCCGCAAGAGCTTCACGCCGGAATTCCGCAACCGCCTGGACGCGGTCGTTCAGTTCCAGGCGCTGGGGATGGAGCACATCCTGCGCGTGGTCGACAAGTTCCTGATCGAGCTGGAGGCCCAGTTGCACGACAAGAACGTCACTCTGTCAGCCACGCCGGCCGCGCGGGAATGGCTGGCCCAGCACGGCTTTGATCCGTTGATGGGCGCTCGCCCAATGGCGCGCGTGATCCAGGACAAGATCAAGCGGCCGCTGGCCGACGAGTTGCTGTTCGGCAAGCTGGTGCATGGCGGGCGGGTCAGCGTCGATGTCAAGGATGGCGAGCTGCTGGTGGATGCTCAACCCGAGCCGGAGAAGCTGCTGCCAGTCACCGTGTGACAGCAACCGGCGCAAAAAAGGCGGCCTTGCGGTCGCCTTTTTTATTCGCCATCCCGATGGTAGAACTTACTTCATCCGATAGGTGATCCGGCCCTTGCTGAGGTCGTACGGAGTCATTTCGATCTTGACCTTGTCGCCGGTCAGGATGCGGATGTAGTTCTTGCGCATCCGGCCCGAGATGTGCGCGATGATTTCATGGCCGTTTTCCAGCTTCACCCGGAACATGGTGTTCGGGAGTGTTTCGGAAATCGTGCCTTCAAATTCGATGACGTCGTCTTTTGCCATGTGTTTCCAGTAATGCAGCGGGTACGCGGCGCGATATGCAGCGAGCTGCGATCCCGGCGGGGCCGCCGGGTAAGTCGACCATTCTGACATGCCAGGCCGGATCGGCGCAAAAATGGTCAAGACATCCCAGCCAGCTCTTGAACAGCAATCGTGCCGAAGCGCCCGCTCCATGATTGTGCAGGTTCAGGGATTGCCGTCAGTTCCGCCAGTTGAGACAGGAAAGTCCCTCGTGGCCAGGATTCGGCACCAAGTTGAACCAGGTGTGGATTGCCGACCTGCGCATCGATCAATGGCCAACCCCACTGCCCAAGCTGGCGTGCCAATACCGCCAGTGCGCATTTCGAGCCCCCGGATTTTCCGCTGTACATGCTTTCGCCAAAGAACATCCGGCCAATAGCGACGCCATACAGGCCGCCGACCAGTTGCTCGCCGTCGAACACCTCGATTGAATGCGCATGCCCCAGCCGATGCAATTCGAGATATGCGGCCTCCATGGCCGCCGTGATCCAGGTCCCGCGCTGGCCGCCACGCACTGAGTGCGCGCATGCAGAGATCACGTGGGCAAATTCAGTGTCGGCACGCACCGTCCATGTCGAGTGTCGAAGCGTGCGGATGAAACGTCGCGAGAGATGCAGTGCGTCAGTACGGAAGACCCAACGTGGATCCGGAGACCACCACAGGATCGGCTGGCCGTCGGAAAACCATGGAAAGATTCCGTTGCGATATGCGTTGAGCAGGCGTGTGGGCGACAGATCGCCGCCGGCAGCGAGGAGTCCATCGGGATCGCGTCGCGCTGAAGACGTCGGGGGAAATGGCGCATGCGGATCGTCATTGAGCCCAGGCAAGCGCATGCTCAGGCAGCGCGAAAAGGCGAATGAGTGTCGAGCAATGCCTTGTAGCGCAATACAGATGCGCGTTCCTCCGCGCACCACGGCGCAAGTGCTTCGGCGAAAGAGGGATCCGTGATCCAGTGGTGGCTGCGTACCAGTGCCGGCAGGAATCCGCGCGCCAGTTTATGTTCCCCTTGCGCGCCCGGTTCGAATATCGACAAGCCTTCGCGCAGGCAGTAATCGATGCCTTGGTAGTAGCACGTCTCGAAATGCAAGCCAGGGATGCGGTCGTGATCCAAACTGGGGTCGCTGCCCCAATAGCGTCCGTACAAGGTGTCACCGCCACGCAGGCACAGCGCGCCGGCAACAAGCTGGCCGTCACGCTCGGCAAGGAACAACACCAACTGGCGCGGCATCGATTGGGCGAGATGCCGCAGGAATTCCAGCGTCAACGTCGGGGTATTGCCGTAGTCGGCAAACGTATGCAGGTAAAACCCATGCATCGCGGCAAGTTCGGCCTCACTGGCCTCGTCGCCATGCAGGACGCGAAAGGTGATGTCGGCACGTTCGACCTTCGCGCGTTCGTGGCGGATGTTCTTGCGATGCTTGTGATCCATCGCCGCAAGGAATTGCGCGAAATCACTCCAGCCCGATGCATTGCGCCAGTGGTATTGCACGTCGATCCGCGACAACCACCCATCACCAAACACCTCGTCATCGCAGGCATCGGTGAAATTGACGTGCGCCGACGACAGATCGGCATTGCGTGTCATTGTCTGGGTCGCCTGCAGTAGCAATCTGCGCGTAGTGTCGTTTTTGGCTAGGAGTCGTGGGCCGGTCACCGGTGTATAAGGCACCGCACACAGCCTTTTCGGGATATAATCGTGACCATGGTGCGCATAGGCACGTGCCCATGCATGGTCGAAGACGACCTCGCCATGCGATTTGTCCTTGAGATATCCCGGAGCAGCGGCGATGAGCGCGTCA
>JBBSUF010000157.1:0-2784 GCA_038235185.1 Lysobacterales bacterium
AAACCCTTGTAGAGGATCTCCAGCGTCTCGCGGTTGTAGAGCTTTCAGTGGAAGACATCACAAGGCACGAACACATCGGGCAGGAAGTGCATCTCGACCTTGATCAGCCCGTCGCCTTGGCAGGCTTCGCACCGCCCGCCACGCACGTTGAAACTGAAACGCCCAGGTGCATAACCGCGTGCGCGGGACTCGGGTACTTGCGCGAACAACTCGCGCAGCGGCGTGAACAAGCCCGTGTATGTCGCAGGATTGGAACGCGGTGTACGGCCGATCGGCGACTGGTCGATGTCGACCACCTTGTCGAACAGGTCCAGGCCATCGATGTTCTGGTACGGCGCTGGCGCATGCGACGCACCGTTGATCTCGTTTGCAGCCAAGGCATAAAGCGTGTCGTTGATCAACGTCGACTTGCCCGACCCGGACACGCCGGTAATCGCGGTGAACAGGCCCGATGGAATCTGGAGGTCGACATCCTTCAGGTTGTTTCCCGACGCCCCATGCAGGGTGAGCATCGCGTTCTTGTCGGGCTTGTTGCGCTTGGCCGGGACTTCGATGCGTCGCTTGCCGCTCAGGTACTGGCCAGTGACGGAGCGCGGGGCTTTCAACACGTCGGCGTAGCTGCCTTGTGCAACGACTTCACCGCCATGCACGCCGGCGCCCGGGCCGATGTCGACGATGTGGTCGGCCAGGCGGATGGCGTCCTCATCATGCTCGACCACGATCACGGTGTTGCCAAGGTCGCGCAGGCGGGTGAGGGTGCCCAGCAGGCGTTCGTTGTCGCGCTGGTGCAGGCCAATCGATGGCTCGTCGAGCACATACAGCACGCCGACCAGGCCCGCGCCGATCTGCGAGGCCAGGCGAATGCGCTGGGCTTCGCCGCCGGACAGGCTGCCGGCCTTGCGTTCCAGCGTCAGGTAATCCAGGCCGACATCGACCAGGAATTTCAACCGGTCGCCGATTTCCTTGACGATCTTCACTGCGATCTCGCCGCGCCAGCCAGGTAGCTGCAACTGGCCGAAGAACGTTAGTGCCTCGTCGATCGGCAATACCGCGATCTGCGGTAATGCCGTGTCACCGACGAAGACATTGCGTGCGCTGCGGTTGAGGCGCGCGCCGCCGCACTCAACGCAGGGACGCTCACTGATGTATTTGGCGAGCTCCTCGCGCACCGCCGCCGATTCGGTCTCACGATAACGACGCTCGAGATTCGGAAGGATGCCTTCGAATTTGTGCCGTCGCTGGCTGCGTCCCCCGGCATCGGTGAGGTAGGCGAAGCTGATCAGTTCCTTGCCGCTGCCATACAACACCGCTTGCCGAACGGAGGCGTCAAGCGATTGCCATGCCGTATCGACAGTGAAGCCGTAGTGGCGAGCCAGCGAAGCGATCAACTGGAAGTAATAGGTGTTACGCCGATCCCATCCGCGCACCGCACCGGCCGCGAGCGAGAGTTCGGGATGCACGACCACGCGCGCGGGATCGAAGAACTCGCTGACACCCAGCCCGTCGCAGGTCTGGCACGCACCGACCGGAGAATTGAAAGAAAACAGGCGCGGCTCAAGCTCGGGCAGCGAGTAGTCGCAGACCGGGCAACTGTATTTGGACGAGAACAGCAACGGCGCCGCAGAGGCGTCGTCGAGCGACTGCACCTGCGCCATGCCGTCGCCAAGCTTCAGCGCGGTCTCGAACGATTCGGTCAGGCGCTGCTTGATGTCGTCGCGCACCTTGAAGCGGTCGATGACCACGTCGATGCTGTGTTTGACCCGAAGCGCGAGCGGCGGCACGGCATCGACTTCATGCAGGATGCCATCCACGCGTACACGCACGAAGCCCTGCGCGCGCAACTGCTCGAATACCTGCGCATGCTCGCCCTTGCGCTCGCGGATCACCGGCGCCAGCAGCATCCAGCGCTGATCGGCCCGCGATGGATCCTTCGACAATGCCAGCACCTGGTCCACCATCTGGCTGACGGTCTGCGCTTCCAGTGGATAACCATGGTCGGGACAGCGCGGGGTCCCGACGCGTGCGTAGAGCAGGCGCAGGTAGTCGTAGATCTCGGTGATCGTGCCCACCGTCGAGCGTGGGTTGTGCGATGTCGATTTCTGCTCGATCGAGATCGCCGGCGACAGGCCTTCGATGTGGTCGACGTCGGGCTTCTCCATCACGCTCAGGAACTGCCGGGCATAGGACGACAGCGACTCGACGTACCGGCGCTGGCCTTCGGCGTAGATCGTATCGAAAGCCAGTGATGACTTCCCCGAGCCCGACAGGCCGGTGATCACGATCAGCTGGTCGCGCGGCAAATCCAGATCGATGTTCTTGAGGTTGTGCGTCCGCGCCCCGCGGATGCGAATGGTGTCCATCGCCATCGGTGGCAGTCTCGATAGGTGAAGCCCGCATCGTGCGCAGGCAACAGGGAAGCGTAACGAGCCATCCAGATGGGGGCAAATGGGTGACATTGCCAGTCTGGGATACGGCTATCGCAGTTGTTGCGACCGGGTGGGCCTGTGCCATTCAGCTGGAAAGTCTGCCGTCGTGGTTTCAATCGCTCGCATCCACCCACCCTGGGCGCGCGGCGGGGTGGATGGCCACGTCGCTTGCGAGGCCGATCGTGGCGCCAGTTGACCCTAACTGACTGAAACCCTTACAATTCCGCTTCTGTCCGCCCTCGATGGTGGCAGGCGACCAAAAAATAACTACAGAGGAATACTGGTCATGTACGCAGTTGTTGTTACAGGCGGTAAGCAATACCGCGTGATGCAGGGCGAACGCCTGCGCGTCGAATTG
>JBBSUF010000158.1:0-2726 GCA_038235185.1 Lysobacterales bacterium
GGAACCCTTGCGGATCTCGGCGATGCCAATGTGATTGCCGAAGCAAGGCGCCGTTACGCCGCGCAGGCCAGCGAGCCTACCGCGGTGCCAGCGGAACTGCGCCGGACGATCCTGAGCGTGGTCGCGGCGCATGCCGATGGCGCGACGTGGGACAAGCTGCACGCGACGGCGCGCTCGGAAAAATCTGCGCTGGTGAAAGACCAGATGTATCGCCTGTTGTCCGTTGCCAAGGATCCCGCGTTGGCGCGCCGCGCGCTCGAGCTGGCGCTCACTGACGAGCCGGGGGCGACCAACAGCGCGGGCATGGTCGCGCGGGTGGCTTCGGAGCATCCGGACATGGCGTTCGACTATGCGCTTGCGCATCGCGAACAGCTGGACAAGAAAATCGATTCGACTTCCAGCAGCCGCTATTACCCGAGGTTGGGTAACGGGTCGCTGGACGCGGCGATGATCGGCAAGATCCAGGCGTATGCCGACAAGTACGTCGCCGCCAGTTCACGTCGCGATGCGGAGACGGCGATCGCCAACATCAAGTACAGGATGCAGGTCCGCAACGACCGGTTGCCTTCAATCGATGCGTGGCTGGCGCAGCACGCAAAGTAGGCCACGGCTGCGCGATCCTTGCGCGTCCGGTGGGGCTACATCTGCGCGTAACAATGAGCGATCGCTACATCACCGCTCTGTGCGCTGCGACTGGCAAAGAGGTGACCCTCATAGCGGCCACACCATGCGCCACGCGATCCAGGCGTTCGACATCGAGCAGCGTGATTCGGCGACCGTCGATGAGAATCAGGCCGTCGTCTTGCAGGTGAGTGAAGCCGCGGCTGACGGTTTCGAACGCAAGGCCCAGGAAACGTGCGATGTCTTCGCGGCTCATCGGCAGTTTGAAATCGGTGCCCGATTGCCCGCCAATACGCAGGCGCTCGCCGAACCCGTGCAAGAACAGCGCAATGCGCTCGTTGGCCTGGCGGCGTGAAAGTAGTTCCATGTGTTGCTGGTCGCGGCCCACGCTCTGGCCGATGACGCGCATCAACTGCTGCTGGAGGACTGGTATCTGCGCGGCGACGTGCGACAGTTCGTCGAACGGGACTTCGCACACGTTGGCGACGTTCAATGCGACGGCTTCGCAACGATGGGTGCCGGAGCCCAGGGCATCCAGGCCGATCAGTTCGCCGGGAAGGTGGAATCCGATGACCTGTTCCTCGCCGTCCTCGCTGATGGCGACCGTCTTGAATGCCCCTTTGCGCGCGACGTAGACCGAGTGCATCGGGTCGCCAACGCGGAACAAGCGACCGTCGCGTTCGACCGGGCGCCGCTTCTTGACGATGGCTTCCAGCTGCTTCAGGTCGGCGGGGGGAATCCCCGCGGGCAGGCACAACTCCCGCAGTGAGCACTGCCCGCAGCTACGTTGCAGGAGTGTCAGGTCGATCATTGCCGTGTTGCTCACATGGCAACGTAACACCCTTCAGATGAACACCATTCCGCATCGGCCAGAAGCGAGGCTCAGCCTCGCTCTCGGCCTCAAACCCCTCAGGCGATGATGGGAGCCCCGGCTGGATGCAGGTTCTCGATGATCTCCATCGAGCTGATGTGCCCACAGACCTGCAGGATGTCCGCGAAGGCGTGATTGACTTCGCGGTGCTCGGCTTCGTCGGCACGCACTGCGATCACGACATCGCGCAGCCTGGCGCCTTCGGGGAGATTCCAGTAGTCGAGCGCGATCGCTGGCGCGGGGACGTTATCCACGCGGCCGGCATCGATTTCGGCAAGGTATTGCGTGTAGCTGATGACCGCCTGCTCCTCAAAGTAGCCGACGAGCCGGTGCGCGGTGCGCGACGAGAGCAGGTACAGCACCAGGAAAAATGTGAAGAATCCTGCTTGCGCCGCCAACACGAGCAAACGCTCCAACCAGTTCGGCTTGGCGATCTCGATGAATGTCATCAAGTGCATGCGCTCGTTCTCGGCCTCGTCCATGAGTGCGCGGATCCAGCCGTGGTCGTGCCGCATCAGGCGCAGGCAGCGCAGGTGGATCAATGCGCCACCGACCATGCCCGGTACCGCGGCGATCGTTTCAAGCACGATCGCCCGGTTGCCGTAGCGCTTGGCGAAAAACGTGTCGGCCAGGAAACGAAGGCTGCGCGTGATGCCGTAGGCAAGTCGGTCGGACCAGTCGTTGACCTCGTGGTGCGTTTCAAGCGCGAAGTGCTTTGGCTTTGTTGTTGTGGAGCTGATCATGGATGTCCTGTTTGCCTGGGTGACTTTGCAGATGGTGTTCGCGATGGAGCAACGTGCGCCTTACTTGACGAGCATCTGGCCGTTCATCAGCGAAACGTGACCCGGCGCCGAGCAGAAAAAGGTGTACGCACCGCCGGCTTTCAACGCGCTGCCGGCAAATGACGTGGTGGCCTTCTCGCCGCCACCGATGATCTTGGTGGATGCGATCACGCGCTTGTCGTTGGGTGGCACGTAATTGCCTGCGAGTCCGGCTTTGAGTCCATCGTTGGCGACGGATTGGAAGGCGTCGGTAGCCGTGATCACTACGTTGTGTCCCATCATTTGCGCAGGCATCTGGCCTTGATGGACCAGGTTGACGGTGATGGTCTTGCACGATGACGAAACAGTCACGGAGTGCTGGTCGAACTTCATGCTGTCGCCGACCTTGAGGTTGATGTTGCAGTTGCCTGCAGGCGTGGCTGCGGATGCAGCAAACGGAAATGCCAGGGCGA
>JBBSUF010000159.1:0-2723 GCA_038235185.1 Lysobacterales bacterium
CGGTCTTGGTGGCGGCTACTGGTGGGCCAGACGCGCGGACGGCAACATCCGTGCGACGCCATCGAGCGCCGCGGCCCAACCGCGGACCATTCTTTACTGGTACGACCCGATGGTCCCTGGGCAGCATTTCCCCAAGGCGGGGAAATCGCCGATGGGCATGGACATGGTGGCGAAGTACGCCGACGGCGGATCGGAAACGGGCATCAGGATCGATCCGGGTGTTCAGCAGGACGTCGGCATCCGCACCGCCATGGTTGAAACCGGAAGCCTGGCGAGCGAGCTGCGCGTGCCGGCCACGCTGACCTGGGATCTGCGGCAGGAATCGGTGGTCAGCGCACGGTTCGATGGCATCGTGTTGCGATTGAACATCAAAGCGCCGTTCGATCCCGTGCGTCGTGGGCAGGCGCTGGCGACGGTACTCGCACCGGGGTGGAGCAGCGCGATCGCCGAGACCGCCGCGTTGGCGCACGCGAGCTCGGCCGAGGCGCGCAGCCTGCAATCGGCATCGCGCCAACGCCTGCATGTGCTGGGGCTCTCCGGTAGCAGCGCCGGCGGCAATGGCGGAGTCGTCCTGCGTTCGCCCAGCGACGGGGTTGTCAGCGAAGTACTGGTGCGCGAGGGGCAGACGATGATGGCCGGCACACCGATGTTCCGCATCAACGGCACGCGAACGCTGTGGCTGGAAGCGGCAATTCCCCAGGCGGGCACTGCTGGGATCCGGCCCGGGACCAAAATAACGGCCACGGTCAGCGCGGTACCCGGCCGCACCTTTGAGGGCGAAGTCGAGACGTTGCTGCCACAGATCGAGGCCACCAGTCGCACGCAGCGTGCTCGCATCGTGCTGCGCAACGACGATGGTTTGCTGGTGCCGGGCATGTTCGCGGAATTGATGCTGCACCCGGAAGTCGGTGAGAACCTGCCGCTGATCCCGAACGAAGCATTGATCGCGACCGGATTCGACAGCCGGGTGATCGTGGTGGGTGCCGATGGCCGCTTCCAGCCGGTGCGCGTGCAGACTGGTCGCAGCAGTGGCGATCGCATTGAAATCCTGTCCGGTTTGAAGGGCGGGGAGCGCGTCGTGACGTCCGGCCAGTTCCTGATCGATTCCGAGGCGAGTCTGTCCGGTGCGCTGGATCGGTTGGACACCGCGCCTGCGACAGCTCCGAAAGCGTCGCCCACTCCGTCGATAAAGCAGCCGATGACAACACCGGAAGCTGACAGGCCGGGCACGCCTGCCCCATCCGTCAAGGGCATCGATGCCATGCAAGGCATGCAGATGGATGCAAAGCCGCAGCGCGATGCGCCACCAATGAAGGATCGCCCATGATCGCGCGGCTGATCCGCGCGTCCATCGCCAATCGGGGGTTTGTGCTGTTGGCAGCCGTAGTGCTCGCCATCTGCGGCATCTGGTCGCTGCGCAGCATGCCGCTGGATGCCTTGCCAGATCTGTCCGACACCCAGGTCATCATCCGCACCCAGTGGGCGGGGCAGACACCGCGCATCATCGAGGACCAGGTCACCTATCCCCTGACCACGACGATGCTGTCGGTGCCGGGCGTGAAAGCCGTGCGCGGATTTTCCTTCTTCGGCGATTCGTACGTTTACGTGTTGTTCGATGACGCCACCAACTTGTACTGGGCGCGTTCGCGGGTCATCGAATATCTCAGCCAGGTGCGCGACCGCCTGCCGCAAGGACTGACTCCGGCACTGGGACCGGATGCCACGGGGTTGGGCTGGATCTACGAATACGCCTTGGTCGATCGCACTGGACAGCACGATCTCGGGCAGCTACGTGCGATCCAGGACTGGCTGTTGCGATACGAGCTCAAGACCGTGCCCGATGTCGCAGAGGTCGCCAGCATTGGCGGCATGGTGCGCGCCTGGCAGATCGTCCCCGATCCGCAGGCGCTCGCCGCACGTGGCATCACCGTCGCGCAACTGGTCGCGGCGATCCAGGCCGCCAACGGCGCTACCAGTGGCTCGGTCATCGAGCAGGGCGAAGCGGAAATGCTGGTGCGCAGCGAGGGTTACCTGGCGACCCGACAGGCCTTCGAACAGGTGCCTGTGATGACTGGCGCCAACGCGGTGCCGGTGTTGCTTGGCGAGGTGGCAAGCGTGCGGCGCGGCCCGACATTCCGCCGCGGCATCGCCGAGCTCGACGGGCAAGGCGAAGTCGCCGGCGGCGTGATCGTGTTGCGCACGGGAAAGAACGCACTGGCGACGATCGTTGCGGTCAAGGCCAAGTTGGGACAGTTGCAGGCGAGCTTGCCTGCAGGTGTCGAGATTGTTCCCGTATACGACCGCTCCGGGCTGATCGACGAGACAGTCGACAATCTCATCCACAAACTCGGTGAAGAGTTTTTTGTTGTCGCACTGGTCTGCGCATTGTTCCTGTGGCACCTGCGCTCGGCGCTGGTTGCGGTCATTACGTTGCCATTGGGCATTCTTGCCGCGTTCATCGTGATGCGATACCAGGGTGTCAGTGCCAATCTGATGTCGCTGGGTGGCATCGCGATCGCAATCGGCGCGATGGTCGACGCCGCGGTGGTGATGATTGAAAACGCGCACAAGCACCTGGAGTACTGGCACCACGCGCACGGACGTGAGGCCATCGGTGAGGAGCGTTGGGAGTTGATGGCCGCATCGGCCAGCGAAGTCGGCCCCGCCCTGTTTGCCAGCCTGTTGGTGATCACGTTGTCCTTCGTGCCGGTGTTCGCGTTGCA
>JBBSUF010000160.1:0-2621 GCA_038235185.1 Lysobacterales bacterium
AGAGAAAACCGTGACGACATCGCTGCCTACATCAAACGCCGCCTGTACTACGTCGCCGCCGTGCTTAATCGTCTGCTTGATGAACTTCGTGACCGCATTTCTGCCATCCGGATCGGTGAACTTGTAAGGGTTGTTATTGGCGTACCAATAGCGATTGAAGTTACTTCCGGTGTTGCCGTTTGCAGTGACGGGATCAACCGACAAGAACCTTCCGATGCCCGGATCGTAATAGCGCTGAACAAAGCGACCCAACGCGCACTTCCGACGCCGACGGTGCGCAGCCTTGATGCGATGCGCCTTTGCGCTGGCCAACAGCCCCGACATGCGTTCCTGGCGTCCCCAAAAATCCCTTGATGCACTTTTTCGCCTACGCGGGTGCGCACGTCAAGCAAAAGCAAGAGCGGTTTGCAGGAGTGGCCTGTCGCAGCTGTGGTGTCGCGGACATCCGGTTGTCCTTGGCCGCTGATAGTGCGTCGATGCGGGTGAAGCGCGCTCCTTCCAGTCGCTAGTCACCGTGGGCCTGCGGCCCACACAGCGTTCCGGGGTGTCGGGGCAGCGCCCCGACGGTGACGCTTGTTCGCAGGCTCGCCGGAGCCGGGATTCGCGCTCAGGGCGATGATGTGCGGGGTGCCGCGATTCGTGTTCCTGCTGACCGTTTTTTTGCTGCGACTGCAACGGCAACGATGCGGGTTCGGCTTGAACGCGCAGCGTTAAGCCGAGCCGCCGACGCAAGTGGACGTGCGACGGCTCTTGCGTGGGCGCGCAGCGCGCACGTAGCTGTGTAGGCATGCGCAGCACGCGTGCATGCGCGCACAGGGATGTGTGTGCGACGGTGCTACAGGGACGCGATGCCCAGCGCGTAGCGCTTGCCGCCTGTAAACATGAATGTGTGTTATGCGAAGCGACGCGCTGGCGCGGCGCTTGCCGGCACCGGCCCTTGGTGACGATGTGGTTTCGCAAGCGCCGTGACCGGGGTCCCCGCAAAGTAGCTCTTCACTTTGTGGGGTGGGTACAGCGTGGCGGTTTGCATAACGCCACATTATGTTGACGGGCGGCAACCCCGCGCAGCGGGGTGGGCAGCGTGGCCGGCGACGGCGGCCAGGGAGGGCCGCAACGTGATGTGTCGATCGCGGGCGGTTGGCTGTTCGTGTCCGATCGCGACATAACGACACAAGGTCGGCTGCACCGCAGGTCAGCCGCCGGCCGAGCGATCTCGGCGGGTATGCCACACACGCGAGACGAACACCGTATCGCCGTGGATTTCGTACACAAGCACATACGGCGTGTTCTGCACCAGCCATTCGCGCGTGTCCTCATCGTCACCGGGGTGGCCGATGAACGGGTACTCGGCCAGTTTCCGGGTCGCCGCCTCGATGCGCTCGGCAATCTGCTGCGCGGCGAGCGGGTTGTCCTGGGCGATGTAGTCGGTCGCCTCCTCAAAGTCGCGCAGCGCCAGCACCGACCAAGCCAGCTTCAAACCTTGACTCCGTACTTGGCGAACACGCGCTGCACCTCGGCCTCGCTCGCAATCTCGCCGCGGGCGATCGCTGCCTTGCCTTCCGTAACGGCGGTCCGGAACCGGGCGTACTCCTCCACATCCGCCCAGCTCGCATCGTCCGGCAAGCGCTCGGCCAGTGCGTGCAGTTCTTGGCGCACGTCGTGCTCTTTGATCTGCGCATTCATGGCAGGTCCTCTTGGGGAAGCTGTCCATCATCGTACGCATCCGCCCCCCGCCGCTCCAGTCGCGCCGCCGGGTGGGTCGCGGCATGCACCGCGTGCAGCCGGGCGATGGAGACATGCGTATAGCGCTGCGTGCTCGTGATCTGGCCGTGGCCCAGCATCTCTTGCACATGGCGGATGTCGGCACCGTTGTCCAGCATCGCGGTCGCCATCGTGTGCCGGAACAGGTGGCACGCACCGCGCTTGTCGATGCCGGCCTGTTTGAAGTAATCGCGCACACGCCAACTCAACCCATCGGGAGACAGGGGTTGTCCGTATTGATTCAGGAACAAGTGCTTCACCGATGGATCAGCCAGCAATACCGGCCGAGCGTCGCGTTCGTACTTGCTGACCCACGCCAGTGCCCGTTCACCCACCGGCACGAACCGATCCTTCTTGCCCTTGCCCAAGCGCACATGCAGCGTGCCGCGTGATCGGTCGAGGTCGGACTGGTGCAGATTCGCCAGTTCCGTGCGGCGGATGCCGGTCGCGTAAAACAACTCCAAGCAAGCGCGATCGCGTAGGCCTTCTGGTTGCTCGATGTCGGGCAATGCAAGGACGGTTTCCATTTCCTCCAAGGTCAATGGCTCGCGCAGATCGTCGGTGCGTCGCGGCAGTTCAAGATCGGCGGCCGGGTTCGACTCCACGACGCGCTGCCGCACCAGCCAGCGGAAGAACATTTCTACCGTGAACAGCGCGATGCGCTGGCCGTTGATCGCCATCGGCGCATCGTTGGCTTTGCGATACAGGAACAGGTGCCGCTGGAAGCGCTCCACGTGCGCGTGGGTGACCTCGGCCGGCCCCTCGATGCTCCGCTCGGCACACCAGCCATGGAAGTGCGCCAGGCGGCTCCTGCGTGTTCTCTGGTCAGCCACGCTGCGGTGTAGCGTCTCCAAGTGCTG
>JBBSUF010000161.1:0-2619 GCA_038235185.1 Lysobacterales bacterium
AGTGGAGGACGACCTCAACCGGATCCGCCTGGCGCGTCGCTGCGGCATTGATTTCGTGCGACGCCGCGACGCATTCCGCCACGCCTACGACGTCAAGTGCATGCAGCAAGAAGCGGATGAAAACCAGGACGTTGACGACATGAACCACTGCGGCCTCGGGCTGCGCACGCGTTTCGGCTTCCCGGACGCGCGCTGCCCCAATGACAGCCCGATGGCCGAGCTCGACGGCGCGATCCTGGCCATGCCCGACATCCCGGAAAGCGAGAGCGAAGTATTGGCAAACGCTAAACCCGCAACACCGATCGAGGTTCCCGCGACGCCTGTCGCACCAACGCCGTTGGCATCGCCTGAATTGCAGGTTGAGCAAGAGGCTGCGGAGCCGGACGACGCAGACAAGGTCACCGACTGACGCCGCCTTCGGCCTGCCGTGATGCCAGACGCGGGCCTACTCAAGCTCGAAGCGCTGCACTTCCTGCAGTTGCGACATCGCCTTGCGCAGGCTGCCGCCGGTCAAAATGTCGTCCACCTTGCGACCGAACTCGGCCCGCTCCGGGCGACGCGCCCAGCGGTGGAAAAAGAACGTACCAAGCAATCCCGCTGCACCGATGCCGAGACCGCTCCAGACCAGCGATGGCGCCTTCGCCAGCAGGTCGACATCGCCCAGCCCGAACAGCACCATCAGGATTACCATCCACAGGAACCACCAGGGCAGGCCGGCGAGCATGCCGCTGCGCACGTACAACGTGCGGGTGCGCGCCAGTTGCTTCTGGATCTCGATGACAGGCGCGGCATGGTCAATGTTCGCGAGCTGGCCCAGCACCATGCCCGCGCTGGCAATCGTCAGTACGCCATAGGCCTGCAGCACCACGCCGGCCACGATGACCGATGCAAATGCGGGCTCGCTCATCCACAGCAAGGCAGCGAGCGCGATGCTGGGGACGCCGAACAGCAGCATCTGCGCGACTTGCCCCCAGAGCAACGGGCGCAGGTTGCTGCGGGTTCGGGCCAGGGTGCGCTCGCGTAGCTCATGCAGCTTCAGCGCGTTGTTGAGTTGCAGCCGCTGATCGAGTGTTTGCCAGGTGGATTTGAAGTCGTCGAGTTCCATTGTGATGTCCATGCCTTGGTTGTCCGGAGCGTTCTCAAAGTTCGTTGCGGATGCGCTGTTTCAGGCGTCCGATCTTGGTGGAGACATTGCTTTCGCTGATACCGAGGATGTCGGCGATCTCGCGCTGACCGCGTTCGTCCAGGTAAAGCAGCAGCAGCGCGCGATCCAGCGGTGGTTGCCTTGCGATGAACCGCTGCAGCAGCTGCAGGTGCTGTTCGGTTTCGGGGTCGGCGGCGTTGGCGTCTGCGATGTCGTGCAGGTCGTCGTCGAGCGGGACTGCGTCATGTCGCAGGTGCAGGCTGTTGCTACGCACATGGGAAATCGCCACGTTCAAGGCGATGCGGTACATCCATGTGGTCGCGCTGCGTGCCGGATCGTACTTGGGCCATGCGCGCCACAGCTGTGCTGCGATTTCCTGCGCAAGGTCGGCGCGGTCATCATGGCCGCGTGCATAGGTGTTGGCGACCTTGAACACAATTCCGGCATGGCGTCGCAGCAAGTCGCTGAAAACGCCATGGGTGTCGGTTGCGATCATGTCGGCGGTGAAGTCCATGCGGTGGGTGTGGCCACGATTACGGGCGTGTTCTTGTCGCCCCTCACCCACATGATTCGCGGCAGGGCCGGGAATCTCACACCCATCGGATGAAAATCAGTGCCGGCTCCTCAGCGGCCGCCACCGCCACCGCCCCCGCCGCCACCGCCGGAGAAACCACCGCCACCAGCACCCGACGAGCTACCGGGTGGCGTCGACGACGACGCGATCTGCGAGCTCAGGCTGTTGCCGACTGCATTGCTGAAGGCGCCCAGGTTGTCGATGCCACCACCGCGATACCAGGCGATGCCCGCAGTCGCCGCCGCCGCCGCCGCGGCGCCAACGGCCAAGGTGAATTTCGACGTCCAGGCATCCTCGACGTCCAGCGCCACCGCATACGGCAGCAGGAATTCGTAGCGCTTGGCATCCAGCATCGGGGGACGCGTCTCTTCCCCGTGTGGGCCGGACACGCTGGCTAGTTCATCGCGCTCGGCCACGGCCAGGTAGCGCTTGAGGCCCTCGAACTCATCCAGCATCCTGCGGCCTTCCACGGTGGGTGCCCGCACCAGCCACGCGAACACCCCCAGGGTGATCGCCATCAGGATCAGGATCGGAATGATCATCGGCACGCCGGTACCTCCGCCAAGCACGAACGCTGCCACCCCGGTGACCGCGAGGATCGCGACGGCCCAAGCAATGCTGCCGCCATTGCGCTTGAACATCTTGCCGTCGTAGGCGGCGTCCAGCACCTTGCGATGGCCGGCCTGCGCTGCCTGCATGATGCTGGCGTTGGTGTTCTTCAGCACCAGCGTGCCCCCTGCCGCGAAGAGCTTGGCGTGCAATGCCCGCTGCGAGTCCGGCAAGCTGTCGACGCCGTCACTGCGCGTGCGCGTCAGGGTCCATTCGTCCTTGAGCAAGCCCTTGTCGCGCTCGATGCGCAGGAATCCGGCGACTGCGAGCGACAGCACGTCAGCGGAAAAGG
>JBBSUF010000162.1:0-2548 GCA_038235185.1 Lysobacterales bacterium
ATGATCATGGCGTACCACAAGTCGCGCGGGGACATGGCGCGCAACGAAATCATCGTCCCCGACGCGGCGCACGGTACCAATCCGGCGACGGCGGTGATGTGCGGCTGCGTGGTCCGCGAGATCCCTACGCTGGGCAATGGCGACGTCGATGTCGAAGCATTGAAAGCCGTGCTCGGCCCAAAGACGGCCGGCATCATGTTGACAAATCCCTCGACGATTGGCGTGTTCGAGCGACGCATCGTGGAGATCGCGAAACTCGTGCACGAGGCGGGCGGGCTGCTGTACTACGACGGCGCCAACCTCAACGCGATCCTCGGCAAAGTCCGCCCGGGCGACATGGGCTTCGACGCCATCCACATGAACCTGCATAAGACGTTCTCCACGCCGCATGGTGGCGGTGGCCCGGGCGCGGGTGCGGTCGGCGTGTCCGAGCGGCTTCGCCCATTCCTGCCCATCCCCATGGTCGGAATGAGCGATGACGGCACCTACCGCTGGCTGCGCAAGAAAGATCGTCCGCAGTCGATCGGGCGCCTGTCGGCGTTCGCGGGCAATGCCGGCGTGCTGATCCGTGCGTATGTCTATGCACGCCTGCTTGGACGCGACGGCATGACCCGCGTCGCCGAATTCGCCACGCTCAATGCCAACTATCTGGCAAAACAATTGCAGAAGGCCGGTTTCACGCTTGCCTATCCTGATCGCCGCGCCTCACACGAATTCATCGTCACCGTGCAGCCGCAGAAAAAAGCCAACGGCATCACCGCGCTGGACTTCAGCAAGGCGTTGCTCGACCACGACATCCATGCACCGACCAACTATTTCCCGTTGCTGGTGCCCGAGTGCCTGCTGATCGAGCCGACGGAAACGGAAAGCAAGGAAACGCTCGATCAGTTCGTCCACGTCATGACCGGCCTGCTGGCCGAATCGCGCGAGAATCCCGAGCGCATGAAAGGCGCGCCATACACGATGCCGGTGCGACGCCTGGATGACGTCAAGGCGGTGCGCGAACTCGACGTCGCCTATCGACCGGCGGCCTGAGGTTGGACTTGTACGGCCACCTGCCGCGAGGCCCGGGCCGCATCATGATGGCGATGAAGTGGTCGCTGCAGGGGCTGCGCGCGGGATGGCTGCATGAGTCATCGTTTCGCCTGGAAGTGTACCTACTCGTGGTTCTCACACCGCTTGCGCTGTGGCTAGGACACAGCGCCATCGAGCGCGTGCTGATGATCGGCAGCTGCTTGCTGGTGCTGGGCATTGAACTTGTGAACTCAGCGATCGAAGCGGTGATCGAGCGTTATGGCGCCGAGGCCAATGAGTTGGCCGGGCGCGCCAAGGACATGGGCTCGGCGGCGGTGTTCGTGTTATTGCTCAATGTGGCGATGACATGGGGATTGATCCTGGGATCGCGCTGGCTGTGAGACACGCGCACAAGGCAATGCAGGTGGCGCGACGATGAGCTTGGCATGGATCGCCGATCCGCAGGTCTGGATCGCCTTGGTGACGCTCAGCACGCTGGAGATCGTGCTGGGTGTCGACAACCTGGTGTTCATTTCGCTTTCAGTCGGCAAGCTGCCACTGGCGCAGCGCAGCCGGGCGCGACGTTTCGGCATTGCGCTGGCATGTGTCAGCCGCATCGGCTTGCTGTTGTCCCTGGCTTACCTCGCCCGGATGCAGACCGATTTGTTCACGCTCTTCGGCATGGGCGTCTCGATTCGCGATCTGGTGCTGCTGCTGGGCGGCGTGTTCCTTGTCGTCAAGGGCGCGATGGAAATCCGCGACCTGGTCATGGGCGGGAACCAGGCCGGCGACAGTAACGCAAGGCCGCCGAGCGCCTTGCTCGCTGTGATCCTGCAGATCGCGGTGATCGACATCGTGTTCTCGCTGGATTCGGTGATTACCGCGGTCGGGATGGTGAAGCAGATCCCGGTGATGGTTGCCGCGATTGTCATCGCGGTGGTGCTGATGTTGTTCGCGTCCGATCCGCTGGGCGAATTCATCGATCGCAATCCGACGATCAAGATGCTGGCGCTGGCATTCATCGTGCTGGTGGGCGTGGTGCTGATCGCAGACGGCTTCGAATTCCACATCCCGCGCGGCTATGTCTACGTGGCGATGGCTTTCTCCGCGCTGGTCGAATCATTGAACCTTTGGGTGAAGCGGCGGGCGTAGTCGCTGATTCCGCCTTGCGGGGTGATGGGATTCAAGTCTCTCCGCAACCAGGCGCTGCGCACCGTTGCGCCAATGCCCCCGGAATGCTGCAATGGCGCCTCTTCCGGCCTGGAGTAATCCCATGCGTATCTTTTCGCCCGCGCGTCTGGTCCTGATTGGGCTGCTGATCAGCCTGCTCAGCGGCTGCGGTTACAACCAGATCCAGCAGAAGGACGAAGCCGTCAAGGCAGGCTGGTCGGAGGTCATCAACCAGTACAAGCGCCGCGCCGACCTCATCCCCAACCTGGTCAATACGGTCAAAGGCTATGCGGCGCAGGAACAGCAGGTCCTGATTGGCGTCACCGAAGCGCGCGCGAAGGTCAGCCAGATCAACGTCAATGCG
>JBBSUF010000163.1:0-2546 GCA_038235185.1 Lysobacterales bacterium
GGCGTTCTGGTCGCTGGCCAACATCTACCTGCGCGTCGACCTGACCAACTTCCTGATGATCTCGAACATCCTGCCCGCGCTGGCATTCGACGCGGCCAAGTTGTCCCAGTTGCGCAGCAAGCTGCGTTCGCAGCGCGAGGCGTTGACAAGCGCATTGTCGGAGGTGCAACGCCTGGCGACGCACGATGCGCTGACAGGTCTGTGCAATCGTCGCTACATGGACCAGCGGCTGCTTGAAGAGCATGCCATCTGCGCACGCCAGGATCGAACGTTCAGCATCGCGCTCATTGACCTGGACAACTTCAAGCAGATCAACGACGTGCAGGGACATGCCGAAGGCGACAGGGTGCTGAAATGGTTCGCCGAGCAATCGCGAATGGCACTACGAACAGCGGATCAGATCGCTCGCTGGGGCGGCGAGGAATTCCTCGTCCTCATGCCCGGCACGGACGGTAAGCACGCGCAGGCATGCATCGAGCGCATGCAACAGAAGCTGCAGGTCGAACAGGGCGAGGCGCAGTCGCCGGTCAGTTTTTCTTCCGGCGTCACCCAATACCGGACTGGCGAAACTATTGCCGAAATGCTCCTGCGCGCGGACGCCGGGATGTATGAGGTCAAGCACGCTGGACGAGATGCGGTGAGGCTGTGTTGAATGTTTCTGAAGGTGCTGGCATCGATCCAATACTGGACGAACGCTGACACTTCCGCGTAATCGGCCACGAAAAACCAAACCCGAGATGCCAAAAAAAGCCCCGCAACGCGGGGTCTTTTTTTAACGGTTGCCGGACTCAGGCGGCCTTGTGGTGGACAAGGTCGAAGCGGTCGAGCTCCATCACCTTCGTCCATGCAGCGACGAAGTCAGAGAGGAAATGCGCTTCGCCGTCGCTCGCCGCGTACACCTCGGACAGTGCGCGCAGTTGCGCGTTGGAGCCGAAGATCAGGTCGGCAATGGTCGCCGTCCAGCGCACTTCGCCTGTCTTGCGGTCACGGCCTTCAAACACGCCGGGTGTGGTTTCCGACTTCTGCCATGCGGTGCGCATGTCGAGCAGGTTGACGAAGAAGTCGGGCGTGAGCGCCCCGGGGCGTTTTGTCAACACGCCATGCGCGGTGTGACCAGTGTTGGCATCGAGCGCACGCATGCCGCCCAGCAACACCGTCATTTCCGGAGCGGTAAGCGTGAGCAGGCTTGCCCGGTCGATCAGCCCGGATGCGACGTGGGCTTCGTCGCCCTTGCGCATGTAGTTGCGGAAGCCATCGGCGGCTGGTTCCAGCACCATGAAGGAATCGACATCGGTCTGCTCCAGTGATGCATCGGTGCGTCCGGGGGTGAATGGCACGGTGACTTCATGGCCGGCCTTGCGTGCTCCTGCTTCAACGCCCACGCATCCGCCAAGCACGATGAGGTCAGCCAGTGAGACCTGCCTTCCCCCTGGCTGCGACCCGTTGAATTGTCGCTGGATGCCTTCCAGCACACCCAACACCTTTGCAAGTTCGGCTGGCTCGTTGGCTTCGAATTCTTTTTGCGGCGCAAGCCGCACGCGCGCTCCGTTGGCGCCGCCACGCAGGTCGCTGCCGCGGAAGGTGGAGGCCGATGCCCAGGCTGTCTTGACCAGCTGCTGGATGCTCAGGCCGGAGTCGAGCACCTTTGCCTTGAGCGATGCGATGTCGACATCGTTGATCTGCGGATACGTCGCTTCAGGAATCGGATCCTGCAAGATCAGGTCTTCGGCCGGGACCAGCGGGCCGAGGTAACGTACCTTTGGACCCATGTCTCGATGGGTGAGCTTGAACCAGGCACGCGCGAATGCGTCTGCGAATTCCTGCGGGTTCTCCATGAACCGGCGCGAGATTTTTTCGTAGGCCGGATCAAGACGCATCGCCATGTCGGCCGTGGTCATCATCGGCTGGTTGAGCTTGCCGGGAATGTGCGCATCGGGTACCACGCGGCCGGTGTCGCCGACCGGCTTCCACTGCTGCGCACCTGCCGGGCTCTTGGTCAGCTCCCATTCGAAGCCGAACAGGGTTTCGAAGTAGCCGTTGTCCCACTGGATCGGGTTCGGCGTCCACGCACCTTCCAGGCCGCTGGTGATCGCGTGCGCACCAACGCCGCTTTCGAACGCATTCTTCCAGCCAAGGCCGAGTTCTTCGATGTTGGATCCTTCCGGCTCGGAACCGACATGGTGCGCGGGGCCGGCGCCATGGCATTTGCCAAAGGTGTGGCCGCCGGCGACCAGTGCGACGGTTTCGACGTCGTCCATCGCCATGCGCGCGAAAGTGTCGCGGATGTCGCGCGCGGAACCCAACGGATCGGGTTTGCCGTTCGGGCCTTCCGGGTTGACATAGATCAGTCCCATCTGCACCGCGGCCAGCGGATTGGCGAGTTCGCGCTCGCCGCTGTAGCGCTCGTCGCCCAGCCATGTGGACTCCGGGCCCCAGTCAATCGGCTGCGGTTCCCATATGTCCTCACGACCGCCGCCGAAGCCGAAGGTCTTGAAACCCATCGAGTCAAGCGACACGTTGCCGGCAAGGATCATCAGGTCGGCCCA
>JBBSUF010000164.1:0-2500 GCA_038235185.1 Lysobacterales bacterium
GGATTCTTGCCAAGCGCGTCGCTGGTGAGCTCCAGCAACCACGAACGCACCACGCTGCCATAGCGCCAGATCTCGGCGACCTGGTGCAGGTCGAGGGAAAATTCCTCCTTGTGCCCGAGGATCGAAAACCCCTCGGCGTAGGCCTGCATCATTCCGTACTCGATGCCGTTGTGGACCATCTTGGTGAAATGCCCGGCACCGACGGGACCGACGCGGCCCCAGCCCTTGTCCTTGCCTGGAGCCAACGTCTCGAAGATCGGGCGCAGGCGCTCGACCACGTCGACGTCGCCGCCGATCATCATGCTGTAGCCCTCGGCCAGTCCCCACACGCCACCACTGGTGCCGCAATCCACGTATGCGATGTTCTTGTCTGCCAACGCACTGGAGCGACGCAGAGTGTCCTTGTAATTGGAATTGCCGCCATCCACGATCGTGTCGCCGGCGCTCAGCAGTTTGCTCAGGCTATCGACGGTGGAATCAGTGATTTTCCCGGCCGGCACCATCATCCAGACGGTGCGAGGACCGGGCAGCTGCTTCACCAGCGCGTCTAGGGTGGCAGCCGATTCACCGCCGTTGTCCTCATGCTTCTTGCGTGCCTCGGGCATGGGGTCGAAGCCGACTACCCGGTGCCCGCCGCCAATCAGGCGCTGGGCCATGTTGGCACCCATCTTGCCAAGTCCGACCATGCCAAGCGCGATGGATGTCTGCTCCATGGGTAACTCCTGTGTGGACGAAAGAAGACCCTTATCTTGCGCGGTCTCGCGTTAGGACGGGGTTGACGATGTCACTGATGTTTTCATTTCACGCATGCAGGCCCTTGCAGCGATGCGGATGGCATCGGCTTGGGTCGGGTAGCAATGGATCACATCCGCCAGTCCCCGCATGCCGACCCCGGCCTGCATTGCCAGGGTGATCTCATTGAGCATGTCGCCAGCCCCGCGCGCCACGATCGTTGCGCCCAGGATGCGGTCGGAGGCTTGCGCGACATGGATCTTGACGAAACCCGTGTCCTGGCCGTCGAGTATTGCTCGATCCACGGTATGCAGCGGTACGGTGAAGGTGCGTACCGGGATGTCCAGCGCATGTGCCTGCCGCACGTAAAGTCCGACATGCGCGATCGCCGGGTCGGTGTAGGTGCACCACGGGATCACCAGTTCGCTCACGCGCCGGGCCGCGCCACCAAGCGCATTGGCAACGGCAATCAGTGCCGATGCCACGGCGACGTGGGCAAAGCGATATTCCATGCAGACGTCGCCGGCCGCGTGCACACGAGGATTGCTGGTACACAGGAAGTCATCGACATGAATGCCGTTGACGGTGTCGAATTCGATTCCGCCGACCTCCAGATCCAACCCCTCCACCCGCGGCACCCGCCCGGTACCGGCGATGATGACGTCGGTGGCGACGGTGCTGTGGTAGTCGTCGCTGACCATGTCGACGAGCTTTTCACCGTTGCTGCAACGCACCGCAACGGCGGTGGTGTTCAACCGCACCTCGATGCCGTCGCGAGCGAACGCATCCGAAAGGATCTGCGCCGCATCGCGTTCTTCGCGCGGCAGGAACAACGGCATGTCCTGGACAATAATCGTGCGCGAACCAAAGCTGGAAAACGCTTGCGCCAGTTCGCATCCCAGCGGGCCACCTCCTATCACCAGCAGCCGCTTGGGCAGTTCAGTCATCCCGAACACGCTTTCATTGGTCAGGTAACCGGCTTCTTCAAGCCCGGGGATGTTGGGCGCATCGGGCTCGGCTCCGGTGGCGATGATCGCCTTTTCAAACTGCAATCGAACGCCGTCGACATCGACCGTGTCGCTTCCTGCAAAGCATGCCTGCCCGAAGAACACGTCGATGCCGTCCGAGCGCAGCTCCTCGGCCGACCCGATGCGGCTGATGCGCGCGCGCAGCCGGTACATGTGCTCGAGTGCTTTCGTGAAGTCGACGCTGATGTCATCGGGCACCGATGCGCCGTAACGATCAGCGCGGCGCATATCGGAATAGGCGAGCGCGGTGCGCAGCAACGCTTTCGACGACACCGAGCCTGCATTGAGGCTGTCGCCTCCCAGCATGTCGCGCTCGATGAGCGCGGTGCGCATGCCCTGTGAGGCCGCGGCATGCGCGGCGGCAAGCCCCGCGGGCCCTGCACCGATCACGACCAACTGATAAATCCCTGCAGGCTGTGGTTGACGCCAGTGAGCGGGGCGAACATTCGAACGCCATTGCTGCTGACATGCGTCGTCCATCGATGTCGGATTCGCGGTGCCCGTGACTTCGCTGCTCATAACCAGCCACCCTTGAAGCCGGCCTTATGCAACCCGTCGACCAGATAGCGGCAACCGCGCATGAGCCTCCAAGGCAGTCCGCTGCGATCGTTCTCGATCATCATCGTGACGATGCCTTGGTCGAGTCCGTAGTGCCCGGGGGAGACCCAGGCTCGGCCATCCGTGCAAAGGCCAGCATTGAATCCGCTGGTCAGGCGCCCAAGTGATCGGATTTCCGGATA
>JBBSUF010000165.1:0-2480 GCA_038235185.1 Lysobacterales bacterium
ATCAGGTTGTAGAACTGGAAAACGAAGCCCACGTGGCGGCTGCGCCAGTTCGACAATTGTCCACCGCTCATGCGATCCAGGCGCTCGCCCTCGATCTCGATCTCCCCTGACGTGGGCGTGTCGAGTCCGCCGATCAGGTTGAGCAGCGTGGTCTTGCCCGAGCCCGACGGTCCCATCAGCGCGATGAAGTCGCCCTTGGGAATCTCCAAGTTGATGTCATGCAGCACTTCGACTTTCTCCGGGCCACGCTGGTAGGTCTTGGTGAGCTGGCGGGTGTTGACGAGGGTGGACATGATTCGCTCCATATTTGTATGAACTATTTGCTCGTCAGTCCCGCTTTGACGGGAATGACAACAGGTATTTATGGCGTTGCTGTCTCGCTTGCATCCTTCGCAATGCGCACCAACGCGCCGTCCTTCAATCCGGTCGGCGGATCAAGCACGACACTGTCGCCAGCGCTCAGCCCCGACAAGATTTGCCGGTCGTCGCCCATCGCGATGCCGATTTTCAGGTCGCGCTGTTCCACCGTGTTGTCGTCCTTCAGCGCGAACGCCACGTCATGCCCACCACGCTGCACGATGGCGGCCGACGGAACGCGAACTCCTTGCGGTTGCTTCGCCGTCGCCGGTTTGGCCGCTTCGAGGAAGCTCACGCGCACGCCCATGTCGGGAACGATCCGCGCATCCTTCTGGTTCAAAGAGACACGCACCTTGACCGTCGCCTTGCCTCGATCGGCGGTCGGGATGATCGCAATCACCTCACCGGGAATTTTCCAGTCGGGATATGCATTGAGCGTGGCTTCGGTCGGCATCTTCGGCTGCACGCGACCGATATAGGCCTCGCCGACATCGACTTCGACTTCCAGCGAATCCATGTCGACAATCGTGCCGATGCCGGTGCGTGTGAAGCCGCCGCCCGCCGACAACGGCGACACGATTTCGCCGGGCTGTGCGGCCTTGGCGACGATTACGCCGGCGAACGGTGCGCGCACGACGGTGTTGTCGACACCATGGCCGGCGATGCGTAGTTGGTCGCTTGCAACTTGCGCGTTGCGTTGCGTGGTCAGTAGTTGCGAGCGTAAAGAGTCGCGCTGGGCGATGGCCTGGTCGTATTGCGACTTGGACACCAGTTGCTGCTTGGCCAGCGTACCCAGACGCGCGGCATTGGCCTCGGCTTCGCGCAATTGTGCCTGCACGCTGCCGGACTGGCTGCGCGCGCTATCCAACTGCGCCATGGCCAGATCGCGTTGGGCATTCGCGTCGACAGGGTCGAGCGTCGCCAGCACCTGCCCCGCATCAACATGCTGCCCTTCCTCGATCAGGACTTCGCGCACCTTGCCGGTGATCTTGGACGACACCGTGGCCATGCGCCGTGCAACGACATAGCCGGTGGCATCCAGCACCGAAGCACTGGCGCTGCCATTGCCGATCGCGACCACGGTCGCCGTGTGCACTTCAGTGCCCTTGTCGCGACCCCACCACGCCCATGCGGCGCCCGCCAGCACCAGCAGGATGGCGAGGACCACGACCGCGATCCACAGGCCGCGACGCGACGTGGGCGGCGGCGCGCCACGGTCGATGCGAAGTTCCTTGAGCAGGTCGGCAGAACTATTCATTGCGATCCAGAACGGAAAGAGGTCACCAGTGTGACGGCGTTACGCGGCTCAAGACAGGCTTGGATGAATTAATCATCGACCCTGCCGCCTTCCCCTGGGCAAGGTCAAGCCGCCGCGATGGGAAGCGTAGGCCAAGCGGTCGCGATGTGTCACCTGACGATTGTCATGTGCAATCGATGACGCCTGCGACTGCTGCGGGCCGATGTGGCGGCGCAAGGTATCGGCATCGACCCGGGTGGTCATGGAGACAGGCATGAGAGACGTTTCGCGAATCACCAGCACGGCGCTGGCTGGTGCTCCGCTGGCAAGCCTGCAGGGCGCGCATAAATGCTACGGCAAGGTGTCCGCGCTGGATGGCCTGGACCTGCAGGTGCAGGCGGGCGAGCTACTGGCACTGCTCGGGCCCAATGGTGCGGGCAAGACCACGGCGATTGGGTTGCTGCTCGGGCTTGCACAGGCGGATCGTGGCGAGGTTGCCTTGTTCGGCCTGCCACCACATCAACTCGCGGCGCGACGACGCATCGGCGTGATGCTGCAATCGGCGGGCATTCCGGACACCCTGCGCGTCGGCGAGCTGCTCGAGCTCACGCGCAGCTATTACCCGGATCCACGCAGCGTCGCCGATTGCGTGGCGATGGCGGGGCTCGACGGCCTGATGCAACGTCGCTATGGAAAACTGTCGGGCGGACAGCAGCGTCGCGTGCAATTCGCGCTGGCCATCTGCGGTCGGCCGCAATTGCTGTTTCTCGACGAGCCGACCACGGGCCTAGATATCGAAGCGCGGCAACGCTTGTGGCAGACCATTCGCGAACTCGTCGCGCAAGGCTGTGGCGTGCTGTTGACCACGCATTACCTGGAGGAGGCC
>JBBSUF010000166.1:0-2443 GCA_038235185.1 Lysobacterales bacterium
ACGAGCCGAAGATCACCGTGGATGCGCAGGCGCATACGGCGACCTTTACCTTTGCGCAGCCGTTGGGCGTGGGGTCGTACACGCTGGCGATGGCGTACACCGGCAAGGTCGGTACGCAGGCCAATGGGTTGTTTGCGATCGACTACGACACCAAGACCGGCAAGAAGCGGGCGCTGTATACGCAGTTCGAGAATTCCGATGCGCGCAAGTTCATCCCGTCATGGGATGAGCCCAACTACAAGGCGACGTTCGACCTGACAGCGACGGTGCCGTCGACGCAGATGGCGGTGAGCAACATGCCGGCGGCGGACACCACCGACCTGCACGACGGCAACAAGCGCGTGCATTTCCAGACTTCCCCGAAGATGTCCACGTACCTGTTGTTCTTCGGCTTGGGTGATTTCGATCGCGCCACGGCAAAGGCAGGGACTACCGAAGTCGGCATCGTGACGCAGGCGGGATTGGGCGACCAGGGCAAGTTTGCGCTGGCATCTTCGGCGCAGGTGCTGCGCGAATACAACGATTACTTCGCAACGCCATTCCCGTTGCCGAAACTCGACAACATCGCGTCACCCGGCAGCAGCCAGTTCTTCGGAGCGATGGAAAACTGGGGCGCGATCTACACCTTCGAACATATTCTGCTGGTGGATCCAACGATCACCACCCAGGGGGACAAGCAGCGAATTTTCTCGGTGCAGGCACACGAGATGGCGCACCAGTGGTTTGGTGACCTGGTGACGATGAGCTGGTGGGATGACCTGTGGCTCAACGAAGGCTTCGCGACTTGGATGGCGCTACGCACGACACAGAAGCTGCATCCGGAATGGAACACGGTGCTGGAGTCGGTTGGCGAGCGGGAAGGGGCGATGGCGCGAGATGCGGTGGCGACCACGCACCCTGTGGTGCAGCATGTAGAAACGGTGGAGCAGGCGAGCCAGGCGTTCGATGCGATCACCTATGACAAGGGCGCGGCAGTGATCCGCATGTTGGAGGGCTATGTCGGCCCGGAGGCGTGGCGCAGCGGCGTGCGCAGCTACATGAAGCAGCATGCGTACGGAAACACGGTGTCCGACGACCTGTGGCGCGCGGTGGAAACCGTGGCGGGCAAACCCATCCTGGACATCGCGCATGACTTCACCCTGCAGCCGGGTGTGCCACTGATCCGCGTTGTCAGTGAGGCATGCAGCGGTGGCACGACCACGCTGCAGTTGACACAGGGTGAGTTCACCAAGGATCGCCCGGGCAAGACGTCGCTGAAATGGCGCGTGCCCGTGATCGCGCAGGTGGTCGGCGGCAAGCTGGTGCGCACGCTGGTCACGGGCGGTGCGGGCACGCTTGAAGTGCCGGGGTGTGGGCCGGTGATCGTCAATGCCGGGCAGAGCGGGTACTACCGCACGCTGTACACGGCGAAAGACTTCGCGGCGCTGCGCGATGACTTCGCGAACGTTGCACCGATCGACCAGCTGGGCCTGATGGGCAACACCTCGGCACTGGGTATGGCCGGATTGCAGCCTGCGTCAGATTACCTGGAGTTGGTGGATGCAACGCCCGTCGATGCTGATCCGCAACTCTGGGGGAGCATCGCCGACAACCTGCAGACGCTCAACAACTACTACCGTGGTGATGATGCGCGGCAGAAGACGTTCGAGTCGTTCGCGATCAGTCGCCTGGCGCCGGTGTTCAAGCGCGTTGGCTGGCAGGCGCGCGCTGGCGAAAGTGCGCCGGTGACCAACCTGCGCACGCAGTTGATCGGAACCCTTGCGGATCTCGGCGATGCCAATGTGATTGCCGAAGCAAGGCGCCGTTACGCCGCGCAGGCCAGCGAGCCTACCGCGGTGCCAGCGGAACTGCGGCGGACGATCCTGGGCGTGGTCGCGGCACATGCCGATGCCGCGACGTGGGACAAGCTGCATGCAGCGGCGCGCTCGGAAAAATCCGCGCTGGTGAAAGACCAGATGTATCGCATGCTGTCGGCTGCCAAGGATCCCGGGTTGGCGCGACGCGCGCTGGAGGTGGCGCTTACTGACGAGCCGGGGGCAACCAACAGCGCGGGCATGGTGCGGGCGGTGTCGGCCGAGCATCCCGACATGGCATTCGACTTTGCGCTGGCGCATCGCGAACAGCTCAACAAGAAAATCGATTCGACTTCCAGCAGTCGCTACTACCCCCGACTGGGTGACGGTTCGCTGGACGCGGCGATGATCGGCAAGATCCAAAGCTATGCCGACAAGCACGTGGCCGCCAGTTCACGTCGCGACGCGGAAACGGCGATCGCCAACATCAAGTACCGGATGCAGGTGCGCAACGAACGGCTGCCTTCGATCGATGCGTGGCTGGCGCAGGACGCAAAGTAGGCCACGGCTGCGCGATCCTTGCGCGTCCGGTGGGGCTACATCTGCGCGTAACAATGAGCGATCGCTACATCACCGCTCTGTGCGCTGCG
>JBBSUF010000167.1:0-2295 GCA_038235185.1 Lysobacterales bacterium
ACGCATGCTCGCAGCTTACGACGAGATCCCAGCCATCGCTCAGGCGTCGGCCCGGCTCAGCTTCAGCGCGGTTTCCAGCACCAGGAACAGGCGGCGGAACTCACCGGACATCAACGCGAAACGGGCTTCCATCTCGGCTCGCACGTCCTCGCGTTCGGTGGATTCGAGCTGGTCCACCGCGCCATCAAGCAGCTTGAACTTGCGGATCACCAGATCCTCGCCGAGTACGAACGACACGTGGTCATCCAGCACCAGCGCGAGACGCGTGACCTGCTTGCCGGCCTGCAGGTGCATGCCGATTTCCTCGCCGGACAGCTCCATGCGCTGCACCTTGACCACCGCGCCGCTGTCGGAGGGATCGCGCAGTTCGCATTCGTCGCCCAATGAAAGACCGTCCGGAAGTGGGTCACCGGCGATCCAGCCGGTGAGGATCGCGCGGGGCGCAACTTCGGCGTTGACCGGCAACGCCGGGAAACTCCCAAGCGCCTTGCGCACTTCGGAAACCACGCTTTCAGCGTTCTTGCGCGAAGAGGTATCGACGACGATCACGCCGAGCTTGCTGTCCAGCAAGGCATCGGTGCGCACCGGACGCACGAATGCGCGCGGCAGCAATTCGGCGACCAGGTCTTCCTTCAGCCGCTTGCGGGTACGCCCTCCGGGCCGACGACCTTCCTTCTCTTCGATCACGGCCAGTTTCTTCTGCAGCAGGTCGTTGACCACCGCGCCGGGCAGCAACTTGTCTTCGCCGCCGACGGTCAGCCAGTGGGTGCCGTCGATGGCGTGGTCCAGGAATTCGTGGTGCTGTCCCATCGGCGCAACGAAGCCGCGACTGGACAGTTCCAGTGGGCCTACCGGCTTGAGTACGCAGGCCGCCAGTTGCGCATCGAGGTCAGTCAGGTCGAGCGAGGTGGGGAAGCGGAAAAGCGTCAGATTGCGAAAAAACATGGGGTGTCCTGGTTAACCCTTCCTCCCGCTAGCGGGAGAGGGTTGGGGTGAGGGTGGTGCATGTGGGACGAGCAGACCTTCCGGCATGTAGGGCGAAAGGCTACTCTTCGGCAGTCTCGCCATCCGCGAGCGACGTGTGCATATCCGAAATCGGCATCGTGCCAGCGCCGTGTTTGCCGAGACCGGCAAAATCGAACAGCGTCGGATCGCTCAGCTGCGACGGGCGAATGTTGCCCAGCGCGCGCGACATGGTTTCGATGCGGCCCGGCGATTCCACCTCCCAACCTTGCAGGATCTTCTTGACCTGCTTGCGCTGCAGGTTTTCCTGCGAGCCGCACAGGTTGCAGGGAATGATCGGGAATTGCTTGTGCGCGGCGTAAGTTTCGATGTCGTTCTCGCATACGTAGGCCAGCGGACGGATCACCACATGTTTGCCGTCATCGCTGAGCAGCTTGGGCGGCATTCCGCTCAACTTGGCATGGAAGAACATATTGAGGAGAAACGTGTTGACCAGGTCATCGCGATGGTGGCCCAGCGCAATCTTGGTGAAGCCATGGGCCTGCGCATGGTTGTACAGCGCGCCGCGACGCATGCGCGAGCATAGCGAGCACATCGTCTTGCCTTCCTGAATCACCCGGCTGACCACCGAATAGGTGTCCTGCTCGATGATGTGGAAGTCCACGCCAATCGATCGCAGGTAGTCGGGCAGCACGTGCTCGGGATAACCAGGCTGCTTCTGGTCCAGGTTGACAGCAGTGATGCTGAACTCGACTGGCGCCTTCTTTTGCAGCTGCAACAAGATATCAAGCAGGGTGTAGCTGTCCTTGCCGCCGGACAGGCAAACCATGACCTTGTCACCCGCCTCGATCATGCCGAAGTCGGCGATCGCGCAGCCGACCTGGTGGCGCAGGCGCTTGCCCAGCTTGATCGCGGCGCGCCTGGCCGGCGCATTGCCGGGATGGCGCGTGCGCGGCAACGGTTCGGCGATCGCCAATGTGATGGGCACAATGGCTGAAAGTGGCTGGACGGCATTCATCAGGACGTCATTTTACCTGCCCGGGCGTGTCGGCTCCGCGTTGGCGGGGCGCTATTTTTCAGCGATGAGCCAGCCGAACCGACGAGCTGGCGTCGCGCAGCAGCAAGAACCCAGGCTCACTCCGATCCTTGTTCCTGATCGGCTTCCCGTGCCACCTTCATCGCCGGTAACTCTCCGGTCACGCGGCTGGTATCGGGGCTGACCTTTTCGATGGTGTGTCGCAGCTCGCGGCCCAGCAGCACGCGTGCGTCCTTGGCCCAGGTGCTCAGGCGGTCATCGAAGGCGAGCTTGCTGTTTTCGTCCGGCCACACCAG
>JBBSUF010000168.1:0-2290 GCA_038235185.1 Lysobacterales bacterium
CGTGGCGCAGGGTTGCGGGTTATTGGATCGATAGCGGTTTGTTGTCACGGATGGAAGGTTTTCCGGGCGCAGCGGATTGCGAATATGCAGCTGCCGACCGGCCTGCGTCCTCGGCGTGTCGCACTTTCATCATTGACCAGCCGTGGTCCGCGGCATTCGTGTCTTATGTGATGGCCAAGGCCGGCGTGCCGGGCTTCCACCCGTCGGCCAGTCATTTCGATTACGTGCGCGACGCGTACCTGCATCCGGACGCAAGCGCTTTCCAGTATCTCGATCCAGCCAGCGCCAGACCCGCTGCAGGCGATCTTCTTTGTTACGTGCGGATCCCCTCACGGACATATGGGTACGAAGGCCTGGCCTCGGCGATTGCCGCGGGTAACGGGTCTCTGCCCATGCATTGCGACATCGTGGTCGCAGCCAATCCAAGCAATGATGGCCTCGCATACTCGATAGGCGGCAACGTGCAGCAGGGCGTCACAATGCGTCTGCTGCACCTCAACCGGAGCGGAAATTTCTGGGGGTTGCCGCAGCGCACTGTCGGCGCTCCGGCGTGTTCGCCAGATGCGCTTTCCTCCTGCGACTTCAATCGGCAGGACTGGTCGGTACTGCTGAAGCTGAAGTCGCCAGCGGCGTTGGCGCTGTTGCCTAACCCGACTTACTACAACGTGCCGTCGAGAGACACGCTGCAGGCAAATCCGTCATCGCAGGTTTGTTGCGTGAATTGCGTTGTCGGGAATGACGTCCCTCGCTGTCCAGTTCCGTAGAACCCTCGGTAACCCATCATTCCGCCGGTGTGCGTGGCCGCCTTTTGGCGCGCGCATCCATCTGCACGTTCAGCACCGCGTTGCAGTGGATGCAGCTGAAAGACAGGCAGCGCGACCTGTTTTTGTCATCGATCATTCCGACGATGGGCTCAACCCGCACATGCAGTAGCGTCTTGTCGCACTTCGGGCATTTGCCTTGGTTCGTCATGTCGGGATCCTTGCAGTTTGGACGGCTGCGAATGCCAATAGTTGTTCAGGCATTGCAGCGGGTTGATGGTGCTGTTTCCATTGTTCAAACGGCATGCCGTAGATCGCTTCGCGTGACTCGTCCCGGGTCATCGTGATGCCTTGCGTCCCGGCTGCTTCGCGATACCAGTCCGACAGGCAGTTGCGGCAGAAGCCGGCGAGGATCATCAGGTCGATGTTCTGCACATCCGGTCGCTCCTGCATCAGATGCTGCAGCAGGCGACGGAACACCGCAGCCTGGACGCGGGTGGTTTCAGGATCAGGCTCGGTCATGAAGATGTGCCCGGATAGGGGATAATGCCCGCCTTCGACTGTAGCGCAGCACTGTCCAGAACACATGACGGCTTCCGCCCACAAGGCTCGCATCCTCGACGGCAAACGCATCGCCGAGGAGCTGCTCGACGTGTTGAAAGCACAGGTCGATGCCCGCGTGGCCAGCGGTAAATCGCGGCCCGGGCTGGCCGTCGTATTGGTCGGCAACGACCCTGCGTCCAGCGTGTACGTGCGCAACAAGCGCCGCGCTGCCGAAAAAGTCGGGATTCGTGCGATCGATCATGACCTGCCAGCGGCCACCACCGATGCCGAACTGCTGGCTCTGATCGACCGCCTCAATGCCGATCCCGAGGTGCACGGCATCCTGGTGCAACTGCCGCTACCGGACCGCCGCGACGCCACTGCTCTGATCCATCGCATCGATCCGGGCAAGGATGTCGACGGCTTCCACCCGGAAAACGTCGGGCATCTGGCGCTACGCCAGTTCGGCCTGCGTCCGTGCACGCCGCGCGGGATCACCACGCTCTTGGCCTGGACCGATCGCCCGGTACGCGGCGCCAGCGCCACGATCGTTGGGGTCAGCAACCATGTCGGCAGACCAATGGCACTGGAACTGCTGATCGCCGGCTGCACCGTAACCTGCTGCCACAAGTTCACGCCGCCCGATGTGCTGGAAGACAGCGTTCGCGGCGCCGACATCCTGGTCGTGGCCGTGGGCCGCCCGGCGCTGATTCCGGGCGAATGGGTGAAGCCCGGCGCGGTGGTGATCGATGTGGGCATCAATCGTCTCGACGACGGGCGCCTGGTGGGCGACGTCGGGTTCAAGGCTGCGGTTGAGCGGGCAAGCTGGATCACGCCCGTGCCCGGTGGGGTCGGGCCGATGACGGTGGCGACCCTGATGCAGAACACCTTGGAAGCGGCCGAAGCAGCGGACACGAGCGTCCGGTAGCCGCGACGCGTTACAATGGCGCGCTTCATCTCCCCGGACCCGCCCATGCTGCGCATCC
>JBBSUF010000169.1:0-2281 GCA_038235185.1 Lysobacterales bacterium
CCGCCGATGCCAGCCGTTCAATCGTGCGGCAAACGCAACCAGGCCGCCGCATCCAGCTCCGGCGCAACCCGCAGCAACGCATCACGACCGCGCATTACACGCGACCGCCATCCGGGGCCTCGCGCCACAAGGTCCTGCCACGCCTCATCGACCTGCCACGCCACTTGCTCGTGCATTACGGCCAACAAGGCGGCGGCCTGTTGCACGTCCTTGTTCGATTTGGCGATGCGCGATGCCGGCCGCTCGCCTGCCACGATCAGCTTGTGCAACGCATAGCGAGCCGGATGCGGCACATTCACCAGCGCCACGCCCCCTGCCGATGTAAACAAAGCGGCCTGTTGCACATCCTGCAGCAGGTATTCCATGAATTTCAGCGGCTGCAACTTGATCCCGAGTTGCGGGTGCCGGAATGGTTCGCTGCCACCGCGATGAAGTGGCGTCAGGAAATCCAGCTGGAATTCGGGATCGCGCGGATCAAGATAGGTCGCACCTGTTCCTCCGTCCGCATGGACGATTGGCAGCAGTCCCATCTGCAATGATTCGATCGCGGCATGCGTATCGATCTCCACGTTGGTTGGCAGCGCAATTGTCAGTTGCTTGCCGGCATGCGCGAAATCGACATCCTGCGTGCGCTGGCCGTCTTCCCAATGCACGCCCAGCATGTTGCCGAAGGTCAGGAAGGCATGCGTGCCAACCAGCACGCCGCCCGCACGGAAAAACCCGTAATCCGACAGCCGCTGCACCACCTTGTAATGCCGCGCCAGCACCGGCGTATTGCCAAGTGCCGCGGACGAACGGGCCAAGGCCTCTAGCGCAGGCAATGCACCGCCAGCGGCGTGGGTGTCGATCAGCGCCTGCACGCGTTCGCTTTGCGGCCCCACATAGACCTGTCGCACTTTTCCGGAGATCTCGGTGTACTGGAAATACCAGTACTCACGTCCACGCACGGATTTGCGCGCAAACGTGCCGCGCAGGTTGGCCACCGTGCGGGTCAGATCCGCGCCATGCACCGCATCCAGCAGCTGTGCGTAGGATGTCTGGGCGGATGACGAAAGCGGCGCGAAACGGGGCATTCTGGACTCCCGGTGTACAGGCAGGTTTGAGCGTACTCCCGCTGTTATACGCAATCAATACGAATTTGCGTATAACGCCGATCCGGGCTGATTCTGGCGGTGTCGTCAGACAGGAAGGAGTTATCCCACCAAAAACTATCTGGTGGTATAACCCGCGCAAAAATGCCCTCATTCCCCCTTGTTGGAGGGTAGCGCTGGGGTGGGTTGTAGTTCTTGGGTCAGCAGCAATGCGGGGTTTCGGTTTGGCGATTGGTTACCCAGCCATTTCAATCTGGTGGGATCACCCACGATTGGCCGATCCGTATGCATCGCTGCATATCCTGCAATCTGGCCGATGAGAAACCGCCGGCAGGCTGTCTGCTTCAACCCGCCAGCAGCAACGCGGGTCGACGGTTGCGGATCTGGTCGTGGAAGAAATCGCGGAAGGTGATCACGTCTGCAGCCTTCTCGTAGCAGGCTTCCTTCGACGCCTTCAGCGATTCCGGCACCACCAGCACGATGCTGCTGCGCGCCATGTGGGCGATGGCCTCGGTCGAGACGCGGTCATCCACGGTGGCCAGGAACACCGGCGCATGCGCCCGTTCCAGTCCGAGTTGTTTCCAGCGTTCGCGCAAGGTGGTCTTGAGCGACAGGATCAGCGTGTCACGGTCCTGCGCGCGGTTGAGCGTCGCAACGTCCGGTAACACGAAGTCCGGCCGCCGCCCGCCCAGTACCGCCTGCGCCTGATGACGCACGCGGCCATCGACCAGCAGGCGTTGCACGTGTTGTTCGAAAGATCGCCCGGCGCGACTCTTGCGGGTCTGCGATGCGCTGAGGAACAAGCCGTCGAGTTGGCCAAAGCCGCGCACCAGCGCCGCCACCGGATCCTGCCCGCGCAGCAGCAGCCCGGCTACCTGCGCCGCGCGCTGGCGCCGTTCCGCGCGCTTGTACAGCATGTATTCGATGTCGCGGCTGATGCGCATGACGGCATCGCCGGGGGCGTCGATGGCGAAGGGATCGAGCGCGGTGTGGCGGTGTTGCTGCAGCCATAGCGCTTGTGCCTGCGACGCCAGTTGTTCCGGACGCGGGAGTTGTTGGCGGGCGATGTAGGCGTCTAGCGTGCCGGCGCGCAGTGCTGTCGACAATTCCGCTATCAATGCTTCTTCTTCGTCCAATCCTCGATTGACAATCTCGGGTGAAAACAAACCGAAATGGAAGTCTGCCGGTAG
>JBBSUF010000170.1:0-2200 GCA_038235185.1 Lysobacterales bacterium
GGCTCCATCTGTGCCACCCCTACCAGTAGCGACGCCGTACAGGACAACCACTCATGAAGGACAAACCGACGATCCATCGCCTGAAGACCGGCGTACCGGGGCTGGACGAAGTCCTGGGCGGCGGTATGCCGGAGTTCTCGTTCAACATCCTTGCCGGCCCGCCGGGCAGCGGCAAGACCACGCTGGCGCATCAGATGATGTTTTCGCTGGCGACACCCGAGCGGCCGGCGATCTTCTTCACCGTGCTTGGGGAGCCGCCGCTGAAGATGCTGCGCTACCAGCAGCAGTTCGGGTTCTTCGATCAGGACAAGGTCAATCGCTCGATCCACTACATCAATCTGTCCGATGACATGTCAACCGGCGACCTGGGCAAGGTACTGGCGCGCATAGCGGCTGCGGTGGAACTGCATAGCCCTGGACTGGTCTTCGTCGACTCGTTCCGCTCGGTGGCCATCGCCGGGAAGGACAGCGAGGCGAAATCCTTCCTGAGCCTGCAGCAGTTCGTCCAGCAGCTGGGCATGTTGATGACCAGCTGGCAGGCGACGACATTCCTGATCGGTGAATACTTCAGCGAGAGCGACCCCAATCCGGTGTTCACCATCGCCGATGGGCTCATCTGGTTGCGCCAGAGCGTGGATCGCAATTCAGTGGTGCGCAAGCTGGAGGTCACCAAGATGCGTGGCCAACCGTCGCTGCCAGGCAAACACACCTTCCGCATGAATGGCTCCGGCATCCAGGTGTTTCCGCCAGCGCAAGTGGCGGTGCGGGGTGAAGCAGTCACCAGCCCGCCTGCAGGTGCACCGCTCGGCATGGGCGTGCCTGGGCTGGACGAGTTGATGGGTGGCGGCTTGCCGCGCGGCTATTCGTTGCTGGTGGCAGGCCCGTCGGGCTCGGGCAAAAGCATCCTGGCGGCGGCGTTTCTTGCCGAGGGTGCGCGCCAGGGAGAAACCGGCGTGATCGCGTCCTTCGAGCAACGCCCGAGCCTGTCGCGCAGCCGGATCGTCGCCGACCTGATCGAACGTGGCGCCGTCGGCCTGATGCGCGCGCCCGAATCGGACCTGTCGGTCGATGAGATCACCACGCTGGTCCTCAATGAGATCCGGCGGGTCGGCGCCACCCGCCTGGTACTGGATTCCTTGTCCGGCTTCGAGCTGATGATGGCGCCCACCTTCCGCCAGGACTTCCGTCAGTCGCTGTACCGGATGGTGACGGCGCTGGCCAGCACCGGGGTCACGGTGCTGTTGACGACGGAGCTGGAAGACCGTTATACCGACCTTCGGTTCAGCCCGTACGGGGCTGCATTCCTGACGGACGCGATCATCGTGCAACGCTATATCGAGGTCGACAGCAGGTTGCTGCGGATGATCGGGGTAGTGAAGGTGCGCGCCGCCGCGCATTCCGACGAGTTGCGTGAGTTCATCATCGACGATGACGGCATCCGCATCGGCGCGATGCTCACGCAGTTCCAGGGCCTGTTCGGTGGGCGGCCGAAGCGGCGCGAGGAGGACGATGGCGTTGATTCCGATGATGACGTGGGCAATGGCTGAAGTCGACTCATCGTTGAGTGATTCGTCATGACCAGCGCGTCCGACAGCCAGTTGCTCGCGGCGGAAACGCTTGCGTTGCTCAACGGGCAGGCGGATCTCGTACGCATCGAACTCTCGCAGATGCGTCGTCAACTGTGTGAGGTGAAAGCGGAGATCGGCAGCCAGGTCAGTGCGCAGTTGCTGGAAGCCAACGAGCATCTGGTGGTGGCTGCATTGCATGCCTACTCGATCGCCGACTCAGCGGTCACGAATATCGTCGATACAGAAGCACTCGCATTGCTCGACGGGCACGCGGACGACATACGCGTCGAACTGACACGATTGCGACAGTACCTAAGCGATGCGAAAAAGGAGATCGGCAGCCAGCGCAATGTCCAGCTGCTGGAAGCCAACGAGCATCTGGTGGCGGCTGCCCTGCATGCAAACACGATCGCCGACACGGCGGTCAAGACCATCGCCGACATGGTCACCGCCGGCCAGCGCGACCCGCTGACCAACACCCCCAACCGAGCACTGACGCTGGAGCGCATGGACTCCGCCATCGCCTTGGCGCAGCGTCATGCCGCATCGCTGGCCGTGCTGTTTGTCGATGTCGATAATCTCAAGACCATCAACGACTCGATGGGACACCCCGCCGGCGACAGCGCGCTGCA
>JBBSUF010000171.1:0-2159 GCA_038235185.1 Lysobacterales bacterium
AACCGCGCGCTGGCCGCGCGCGACGCGCCGATCGGCGTGCTGATCGCCGAGACCGGCGGGCAGAACGCGCTGATCGGCGATTCCTCGGCGTTGCCCGAGCAACTGGTCAAGGACGCGCTGGCATCGGCGTTCACGTCTGCCGGCCAGCGTTGCTCGGCTGCACGCGTGCTGTTCGTACAGGACGACATCGCCGACAAGGTGATCGGGATGCTCGCTGGCGCGATGGCGGAGCTGCGCGTCGGCGACCCGGCGCTGCTGTCGACCGACATCGGCCCGGTGATCGACCCCGACGCGTTGCGCGTGCTCGATGCCCACGCCGCGCGCATGCGCGCCGAGGCCACGTTGATCGCGCAGGCGGCACTGGATCCCGACGCCACCGCCCACGGCAGTTACTTCGCGCCCAGCGCGTGGGAAATCGACTCGATCGACCGCCTGCAACAGGAAGTTTTCGGCCCCGCGCTGCACGTCGTTCGCTGGAAAGCCGATGCGCTGGACCAGGTGATCGACGCCATCAATACCACCGGCTACGGCCTGACCCTCGGCATCCACTCGCGCATCGACGAAACCATCGACCGCATCGTGTCGCGCGCGAAGGTGGGCAATGCCTACGTCAACCGCAACCAGATCGGCGCGGTGGTCGGCGTGCAGCCCTTCGGCGGGCAGGGCTTGTCAGGCACCGGCCCAAAGGCCGGCGGCCCACACTATCTCCCGCGGTTCGCCACCGAAAAAACGGTGACCGTCAATACCACGGCCGCCGGCGGCAATGCGTCGCTGCTGACGCTGGGCGAATGACATTCCTGCAAGACTCACCGGTATCAGGGGGATTCAAATGATCACGCACCGTATCTTGATCGCTTGCGTTGCACTGTTCTGCGCCATGCACAACGACGACTCCAAAGCCGCAACCCGTAACTTGCGATTGATGATGAATGCGACGGGTGCCTGCCAGGCAGCCCTCCCGCAGTACGACACAACACTGAGGAAGCGCCCGACCGGAATGTTCAACGAAGGCAATGCATCGGTGTTTGTTACCTGTTCGCCAATGTCATTGCAAAATGTACCGATTACAGTTGGCCATGGAATCACCATTTACAATACGAATGCACATGACGTCGTGGTCAATTGCACCGGTGTGACTTCCGATGCACCTGCTCCTGCTTTCTACATGCCCAAGAGCAGCACGTTCGGCCAGAATGAAGCCCACGGAATTGCATGGGTCGCAAGTGATGGTTTGAACAGTTCATTTACGACGTTCAATATCAGTTGCCTGCTGCCGCCGGGAGTTGGCATCACCACGTTGTTCATCAACCAGACACTTGATGTCGGCAACTAGATGACAAGACCAATTGCGTATCCGCTACCCTTCTGAAAACACGAAGGATGAAAAAGCCCCGCCGAAGCGGGGCTTTTGGGTTTTGCATGGCGGATTGATCAGAAGCGGTAGCGCGCCGCGACACCGAACAGGTCGGCGTGGCCGCTGAAGCTGCCCACCAGGTGCGAGCCACTGGACGAGGTCACGTTGATGCTCGGGCTGTCGATCGAAATGCGCTGGAAGGCAGCGTCGATGCTGAAGGCATCCGTCGCCCGCCAGGTGGCACCAACCGAATAGAGCATGCGCGTGTTGTCGGGCAGTCGCGGGGTGCGCGTCTGGTCGTTGGTCGGGGACTCGTCGTGAGCGATGCCGGCGCGGAAGGTCAACGCATCGCTCATGTCCCATTCCCCGCCGATGCCGAAGTAGGTGGTGTTCTTCCAGTTGAACGGCTCGGCCGGGCCCAATGGCGTGCCGTCGGCGCGATAGACCGCGACCTGCTTCAGGGAATTCCAGCCGGTGCGCTGGATGTCGCCAAGCAGGCGGAACTGCTGGTTGATGTCCCATTGCGCGCTCAGCGTGTCGGTGCTGGGCGTGGTGAGCGGTGCATAGATCGCGCCGTCGTCGTAGGCGGTCACGCTGAACGCGCCAAACGTCGCCGCGACACTGGCGGGCATCGTGAAGTCGGCGTTGCCGGTCAACGTGTGGTCGATCTTGGAGTGGTGCGAATAGCCGATCGAGACGTTGTCGACCGGCTTCCATTGCAGGCCCGCCACCCAGCCCAGGCTGCTGTCGTTGCCCTTGACTTCGACCATGCCGTCCGCGCCCTGTGGATGGAACGGGAACGCCG
>JBBSUF010000172.1:0-2045 GCA_038235185.1 Lysobacterales bacterium
CCTTGACCCAATACCGGGCGCGCGCTGAACAACTGGTCCAGGCCGAGCGAGCCATGGAAGATGTCGCCGCCGACCAGTCCGTACTCGCGCTCCAGGTCCAGCGGCGTGAGCGCCTTGTAGCCGATCACGCTGCGCTTGAAGTTGGGCGCATACGCATCGACGGTGTCGATCATCAGGCGCGCAACGGTGTCGCGATGCGCGTCCCAACCCCCGATGACATCGGGATTCACATGCTGGCAGAACAGGCTGGCGACGTGCTGTCCGGGCGGTGCCAGCGTGTCGTCCAGGGTCGACGAAATCACCAGTTCGACGATCGGTGCACGCGACCACCCAGGATTGTGTTCCGCGGCTTTCGCATCGAAGTAGGCCTGCTCGAAATACCGCAGCGAGGGCCCGATGAGGATCCCGGACTGATGGTGTGCCTGCAGGTGCGTGCCCGGCGCCGCAGTGAAATCCGGCAGTTCGGACAACGCGACATTCATGCGGAACGTACCGGAGCCACAGCGATACCGCGCGATCCGCTCGCTGGTGTCCACGTCCAGGTGTTCGGGCGCGATCAGCTTCTGGTAGAGCAGCTTTGGGTTGAGGTTGGAGACGATCGAACGCGCGCGCAGCTGCCGGCCATCGGCCAGCTGCACGCCGACCGCGCGACCGCCTTCGACCAGCACGCGCTCCACGGCGGCATTGGTGTCGACGACCACGCCACGCGCGGCACATTCCCCGGCGATCGCCTGCGTGATCGCGCCCATGCCGCCAATCGCGTGGCCCCAGACGCCGGACTTGCCATTGACTTCGCCAAACACGTGGTGCAGCAGCACGTAAGCGGACCCCGGCGTATAGGGACTGGCGAAATTGCCAACCACGGAATCCCAGCCGAGCACGGCCTTGAGCGGCGCGGATTCGAAATAGCTGTCGAGTAGTTCGCCCGCCGACTTGGTGAACAGGTCCAGCAGGTCGCGGCGCCCACGCATGTCCAGGCGCTTGAGCTTGCGGGCCACGTCGAGCGATGCCAGCCAGTCGGCCAGCACGAATCCGTCGGACACGTTCGGCGGCGTGCGCACCATCAACTCGCGCAGCACATGCACCACGCCGTCGAGCATCGCGTAGTAATCCGGCAGACGCGCGGCATCGCGGGCGGACCACCGTTCGACTTCCGTTCGCGTCAGTTCACCACCCAGTCGGAACGCACGGCCATCTGGCAGTGGCAGGAAGTTCGCGTATGGACGTTCCACCACGCGCAGTCCATGCGCGTGCAGGTTGAGATCGGCGATCACCTTCGGATTGAGCAGGCTGACGGTGTAACTCGCGGTGGAATTGCGGAAACCCGGCACGAATTCTTCCGTGACCGCCGCGCCGCCGACGATCCCACGGCGCTCCAGCACGCGCACCTTGAGCCCGGCACCAGCCAGGTACGCCGCGCAGACCAGGCCGTTGTGGCCGCCGCCAATGATCAGGACATCGCACGTGGTCATCGGCATTGCGCTGCTCATCGGGGATGAACGGCGAGGATAACCAGAAGCGGAAGATCCGGGATATGTAATCGCCCCACTGACCGTGTCCCTCTGCGCTCACCGGGGGGATATCGGCGGGGTCGCCATCGCTTTCGACTGTCCGCTTGGGTGGCCTATCCGCGTTTTCTGCGGCGATGGCTCCAGTAAATCCGGGGGCCAGGCAGTTGGAAGACTGAAATCCGCGATCAAACGACCGCATGGAGTCGGGCATGAAACTGTGGATGAAGCAGCATCCGGGCATGGCCAGAGTGGCCGTCGTCGCGTTCTGGCTCGGCGTGATCGGCCTGTCGTTGGCGTTGTCAGGCCAATTCTTCTCGAATCCGTTGTTGGCGTTTCGCCAGGCGTTGGGTTTGGATCGGCAGACCATCCACATGGCGGCCGGCGCACAGGCGCAGTCCGTCAACCCGGGGCAACCGGCATTCGCCCAAGAGCACGCCAACGACGAGCATGCCGACGATCCATTGACGACGCGCGATGCCACCGGCTGGGTGCGCACGATCAGTCATGACGTTGGCCAGGACGGCGCGATCGATA
>JBBSUF010000173.1:0-1928 GCA_038235185.1 Lysobacterales bacterium
CGCTGGCAGGACGTGATCGGCATGTATCCGCCGCCCAGCCGCATCCTGGACCATCGCCTGCGCATGAACACCTTCCTCGGCAAGTGGCTTGAATACCTGGGAGAGCAGGGGCATGGCGTGGCCACGCTGCGACCGCGCCTCACGAAGGTCGACGTTGCCTGACGCCGAAAACGAACAAGACCATCCGAAGCCACCTGATCCATTGGATTTGCTGGCGCCCCAATACGACTCGATGGATTCACGCCATTGGCGGAATCGGTAAGTGGCTGCGGGGCAGTGCACATACCATCGCCAATCCATCTGCCGTGGTTGCGTCGATCGTCAAGCTACCGCCATGCGCTTCGGCGATTCTGCGTGCGAGCAAGAGCCGCAAGCCCAGGCCATCATCGAACGGACTGGAAAGGGACTGGCTCAGCAAGGCCTCGCGCGCCATCGCATCCAGTGGTGCGCCCTGGTCGCGTATGCGGATGTGCAGCTGCCCCGACTCGACGGAAAGCGAAACCTCCGGGAGACGGTCCGGGTCGCGAAATATGGCGTGCTCGATCAGCGCGCGTAGTAGCTGGCCGAGCCGGTGCTGGTCTGCGCCCAATTGGAACGCCGCTGCCTCATCCGTGATGAGCGGTACCACGTGGCAACCCGCAATGCCGCAGATGGCCATGTCTACCGCGAGCGCGGCATCGACCGGCACCAGATTCAACGCAAATTGACTATCCCCGCTGCGTCCCCAGTCGCTCAGTTCATCCATCATTTGCGTCAAACGCCTGGACTGGCGTTCGACAATTGTGGTCAGTTCACCCACGCGCTCCGAGATGCCCTCTTCATTGCGAAGCAGCCATGCTGCAGTGCTCAGCGGCATCAGCGGACCGCGCAGGTCATGCACGATTTTCGCCCAATCGAGTTCAATCGGGGGCGCGATGCTCATCGACCCAGGCCGGGTCATGGAACAACCGATGCGCAGATCGCGCGAAGGACATCAAGATCGGGCGGTTTCACCAGGTGATGGTTGAAGCCAGCCTCGGCGGTCCTGCGCTGATCCTCGGGCTGGCCCCACCCCGTGACCGCGATCATGACGCGGGGGCGATCTGGATTCGCCTCGCGCAACCTGCGCGCGAGGTCATATCCACTCAACCCCGGCATGCCGATGTCGAGAAACACCATGTGTGGATCGAAGTCGGCCGCCACATCAGTCGCCTGCATCGGATCGTAAAGCGTGCGCACCTCCAATCCGAATACCTGCAGTGCGAGGGCCAGGGTATCGGCTGCATCACGGTTGTCGTCCACTACCAAGGCACGTCCGCCCTTGGCAAGTGGGGCGGAATGAAGCCGCTCGGTCACAGGCGGCAGGGTTTCGCCCAAAGGAAGGTCGACAGTAAAACAGCTGCCCTGACCGAGGCCTTCGCTGTGCACATGCACCGCGCCATCGTGCAGCTCCACCAGCTTGCGCACCAGGCTCAGCCCAATGCCCAGTCCACCCTGCGAACGTTCGATCGAAGTATCGACCTGCGTGAACAGGTCAAAAACCCGCTCACACTGCGCGGGCGTAAGCCCGATGCCGTGGTCGCGGATGGTCGTGCGCACGTGACTATTCGTCATCGATACCGAGATCTCGATGGGCTTGCCAGTTGGCGAATATTTCGCCGCGTTGCCAACAAGATTCGAAAACACCTGCGACAGCCGGTCATGGTCGGCATCCAGCGGCAAGGCATCGGCAGGAATGTCGCGGACAATGGAATGGCTGCCTTTTCCTATCAGCGGTGAAGCGATTTCCAGCGCGGCGGCAAGCACGCTCTGCAACGTCGTCGGCGCACGCTTGAGCGTGAGCTTGTCGAGGTTGATCCTGGACACGTCAAGCAGGTCATCGATCAGCCGCACCAACAGCGCGACCTGACGTTCCATCACCGGCTGCAACGGATCAGGGTTGTTGCCCA
>JBBSUF010000174.1:0-1860 GCA_038235185.1 Lysobacterales bacterium
CAGGAACAGGAACATCAGCAAGCCGACGCCGAAGGCAATCGCCAACAGCTTGACGATGCGCGGCGAGAGCAGGGATCTGCGCGGCGGGTTGTGCTGGGGATTTGGTTCGGGCATGGCCGCATTCTGGCATAGGGTTGCGATGGCTTCGGCAAACGGCGGCAGCACGGGCGATAATGCGTGTTCATCCGCTGCAAGTCCCGTCGATGCTTGATCCCGCCCTGTTGCGCACCAACCCCGCCGAACTTGCCGAGCGCCTGCGCGTCAGTCGCGGCTTCGACCTTGATGTACTGGCGATCGAAGCACTGGAGACCGAGCGCAAGCGCATCCAGGTGCGGACCCAGGAACTGCAGAACCTGCGCAATAGGCGCAGCAAGCAGATCGGCATGCTCAAGGCGAAGGGTCAAGACGTCTCGGCAGTCATGGCCGAAGTTGCCGGGTTCAGTGATGAACTGAAGGCGTCGGAAGCGCGGCTGGACGAACTCCGCGCCAGGATTGAAGCAATCGCGCTGGGCACTCCCAACCTGCCGGATGTCTCGGTGCCGCTGGGCAAGGATGAAGCCGACAATGTCGAGCAACACCGCTGGGGCACCCCGCGCAACTTCGATTTCCAGATCAAGGATCACGTCGAGCTGGGCGCACGCCACGGCTGGCTGGATGGTGACACCGCCGCGAAGCTCAGCGGCGCGCGCTTCACCGTGCTGCGCGGGCAGCTTGCGCGCCTGCATCGCGCGCTGGCCCAGTTCATGCTCGATCTGCACACCGACACCCACGGCTACGAAGAAACCAACGTCCCGCTGCTGGTCAATGCGGAGTCGATGCGCGGCACGGGGCAGCTCCCGAAATTCGAGGACGACCTGTTCGCGACCGACGTTGGCGATGGCGAATCGGCGTCTGCTAAGCGCTACCTGATTCCCACCAGCGAAGTCCCGCTGACCAATCTCGTCCGCGACGAAATCATCGATGCGCCGCGCCTGCCGTTGCGCATGACCGCCCATTCCATGTGCTTCCGTGCCGAGGCTGGCAGCCACGGCCGCGATACCCGCGGCATGATCCGCCAGCATCAGTTCGAGAAGGTCGAACTGGTGAGTATCTCCAAGCCGGAGCAAGCCGCAGACGAGCACCAGCGCATGACCCGGTGCGCCGAGGTGGTGCTGGAGTCGTTGGGCCTGCCGTACCGCAAGGTGCTGCTGTGCACCGGCGACATGGGTTTTGCTACGGTGAAGACCTACGACTTGGAGGTGTGGCTGCCTTCACAAGACGCCTATCGCGAGATCTCGTCATGCTCCAACTGTGGTGATTTCCAGGCCCGGCGGATGCAGGCGCGCTGGCGCAACCTGGACACTGGCAAGCCGGAACTCGTGCATACGCTCAATGGTTCCGGCGTGGCCGTGGGTCGCGCGTTGATCGCGGTGATGGAGAACTATCAGAACGCCGATGGCAGCATCGATGTGCCGGAGCCGTTGCGTTCGTATATGGGTGGCCTTGAGCGGATTTCATGAGGCATGAATGACCTCAACGATTTGTATTATTTTGCCGTCGTGGTCGACCACGGCGGGTTCGCTGCCGCCGAACGCGCGCTGGGCATTCCCAAGTCGCGGCTGAGCCGGCGCATCAGTTCGCTGGAGACCGAACTGGGCGTGCGCCTGCTACAGCGTTCGACGCGCCGGTTTTCGGTGACCGATGTCGGCAACAGCGTGTATCGGCACGCACAGTCGATGTTGGCCGAAGCGCAAGCCGCGCGCGAGGCAGTGGACCGCCTCAGCGTGGAGCCACGTGGCAGCGTGCGGGTCAGCGTTCCGGTGTCGATGGCCCAGCAGCAGTTCCCGAAGCTGCTGCCGGAGTTCATGGCGCTGTATCCGA
>JBBSUF010000175.1:0-1850 GCA_038235185.1 Lysobacterales bacterium
AGTACGGTGATTTCGCGTTCTCCTTCGACGATGCGAACGTGATCGCGCATCAGGTCGTGGCGATCCCAGAGCGTGAAATCCACGCCATCCAGCTCGACTTTGCTGGCGGTTTCGCTGCGCAAGCGGTAGTAGTCGCCGAGGCGTGCATCGCGTATCCACTCCGCCGCGCCTTTACAACCGTCGCAACAGAGCGCCTGCGGGGCACCATCGATCACAACGCGTAACGGCGTACTTGGCAGCGGCTGGCTGCAATGAAAGCAGTCCGCAGACTCAGGGCGGCTCAAAAGTGCGTTCACTGAATCTGCAACGACGGCCCGAGGTGCGCCGCACGCTGGCCCTTCAGCAGGCGTCCGCGCAATCGCCACGTGGTCTTTTCATCGGTGACGTGAACGATCCAGTCGTGACCAGCGTCGAGAGCAACGTCCGCATGCCATCCGGTCGGATCGGGCAGCAGGTCGACATTGCGATCAGAAGCCTCGTGCTGCGGATGCAACAAGGTCATCTGCAACGGCTCGCTACGCACGAAGGCGCCGCCTGCGGGAAACACATGCAGGGTGGCGTCGTCGATCTGCACCACGGCACCGAGCTTGAGTTCTGCCGCGCGCGCATCGGCGTCGAGATCGGCAACCTGTGTCTGACCGGTGCGCTGGACCTGGTCGTAAACGGCATCGTCATTGCCGCTGCGCACTGCCTCGAAAACCAGCCAGATGCTGCCAATCACCGCCGCAAGCGGTAGCCCGGCAACCAGCCAGACCATCGGCTCTCGCCAGGCGGAACGCTTGTCTGTCATCACATAGGGCCGAAGAAGCTGCTGTCGACTGACTTTCGCACAGTGCCGTCAGCGTTGTTGATGATCACCTTCACGTCGTGACGGCCGTGCAGTGACGACGGTCCCGAAAGGATCAGCGGCAGCGACAACACTTCTTCGGCATCGGCATGCACGGTGGCACGCGGCTCGCGCAACACGATGCCTGGCGTTGGCGATTCGACCGTGACGGTGAAGTCGCCGGCACGATCAATCTTGTTGACCAGCTTGAGCGTGTAGCCGTTCTCGACCTCGCCACCGGCGTTGATCCGGTACAGCGCGTTGCGATCGCGTTGTACATCGACGATCAACGAACTTCGTGCGGCAACGCCCCAGGCCCAAGCCGCAGCCAACGCGAGCAACAGAATGCCGTAGACCCAGACCCTCGGTCGCATCACGCGCGTAGGTTTGCCATCGATGGCGTTTTGCGTGGAATAGCGGATCAAGCCCTTCGCAAAATCCATCTTCTCCATCACGCCATTGCAGGCATCGATGCAGGCGCCGCAGGCGATGCATTCGTATTGCAGGCCATTACGGATATCGATGCCGGTCGGGCAAACCTGCACGCACAACGTGCAATCGATGCAGTCGCCTAGTTCTTCGGGCGCGAACTTCGGCAACGGCTCCGAAGTGACGCCAGCACCGGCAAGTGTGATGGTGCCATGTGCTTGCGCGGCTTTTGCGGCAGCGCTGGGATGCTGGCTGGCGCGAAACACGTAGTCGTACGCGGCTTTCAGATCGAGCAGTCCACGCGCGCGTTCCATCACGTCGCCGAGGCCACGCCTGCGCGGGCCACGCGGCTCGCCGCGCATCGGATCGTAGGCAATGATCAGCGTGTTGCTGTCGAACATTGCGCTCTGGAATCGTGCATACGGGCACATGTACTTGCAGACCTGCTCGCGCAGGAAGCCGGCATTGCCCCAGGTTGCGAGACCGTAGAACAGCACCCAGAACGTTTCCCACCCGCCCCACTGGAATGGCCAGATGCGCGCCGTGAGATCGGCGATGGGCGTGAAGAAGCCGACGAAGGTGAAGCCGGTCCAAA
>JBBSUF010000176.1:0-1777 GCA_038235185.1 Lysobacterales bacterium
ACTGCAGCTGCAACTCCGCGAGAACGGCGAGGGGATGCTGGATGTGCGTCCGCATGGGCGACGACCGCAGTATGGTCCGATCGTCTATCTCGAGCCGCGTTCAACCAGCAACCAGCTTGCCATCGGTTACGACATGTATTCCGAGCCAATTCGACGCAGAGCCATGCAGGCGGCGCTGGATAGCGGGCGTCCACGGCTGAGTGGCAGGGTGCAACTGGTGCAGGATGGGGGGCAGCAGATCGCGGGCATGCTGCTGTATACGCCGGTCTACCAGGCTGCGCAGGCGCCATCGACCCGTGCCCTGCGCCGGGCGTCGATTATCGGCTGGGTCTATTCGCCATTTCATATACAGCGCATGCTCCAGACGTCCGTTGCCCCGGCCCGGACCACGGAGCGCATGCGGGTGGTCGATATCACCGATTCCGCCCAGGTCGTGCTTCACGCAGACCCTGACATCGGGGAGGTCAATGCGTTCACCCACAGCCTGACACTTTCTTTTTATGGCCGTCGCTGGCGTTTCGACTTCTTTTCCGGGCCGCAACGCATCGCCGCGCCCCAGCTGGCGGCGCTGAACTACATGCTGGTGGCGGGTGGCCTGGTGTCCCTTCTTCTGTTTGGCCTGATGTGGACACTGGCGTCGACGCAGAGCACGGCAAGACGGCTGGCCGAAGAGATGACGGCATCGTTTCGTCGCAGCGAACAGCGCTTCCGGATCGCGATGCAGTATTCGGCGATCGGCAAGGCCCTGCTGGATACCAACGGCAATATCGTCGACTCCAATCCGGCGTTGAACGCCATCCTGGGTTTCGGCCATGACGAATTGCTCGGTCGCCCGCTGGTGTCGCTGCTGGACGGCGACAACGAGCCGCTGCGGACGTCGCAGATGAGCGCCGTGCTACACGATGAAGGCGGCGTGGTGCGCACGATGCGCACCTTGCACCGGCGCGACGGCGAGATGCGCTACGTGCAACTGACCATGGCACTGGTCCCGGGCGATCCGGACCGCGACATCGCGCGGCTGGTGCAGATGGAGGATGTCAGCGAGCGAGTGCGTGCGGAAGCGATGGTGAAATCCCTCAATCGCACGCTTGAGGCGCGGGTGGCGGCGCGTACCCGCGAGTTGAGCGAGGCCAACAGCGAACTGGAATCCTTCGCCTACAGCGTCTCCCACGACTTGCGCGCACCGCTGCGGGCCATCGAAGGGTTCAGCCGTATCCTGGGCGAGCGCTATTCCGATGTCCTGGACGCTACCGGGCGCGATTATCTCGGTCGCGTGCGCAAGGCCACCGAGCGCATGGCCGATCTGATCGACGCGCTGCTCAAGCTGTCGCGGATCAGCCGGACCGGACTCACCTTGGCGGACGTCGACCTGAGTGCACTGGCCCAGGAGGTAGGCGCGGGGCTGGCCGATGCCGATCCGGAGCACAAAGTCGCGTTACGGGTACGGCCGGGCATGCGTGCGCGCGGCGACAGGGCCTTGCTGCACACGTTGCTCGACAACCTGATGGGCAATGCCTGGAAGTTCACCCGGGACACGCGCGAGGCCTGGGTCGATGTCGGCATGCAGACCAGCCCGGAGGGCGTTACGACCTTTCATGTACGTGACAACGGTGCCGGATTTGATCCCGGCTACGCAGACAAGTTGTTCCGCCCGTTCCAACGCCTGCACAGCCAGGATGCATTCCCCGGACACGGCATCGGGCTGGCATCGGTGAAGCGCATCATCGAGCGCCATGGTGGTGACATCAGCGCTGAGGGCATCCCCGGCCAGGGCGCG
>JBBSUF010000177.1:0-1770 GCA_038235185.1 Lysobacterales bacterium
GCCGGCGACGGCATCGCGGCGCGTGTCGATGCGCTCATCCAGCGCCATCGCGCGTTCTGCACCGAGCTAGATCTGGATGCCGATGGCGTTCTGGGAGAACGCTTCGCTGCGTTGCAGGCACTGGCAAGTGATCCACGCTCCGCGATGCTGTCGTTGGACTGGCAGGCCGAGGTGCTCGCGCAGGGCGAACTGCTGTCCTCGATCATTGGCGCGGCCTATCTGCGCGCGCAGGGCCACGACATCGGCTGGTGCGATGCGCGCAATTGGTTGAACGCGGTATCGCTGCCGAATGCCAGCGAGTGGGCGCAGCGATTGTCAGTCAATTGCAACGGTGATCCGGATGCCGATTTTGCGATGCGCTTCTCGGCCCAGCCAACGTCGCTGGTCATCACCCAGGGCTTCATAGCTCGACATGGGGATGGTTCGACTGCAGTGCTCGGGCGCGGCGGCTCGGACACCTCGGCGGCATATTTCGGTTGCCTGCTCAAGGCATTGCGCGTGGAGATATGGACTGACGTCCCGGGCATGTTCAGCGCCAACCCGCGCGATGTACCCGACGCACGGCTGCTGACCCGGCTGGACTATGCCGAGGCGCAGGAAATCGCGACGACCGGCGCCAAGGTCTTGCATCCGCGCTCGCTCGGTCCGTGCCGGCATGCCGGGGTGCCGATGGCGATCCTGGATACCGAACGCCCGCAGCTGCCCGGCACACGCATCGACGATACCGCGGCGACCGTGCCCGGAGTGAAGGCGATCAGCAGCCGCAACGGCATCGTGCTGGTTTCGATGGAAAGCGTCGGCATGTGGCAGTCAATCGGCTTCCTCGCCGACATCTTCGAGCGCTTCAAGCGCCACGGCCTGTCGGTGGACTTGATCGGCTCGTCGGAAACCAATGTCACCGTCTCGCTGGATCCGACCGAGAACCTGGTGACCACCAATGTGCTGGAAGCGCTCGCCACCGACCTGGAGACGATCTGCCGGGTCAAGGTGATCGTGCCGTGCGCGGCCATTACCCTGGTCGGGCGCGGCATGCGCTCGTTGCTGCACAAATTGTCCGAGGTCTGGGCGATGTTCGGGCATGAACGCGTGCACCTGATCTCGCAGTCGTCAAACGACCTGAACCTGACCTTCGTGGTGGACGAGGCCGCTGCCGACGGCATGTTGCCGCGCTTGCATGCTTCGCTGATCGACAGCGGCGCGATGCCGGTCTACGAGGCCCAGGTATTCGGTCCGCGTTGGCGCGCCATCAATGGCACGGTACGTCCGCGCGGCACGCCGTGGTGGCGCGCTGCGGAACAGCGCGAACGCCTGCTGGCGTTGGCTGCGCAAGGCACGCCCCGCTATGTCTACAACCTCCCCAAGGTGCGCGAACGTGCCCGCCAGTTGACCGAAATCGACGCGGTCGATCGCCGCTACTACGCGATCAAGGCCAATGCGCATCCCGCGATCCTGAGGGTGCTGGTCGAAGAGGGCTTCGGCCTGGAATGCGTGTCGCAGGGTGAACTCGAGCGGGTGTTCGAGGTCCTGCCGGATCTTTCGCCAGAGCGTGTGTTGTTCACCCCCAGTTTCGCGCCCATCGGCGAATACGCGGCGGCAATGGCACGAGGGGTCACCGTCACCGTCGACAACGTCGAGTTGATGCGCTGCTGGCCAGAGGTCTTTCGTGGACGCACGCTATGGTTGCGCATCGACCTGGGGCACGGCGGTGGCCACCATCAAAAGGTGAACACCGGCGGCAAGGCGTCCAAGTTCGGGCTGTCGGCCCAGCGC
>JBBSUF010000178.1:0-1746 GCA_038235185.1 Lysobacterales bacterium
GAAGTTGTCGCGGGTGGTCAGCATCATCGCGCCGTCGATCAGCATGATGTTGCCCCAGTCGGTCGATTCGTAGATCTCGATGTGCTGGAACTTTGAGCGCACCTCGTCGAGCTTGCCGGTGATGCGGTAACCGATCGACGAACCAGCCTTGTCGAAATTCTCGTACAGCCACTCGGGGTTGGACATTGCGCGCTCCGCTGCTCGACTAGAGGTATGTTCGGCGCGGATTGTAACGGAGGCGCGAAAACGCCCGATGCACGCCGGCGCTAGAATGCGCGTCCCACCCGCGAATGCCGATGCCGACACGATGTCCGACTGGACGCTTGAGCTTGCCCGCAAGACCTATTCCGTCCCGCACTGGTCCGAGGGCTATTTCGACGTGAATGCCGCGGGCCAGGTGGTGGTGCGTCCCAAAGGCGCAGCCGGCCCGACCATCGCGCTGCCCGAAGCGGTGGATTCGGCAATGGCCATGGGCGCCAAGCTGCCAATGCTGGTGCGCTTCCCGGACATCCTGGGCGATCGCCTGGGCCGGTTGCAGGCCGCCTTCGCGCAGGCCCGCAAGGATTGGGATTACAGCGGCGAGTACACCGCGGTGTACCCGATAAAAGTCAACCAGCACTTTGGGGTAGCCGGAACGTTGGCCACTCACCATGGTGAAGGGTTTGGCCTGGAAGCGGGCAGCAAACCGGAACTGATGGCGGTGCTGGCGCTGAGCCGGACCGGCGGATTGATTGTCTGTAACGGTTACAAGGATCGCGAATACATCCGGCTGGCGCTAATCGGACGCAAGCTGGGCATGCAGACCTACATCGTGATCGAAAAGCCGTCCGAGTTGCGCCTGGTGCTGGAGGAAGCCAAGGCGCTGGGCGTCAAGCCCGGGCTTGGCGTGCGCATGCGACTGGCCTCGCTGGGCGCCGGCAAATGGCAGAACAGTGGCGGCGACAAGGCCAAGTTCGGCCTGGATCCGCGCCAACTATTGGACCTGTGGAAACGCCTGCGCGATGCCGGCATGGGCGACTGCCTGCAAATGCTGCATTTCCACATGGGTAGCCAGATCAGCAACGTGCGCGACATCGCCAAGGGCATGCGCGAGGCCACCCGCTACTTCGTCGAACTAAGCAAGCTGGGCGCGAACATCAGTCATGTCGATGTCGGCGGCGGACTTGGCATCGACTACGAAGGCACCCGCAGTCGCAGCTACAACTCGGTCAATTACGGCATCCATCATTACGCCAGCAGTATCGTTCAACCGCTGGCCGAGGCCTGCGAACGTGAAGGTCTGACGCCGCCACGCATCGTCACCGAATGCGGCCGCGCGATGACCGCGCACCACGCGGTGCTGGTGACCAATGTCTCTGAGGTTGAGCGCGCGCCGGAAGGTCGGGTGCCGCCGCAAAATGATGACGAGTCGATCCCGGTGGCGCAGCTGCGCACGCTGCATGAGGAACTGGCGCAACGCCCGGCTGTGGAAGTGTTCCATGAAGCGTCGCAGGCGCATGCCGAGGGCCTGAGCCTGTACGCGCTCGGGCAGATCGACCTGATCCAGCGCGCGCGCATCGACGACCTGTTCTATGCGATTGCGCATGCAGTCAAGGCGCGCCTGACCTACGACGAAAAGAGCCATCGCGATTTGCTGGACGAGCTCAACGAGCGCCTGGTCGACAAGTACTTCGTCAACTTCAGTGTGTTCGAATCAATGCCCGACGTGTGGGCGATCGACCAGGTGTTCCCGATCATGCCGATCGA
>JBBSUF010000179.1:0-1583 GCA_038235185.1 Lysobacterales bacterium
CGCGACGATTCGCGAATAGCGGCCCTTGTCATCGAAGTGCCTGCGAAACTCGCCGCCTTTCAACCATGGCAACAACGCTGGCGTGAGCCCGCCTGCGAGATAGACCCCATCCCACCCAGCGTAGGCAAGCACCATGTCACCGGCAACCGAGCCAAGCATTTCGCAAAACGTTTCGACTGCGCGAATGCAAATCGTGCAACTGCCGTCGCTGGCGCGACCAGTGATCAGTTCCGGCGTCAGAGACTCGGCGGTGCTTCCCGATATTTCCGCGAGTGCCGTGTAGATGTTCACCAGTCCTGGCCCGCACAGCAGGCGTTCGTTGGACACGCGACCAAAACGTGCCGAAACGCGGCTCAGGATTTCTTGTTGATCGACACTTGTCGGAGCGAACCCGACGTGCCCCGCTTCGGTTTCGAGCGCGCTGATCGCGCCATCACGCAGCAGCAACGCCGACACGCCAAGTCCGGTACCGGGACCGACTACAACGAAGGTCTGTTTCGGCTTCGACCCAAAGCCCGGCAATGCAACATCGCCGATGCCTTGCACCTCGCCGTCGCCAAGCAATGCAATTGAATACGCCATCGCCGCGAAATCATTAATCGCCCGCACCTGCTCGAAACCGAGCTGGCGCTGCAATTCGTTCATCGAAATCGTCCAGGCGTGATTGGTCATCTTCACTTCATCGCCCATAACCGGACCGGCGAAAGCACAGACCGCATGGGTGGGTCGAGCACCCGGGTTTTCCGATGCATCGCCGGCAGCGACGTAGCCGCGACCAGCGAGATCGTCATCGACCGAGTCGACTCCAATGTCGATCAGGTACTGCCTCGCAGCATCGGCAAAAGTCGGAAACTTCTCGACCCGATAGCGCCGAATGCTGGCACGCTCCAGGGGTTCCGGCGTCGCACTGTCAGCGATCGCGAAACGCACGTTGGTACCGCCAACGTCGGCAAGCAGCGCGCGCGTCATCGCTGCGACGCCAGGCAACAGTGGATATGACGTTTGATCATCGAGCTGAGCGCCACTGGTTGCAATGGCACCAGCATAAGCCACCGCACTAGTCTTTTCGTTGCGCCTTCGGCGCGCGTGGCGAACCAGACCACTTTTGGATCGCTATCGCCAGGCTAGTCAAGCGTTTCTCGCGCCTGCCGGCGCGCGAGTCACTTTTCTCGCGCAGAGAAAAGTAACCCAAAGATGCGGCCCGATGGCCTGTCGGTCGTGCGATGAAGCCGCACGACGTCGCAAGCACTGGCCGGGTTCGGCTGAAGGCACATCCTGTGCCGCAGCCGAAGCCACGCGATCCCTCGCGTGGCCCGCAAGCGGCTGATCCGTCCAGCACTTGCCGACAGGAACGGGCGGGTGAGTCAAAAGAAGGTGCAACCGCCGCAAAGCGGCGGTTCTCCGCAGAGCGAAGCGCCGCGTGCAGTTGACCTTCATCCCGATTCGGGGAGGCGAGCTGGCGTAGGAAGCGCCCGAAGGGTGGCCTAATTAATTCGGCCTGTTGGCTGCAGGTGCAGGGATGCGCCTTCAGCGAACCCGGTAGCCAAATCGCGCAGTCGTGGGGCTTCTCCGCACGACCGACC
>JBBSUF010000180.1:0-1557 GCA_038235185.1 Lysobacterales bacterium
CGAGATCACCCCTGCTGCCGCCGAGATGTTGCGCACTGCGATCGCCAATGCGGGCGAAGGCTTTGCGCTGCAGATCCAGATCGACAACGGCTACAACGCGAGCCTGCAGCTGGCCCAGCATGACGATGCCGCCATCGCCAGTGAATCGGCCGGCATCCGCGCCCAGTTCGACCTGGCCAGTGCGCAGCGCGCACGCGGCCTGCACGTGGACTGGGCCGATGACGAGCGCGGCAAGGGGCTGGTGATCGACAACCCGAATGCGCCACCGAAAGTGCGCGCGATCAGCCAGGCTGACGTCATCGAACGCGTGAATGCCGGCAGCCTGGTGATCGTCGACGTGCGTCCCCCAGAGGAGCGCGCGCTGGCCGCGGTGGCATTGCCGTTCGCCCATTTCGATGACGGCATGGAAGAAATCGAAGCGATGGACAAAGCCACACCGCTGGCATTCCTGTGTCACCACGGCAGCCGCAGCGGGCAGGCTGCCGAGCACTTCCGCGCACTTGGCTTCACCGAGGTCTACAACATCAGCGGCGGCATCGATGCCTGGTCAACGTTCGATCCGGCGATTCCGCGTTATTGACCGGACAAGTAGCTCTTAGTAGCCACCGCCCGCATCCAGCCAATCCTGTTCTTCTACCGTGTTGATTCGGCCAAGCGCGGCGTTGCGATGCGGGAACCGACCGAAACGCACGATGATGCTGCGGTGCGCGTGCGCATAGCCCAGCGAGCACTTACCCAGGGTCGCCATCAGTTCGACGCTGCGGTCCTGCATCGCCATGTCTTCACAATGCTCGAACGGCAGGTAGAGAAAGGCGCGCAGGTCGTCATCCACTTGCACGTCCAGCCCTGCCTGCACCGCTTGCGTTGCGTGCTGTAACGCGAGGCCGTCGGTAGCGAACGCATGCCCGCTGCCACGGAAAATGTTGCGCGGGATCTGATCGAGCAACAACAGCAAGGCGAGCGCGCCATCCGGCGTGTCCATCCAGCTATCGAACTCACGCCGCGCGGCGGCCATGTGCGCATCGCCGAAGTGCTTTCGGCAGTCGTCATCGAATGTCTTGCCGCCGTTGAACCATTTTCCGGACCCGGCGGCGCGCCAGAAATCGATGACGTCCGCTGGCTTGATCACTCGTCGAACCTCAAGTGGCGCACCGATTTCCCGTGGCGGCGGATCAGGCGCAGCGCCTCGATGCCGATCTTGATGTGGTTCTGCACGAAGTTCGCCGACACCGTGGCATCGCTGGCTTCGGTCTTGACGCCTTCGGGCACCATCGGCTGGTCGCTGACCAGCAGTAGCGCACCGCAGGGAATGCGGTTGGCAAAACCTGCAGCGAAGATGGTCGCCGTCTCCATGTCGATGGCCATGCAACGCATCGCGCGCAGCTTGGCCTTGAACTCTGCGTCGTGCTCCCACACCCGCCGGTTGGTGGTGTAGACGGTCCCGGTCCAGTAGTCCAGTTCATGGTCGCGGATGGTGGTTGAGATCACCCGTTGCATTGCGAACGCCGGCAGCGCCGGCACTTGGGGCGGCAAATAGTCGTCGCTGGTGCCTTCGCC